>JAKVOB010000001.1:325143-650286 GCA_022483015.1 Atopobiaceae bacterium | reverse complement strand
CTTCCCATGGCGGCCTGCGTAGCAACGGACCACGAACGAGCCCATCGAGTGGCCGAGAAGGACGACCGGCAGGTCCGGGTAGCGCGCCTCGAGGCCGGCACGCAGCACGTGGAGGTCCTCGACCATGGCATCCTTGCCGACCTTGGGGTCGTAGACCCCGCGGTCGTCCTCGTCGGGGCAGCTCCGCCCATGGCCGATGACGTCAGCCCCGGCGACGGCATAGCCCGCCGCCACGAGGTCGGCCGCGAACCCCTGATAGCAGCCGAAGTGCTCGACCATGCCATGGCAGACCTCCACCACGGCACGCGGTCCGCCCTCCGGCAGCCACAGGTCCCCCGTGCAGATGGAGTGCCCGTCGGTCGACGCGAACGAGATGCCCTCGTGGGACATCGCCGCGGTGGTGGCCACGGGCCCTCCTGGAAGCGAGGCTGCGGGGTCGAACGTCACGCCCGCATAGGTTGAAGCAGTGCCCTTATCGCCCATTGAGGACCTCCTCGACGCGTTCCTTCGGGATGGCCCCCTCTCGTGCGATCGCGGGGGCCCCATCCATGCATATGACGATAGTCGATGCGATGCCCTCGGGCGCGGGCCCTCCGTCGAGCGTGAGGTCTGCGTCGGTGAGTATGGCCGGCTCGAGCTCTGCGGCCGACGCAGGGCTGGGTGCACCGTGAGCGTTGGCACTCGTGCAGGCCAGCGGCACACCCGCATCGCGGATGATCGCACGCACGAGCGTGGAGTCCGGCACGCGCAGCGCCACCGTCCCGTCCTCACGCCGATAGTCTGCCGGGACCTGCTCGGACGCGCGCACCACGAGCGTGAGCGCGCCGGGCCAGAAGGCCTTGGCGAGCGCCACGGCGGCCGGCGTGGGATTCTCCGCATAGGCGGCAAGATCGGTCGCGTCTGCCAGGAGCAGGGGCAAGGTCTGGTCGCGGTCACGGTGCTTGATCGAGAAGATTCGCCCGTGGCCGGGGTTGCCTGGTGTGGCGAGCGCGGCGATGCCATAGACGGAGTCGGTGGGGACCACCACGACGCCCTCGTCGAGGAGCACCTTGGTGGCCGCGGCGACGACGTCGATGGTGGGATGGGACTGGTCGCAGGTCATGACCGTGCCTGGGGCATGCTCCGGCTCCGGATGGGCCGCGAGCTCGCCCTCGCGCACGGCGACGAGCACGCGGGGACGGCCCGTGAGGTCGTCCCGTGCCTCCACCGTGGCCCAGCCCGGCTGGGCACGCACGAGGCCTACGGCCGTGTCGAGGCTCTCCTCGAAGAGCTCCACCGCGAGCATGCCGCCAGGGGCGAGCACGGAGGGGGCGAGCGCCAGGATACGGCGGAACACGTCGAGGCCGTCCTGACCACCATCCAGGGCGAGCGCAGGCTCATGGCCCACGACCTCCTGGGGAAGGGTCGCCATGACGGGCGTCGGGATGTAGGGCGGGTTCGAGACGAGCACGTCGAAGGTGCCCATGAGCCCCTCGTCCACGCCCGCGGCAAGGTCGCACCCGACGATGTCGACGTCGCGCACGAGTCCGAGCGCATCACGATTGCGCGTCGCGAGCGCGACGGCCGCGGGCGCGAGGTCGGTGGCGACCACGTGCGTGCCCTGCCGCTCGGAGGCGATGGAGAGCGCGATGCAGCCCGTGCCACACCCCAGCTCGAGGACGCGCGCCGGGCCGGGGACGGCATCGACCCCCTCGAGGGCGGCGTCCACCAGCACCTCCGTCTCGGGACGGGGGATGAGCACACCTTGCTCGCAGCGCAGGACGATGTGACGGAAGGGCATCTCGCCTGTCACGTACTGGAGGGGCTCGCCCGCAGCACGACGCTCGATCGCGGCGTGGAGCTCGTCGAGCTCCGCCTGCGAGAGGGGCTCGTCGTAGTCCGTGTAGAGCTCGACGCGGGTCTTGCCCGTGACGGCAGACACGAGCCACTGGGCCGAGAGACGCGGCTGGGGGTCATCGTGACGAGCGAGGTAGTCGCTCGTCCATCTGAGGACCGAGAGCACCGTCCAAGTGGTCGCCATGGTCGGGCTAGACCGCCTGCGCGAGCTTCTCGGCGCGGTCGGCTGCGGCCAGGGCCTCGATGACCGACCCGAGCGTGTCGCCCAGGAGGACGCCGTTGTAGGTGCCGTTGAACCCGATGCGGTGGTCGGTCACACGGTCCTGCGGCTGGTTGTAGGTACGGATCTTCTCGCTTCGGTTGCCATGCCCGATCTGGCTCTGGCGCTCGGCACCCATCTCGGCCTGCTGGCGCTCGAGCTCCTGCTCGTAGAGGCGGGCGCGGAGCATCTGCATGCAGACCTCGCGGTTCTGGATCTGGGAGCGCTGGTCCTGCGACTGGACCACGGTGTTGGTCGGCAGGTGCGTGATGCGCACGGCCGAGTAGGTGGTGTTGACGCACTGGCCACCAGGGCCGCTGGCGCAGTAGGTGTCGATGCGCAGGTCCTCGGGGGCGATCTGGATGTCGATCTCGTCGGCCTCGGGCAGGACCGCCACGGTGGCCGTGGAGGTCTGGATGCGTCCCTGGCTCTCGGTCTTGGGGATGCGCTGGACGCGATGGACGCCGCTCTCGTACTTCATGACCGAGTAGACCTTCTCGCCCGTGACCTTGAACTCGATGGTCTTGAAGCCACCGGCCTCGGACGGCGAGGACGAGAGGACCTCGACCTTCCAGCCGCGCGCCACCGCGAAGCGCTCATACATCTTGTAGAGGTCTCCCGCGAAGATGCCCGCCTCGTCGCCGCCCACGCCGGCACGGATCTCGACGATGGTGTCCTTCTCGTCGTTGGGGTCACCCGGGATGAGCATGAACTTGATGTCCTCCTCGAGCGACGGGAGCTTGGCCTCGTTGGCCGAGATGTCCTCCTGGAGCATCGCCTTGGTGTCGGCATCGGACTCACCGCGCTGGAGCTCCTTGGCAGCGTCGATGTCGTCCAGGGCCTCGATGTAGGCTCGGGACTTCTCGACCAGCTCGGACTGGCGCGAGTGCTCCTTGGCCAGACGCGTGTACTCGTCCTGGTCGGCGATCACGGCCGGGTCGGCCAGCTTCTTCTCGAGCTCCTCGTAGGCAGCGATGAGCTTCTCGAGCTTGTCACGCATGGGTACTCCTTAGAAGAGGCGGCAAGACGTCAGGCGCGGCGGCATGGCCTGCGCCAGCGGACGACCGTGCCGCCGAGTAGTCATAAGCCAAGAGATGATACCACCTCGGCCACCATTCCATGTGGCAGCGCCATCCACCCGCAGAGAATGACAGCTCACAGGCCTGCGTCGCCCCATCTGGGAGCTATCTGAATTTCTCGTCCTTCATGGGTTCTTCACGCACTAATATGCATGTGGGCAAAAACTCTGACGTGTGCCCTCCGTGGCCCTGCCACGGACCCTGTACGAGCGGTGCGGCACATCCGCATCCGCAGACGACCGAAGGGGTCTCTCATGGTACAGATTCTCGTGCTCATCCTGATCATCGCATTGGCGGTGAAGCTCTGCGTCTACCTCTTCCATCTCGTGTCGGACAAGATCGCCGCGAACAAGGAGATGGCCGCCGAGGACGCCGAGGTCGAGGCCAAGCGTAATCTGGTCGACAGCAAGATCAAGGAGGCCAAGAAGCAGCATCTCGACAAGGGTCAGCGGGCCAAGCTCCGCGAGGCCCAGGCCAAGGAGAGGGACGCCTACCTCGAGAACTTCCACATCACCCTGTACCAGCTCATCTACATCTTCCTGATCGCCTGCGTCCTCGGGCTCATCCTCGAGGAAGTCTGGATGTATATCAACTTCGGCATCAAGGAGAGCCGCGTCGGCATGGTGTGGGGCCCGTTCTCCCCGCTCTATGGCTTCGGCGCCGTGCTGCTCACCGTGGTGCTGTGGGGCCTGCGCAAGCGCCCGACCTGGCAGATCTATCTCATCTCGGCCGCACTCGGCACGGGCCTCGAGCAGGTCACCGGCTGGGCCATGGAGACCTTCGCACATGCCGAGTCTTGGAACTACCTTGGGCTTCCCGACCACATCACCAAGTGGACGGCGTGGCGCTTCGTCATCATCTGGGGCTTCCTGGGCCTCATCTGGCTGCGCGTGATCCTGCCCGAGCTGCTCTTCCGCATCCGCCGAGCCTCCACCGGCAAGGGCCGCGTCATCGTGGTCGTGGCACTGGCCGTCTTCCTCGTCTTCGACGCCCTCGTCACCGTCACCTGCTTCTCGAGGAACACCGCACGCGCCGAGGGGATCCCGGCCGCGAACGGCTTCGAGGAATGGATCGACGAGCACTACGACGAGCAGTTCATCGACGAGCGCTTCGAGAACCTCACCGTCGAGGACTCGGGTTCGTTCACCGGCGAGTGATCGCGGTCCGGCAACGATTGCCGGATGACACATGGACGTGCATGACGATGCCCCGTCACCTACAGCAGGTGGCGGGGCATCCTGTGTCTGTCATGGGGTGGTCGATATCCAGGGACCGTAGACGACTCGCGGACGGGGGGGGGGCAGAGGACGTCGGCTTTCCAGGCCGGACATGGCCGACAGGCCTATAGGCAGAACCCGAACACGACGCCGTGCTCCTCGTTCGAGGCGTCGTAGCTCGCCGCACTGCCGCCCGCACTCACCGACCGGTAGTGCTTGGTGTTGCTCGGCGAGGTCGAGCGAAGCCACCAGATGGTCGCCGTACCCGAGGCGTCCTTCACGACGAGGTTCGAGGAAGACCCCGAGAAGCACGCGTACTGCGTACCCTCCGCCCCGAGGATGGCGTTGTAGGCGCTTGCATTGCCGACGCCGCCCCAGTCCCAGCTGGGCGTACCGGCCAGCTCGGCATACGAGAGGAGCCAGATCTTGTCGTCTGTGGTGGTGACTGAGGAGGGGTCCTTGCTGTAGCCCACGTTCTCGGTGCTCTTCTTGACCGAGACGATGGCCTGCGACAGGTCGCTCGGCAACGCCGAGAGCTCGGTGCCGGCGAGCCAGGAGCGCATCTCGCTGCCCTCCCAGCCACCCGTGTTGGTGTCAGTGGACTGCATGCGGTGGGTTCCTGCCGAGGTGGTGCAGACGAAGGTGAGGCCGGCCTTGCCGGAACCGTCCGAGAGGTCGTCATGATAGACGTCCGCCAGACGAACGCTGACCTTCGTACCATCCGTCAGCTGCAGGGTCGTGACGTTGCTCGAGATGGTCCCATCGGCGGAGACGAGGTTGTAGGTCTCGGCGACCTTGAGGGCATCCTCGCGGCTGCCGGCCGCCTCGACCTTGGCCGCGATGGCCGACAGGTCGGCCCAGGAATAGGCCGCAAGGTTCGCCTTCACCGAGTCGTCCGAGGTGGAAGCCGAGGTGGTGTCAGCAGCATCCTCCATGGCAGCGTTGGCGGTCGTGACGGGGGCTTGCACCGAGATGGGCGTGACGGACCCCGTGGCGCTGAGGAGGCCGAACCCATTGGTGAGGAAGATGATGAACCCGAGGCACCCCGTGACCATGACCACACAGACGCCGACGAGCATGCTGGTCGACGGGGCCTTCGAGGCCCTCTCGCCAGTGGGTCGGTAGCCTGAGTTGACAGCCCCGCGCAGGCTCAGGTCGTCGCTGTCCTCGGCCCAGTGACGAGGCGTCACCGGACGCGGCGGGACCACGTTGCCCGAGAAGGTCGAGGCGGCGTCCTGGCCCGCAGCCGACGAAGAGGAGCCCGCGGCACGCATGGGGTCGATGGCCTGCGTGGAGTCCGCGGCGTCGGTGGCGTTCGCCTCAGGGGAAGGCTCACGGTCGACCTCGGCATCGTCTGGCTCCAAGGCATCGGAGGAGAGGAGCTGTGTCGCGTCGGCATCGGAGGAGGGCGCCGAAGGGTCCTCGGCAGAGCGCCCTGCGGCACGAGAGGCATCCTCGCCCGCGACGCCATCTGCGATGGGGGCACCAGAGAGCCAGCTGACCTCACGTCCACAGGCAGGACAGGCCTTGTCGTCGTCATCGAGCGGAGCACCACAGTACGGGCAGAACATGGAGCACCCCCAACTCATCTCATCACATAACGGGACCTGCGTCATTCACGCATCATGCACCAGTGTATCCGAGCTGCATCAGGGATGGGGGCATAACGGGCAAAAGGCGAGGGGGGGGCGGACATCGGGTCAACGGGGACGCCGCACAGGCGGTCACCTGTCACGAGGAGCCGCCGCTTACCCCAGCCCCAGGACCGATGGCCTCCGGATACCCCTCAGTTCACGCTGGTCCTGGCAACATCACTCCCCTGCCAGTTCCTCTCCCATGAGGAGACCCATCACGGACGACATCATGAGACCGCGGGTCCATCCGGACGAGTCGCCCAGACAATGGAGGCCAGCCACGTTGGTGTCCAGATGGGCATCCATGGTCACACGATTTGAGTAGAACTTGAGCTCCGGGGCGTAGAGCAGGGTCTCCTCGGCGGCAAAGCCGGGGACGACCTCGTCGACGGCCTTGATGAACGAGACGATCTCGGCCATGGCTCGGTAGGGCATGGCAGCCGAGATGTCACCGGCCTCGGCATCGGGCAGGGTCGGCACCACGTTGGAGCGGTCGAGCTCCTTGGGCCAGGTGCGCTTGCCGTCGAGCACGTCACCGAAGCGCTGGACCAGGATGTGGCCCGCGCCCAGCATGTTCATGAGCTCGCCCACCTTCTGGGCGTAGGCGATGGGCTGGTCGAACGGCTCGCGGAAGTTGAGGCTGCACAACACCGCCAGGTTGGTGTTGGGGCTCTTCCGGTCCTTGTAGGAATGCCCGTTCACCACGGCCAGGCCGCCGTCGTAGTTCTCCTGGGAGACGAAGCCGCCCGGGTTCTGGCAGAAGGTGCGGACCTTGTTCTTGTAGGGGTCGGGATATCCGATGAGCTTCGACTCGTAGAGCACGTCGTTCACGTTCTGCATGACCTCGTTGCGCACCTCCACGCGCACGCCGATGTCCACGGGGCCCGCCGTGTGGGCGATGCCGTGCTCGTCGCACATGTGGTCGAACCAGTCCGCCCCGCGCCTGCCCGTGGCGACCACGGTCTGGCCGGCGGCGATGGTGAGGTCACCGGCCTCGTCGAAGGGGACGTGCACATCGGGTGCCCCCTCCGCCCTAGTGCCTCGGCCATGGGCGCGGACCCCCTGGCAGAGGCCCTTCTCGACCATGACCTCGGTGACCTCGGTCTGGAAGAGGATCGTGACGCCGGCCTCGACCAGGTGCCGCTCGATGGCGGCATAGATCTGCTGGGCGCGCTCTGTGCCGAGGTGGCGGATGGGACAGTCGACGAGCTTGAGGCCCGCCTTGATGGCACGCCTGCGGATGTCGGCCACGGAGTCGGGGTGGCCCACGCCCTCCACGCGGTCGTCAGCGCCGAAGTCGAGGTACATTCGGTCGACGCGTGCGATGGTCTCCTGCACGAGCTGGGCACCCAGGAGCTCTGGCAGATCCCCGCCTACCTCGTGCGAGAGCGAGAGCTTGCCGTCGGAGAATGCCCCCGCGCCCGAGAAGCCCGTGGTGATGCGACAGGGGTCGCAGTTGAGGCAGTGGCCGGTGCCGGGATGGGCGGCGTCACCGGTCTTGGGGCAGACGCGACGCTCGATGGGCAGGCCGCGCTCGACCATGACGATGTGGCAGGTGGGGTCATGGGCGAGGATGCCGAGGGCACAGAAGATGCCGGCAGGTCCGGCGCCCACGATGGCGACGTCACAGGAGAGGGTGTTCCTCTCGGCGGCACATGGGGTTGAGGAGGCTCGACCAGATGTCGAAGGGGAGGTTTGAGTACGACTTGATGGTTGCATGGTGGGACCTCTTGGTTGGCGAGACGCGCATTACATCCCTACTATGCCCCCAGGCAGGTTATCGGAATCACATAGGTCCCCGCAGACGTACGCCGGGCATACTCGGCAATGCCGACGATGACCGCCATGAACTCCGGCTCGCGTACCTTGGCCTTAGGGTTCTCGCAAAGTTTGCGTCTCATCGCAAGCAGATGGGTCTCAGCCTCATCGACCTTGTCATCCGATAGTTTTACCTCGATCACGGCCCAACGACCATCAGCCATCTCAATGATGCAGTCAGCCTCGAGCCCGGACTCATCGTGATAGTAGCGAACCGGCTCCGCGGCAGCACCCCTGAGCGCAGAAGCATAGACGAGCAAGTCGCGCATGCAGAGGTTCTCGAAAACGAGACCAAAGGACTGCCAATCCCCGAGAAGACCGCGCACACTCATCCCCAGGGCAGCTACGGCAGGCGAAGGGTCAGCGTAGTAGCGCTTCTCCTTGACCTGGACGCGCTTTGGGGAGTGAGCCGGAGGGGCCCAGCCGTGGACCAGATCGATGAGATACATAGAGACCAGGTCAGACAAATACACCGAAACCGTCTTGGTCGTCACCAGGTCGGAATCGTCCCCGCCGGCCATGTCGGCCCGGAGGGTCTTGATGGTCGCCCCCTGGCCATCGTTCCGAGCGAGCGAGATGAGAAGCCGACGAGTCATGTCAGGATTCCTCCCAAGCGCAGGCATACTCGCCCGCGCAACAGCATCGAGATATGCCCTGGCCAGCTCCTGTGCATCATCAGGGTCCATCCCTATAGCTTCTGGCCATCCTCCTCTGCAGCAAAGCGCAGCGATGCCATCGGATGACGTCTCGACACGCACAGGTTGGAAATCACCTTCGAAGAGGCCCGAAAGGGAAACCGCGGCAGTCGAATCCCCGGACTCCGAGAGGCTCATTGGCCGCATCCTCACGCGGCCGATTCGACCTGCACCACTATGGGAGACCTCCCCGGTCGCCGGGGTGCTAGAACCGGTCAGTATCCAGGCACCTCTTATCCCTGAGACCGCATCGACGGCGTGCCTGACCGCGTCCCATATCCGCGGTACGAGCTGCCATTCGTCTATGACATGCGGTCACTCACCAAGGAGTATCAGCGATGGGTCAGCCGATGCTATCTCACGATTGTCCCCTTCATCTATATAGGTGATGCTCTTGGCATGCTCGCGTGCTGACCAGGTCTTACCGCACCACTTGGTCCCAGAGATCTCTACTGCGCCAAAGATTGTGAGCATGCGCTCGATTGTTCCATCACAGACCCGCGCCTGATAACCATCAGGATGGATTTGTTCACTCGGCACGGTTGCTCCAATCAGACGTACAACAGGGACGTTTCTCTGATTCCGTAGTATCCACTTCCGCAAATCCGGCTATTCGAGTTCCTATTTTCCGAATGCACATATGTCGTCTGGTCACCTTCGACTCTGGCGCGGGTCGATTTCGACAGGCAACGTGGGCGCCGGGGCGCGTCGCCTGTCGCTTTCGACCCTGGGAGGCGGACGCAGGCGGTGTGCGGGTCGATTTCGACAGGCAACGTGGGTGCCGGGGCGCGTTGCCTGTCGCTTTCGACCCTGGGAGGCCATGGCCAGCGCCGGCGCCCATGCAAGAGGTCCGAGCCCCTTGCGGGACCCGGACCTCAGATGCTTCGTCAATCAGGCCAGGCAGCCTACGCGGCCAGCCTAGTAGTTGATGGCCTGCTCCTCGAAGTAGGCCTGCGGATGGCTGCAGACCGGGCAGATCTTGGGGGCGGTGGGGCCGACGTGCAGGTGGCCGCAGTTGGAGCACTTCCAGACCTTGACGTCCGGGCGATCGAAGACCTCGCCCTTCTCGACGCGCTCGGCCAGCTTGTTGTAGCGCTCCTCGTGGTGCTTCTCGACGGCACCGACGCCCTCGAACTTGGCCGCGATCTCGTCGAAGCCCTCCTCCTTGGCGGTCTTGGCGAAGCCGGCATACATGTCGGTCCACTCGTAGTGCTCGCCGGCGGCGGCATCCTTGAGGTTGGTCAGCGTGTCGGGAACAGCACCGTCATGCAGGTACTTGAACCAGAGCTTGGCATGCTCGGCCTCGTTGCCCTGGGTCTCGGCGAAGATGTTGCCGATCTGGACGTAGCCCTCCTTCTTGGCTGCCTTGGCATAGTAGCCGTACTTCATGGACGCCTGCGACTCGCCGGCATAGGCGGTCTCGAGGTTCTTCTTGGTCTGAGAGCTCGCGAAATCAGTGGCCATGCGAAATCCTCCTCATAGGTAATGAGCCCAGTTGGCTCGTTGCTGAACATCTTACCCAAATATCGATATGTTGCAAACTACGTCTCATATGAGAATCCTGCCAACGGCAAAAGAGCACATCTCAAGCGCCCGGCGAGAGGGACGTGCCGTCGCAGGGGATACGTCCGTCCCCGCGAGGCGCGTGGGTCACGTCCGTCTATGCCAGCCAGAGGCCATCGTCTGCCTGGGAGCAGAAGCCCTCGTGCGCGAGGTCGGACAGGATGCCGTCCACGTCCGCCGCAGGGACGGGGTCGCGCCCGGCCGCGACCTCCTGCGCGGTCAGCGCCTGGGCCAGGGCCTCCGTCGTGAGGGGACCGGCCGCGGCCGTGCGCGCATCGAGGAGCAGACGCACGAGCGCCGCACGCTTCTGCCGGCGCGACCCCTCGAAGCGGGACTGACGGGCGTGGGTGCTCGACCGTCGCGAGGGGTTGGGAAGTCTCCGCTTGAGGTCATACCCGTAGTCGAGAAGTGCATAGTACCAGGTACGCGGGTCGTCTGAGGAATCCGTCGCATCGGATGGACAGGCAGCGCGCACATAGGGCACGAGCGTCGCGTCAGGCACGGCCTCGGCCTTCGGGAAGAGCTCGTGCAGGAAGACGGCACGGACGTTGGTCTCGAGGTAGACCCCCGGCAGGTCGTAGGCGAAGGCACGGATGCCCGCGGCCGTGGCGGGACCTATGCCGGGGAGCGCCCTGAGGTCGGGCTCGTCATGCGGCATCCCGCCTCCTGCGGCCGAGACCTTACGGGCGGCGTCGGCCAACGAGAGCGCACGCCGGTTGTAGCCGAGCCCCTGCCACTCGGCGAGGACGTCGGCCGTGTCGGCTGCGGCGAGCGCGTCCGGGGTCGGGAAGCGCTCGAGCCAGCGCTGCCAGCGGCCGTCCACACGCGCGACCTGGGTCTGCTGCAGCATGACCTCGGAGATCCAGATGGCATAGGGGTCGCGCGTGCGACGCCACGGGAGGTCGCGGTACAGGTCACGTCCCCGCGAGAGCACGAGGGCGCGGAAGTCCTCGAGGTCCACGGGGTTCGGGTCAGGGTCGGGCCGAGGGGACGTCGGCCTCCCCGGCGCCGCGCCAGATGCGGGGCCGAGGCCACGAGAGGTGCCCGGACGCCGGGACATCAGGCCTGCTCGAGGTCCCGGGCCGAGGCCGCGCACAGGTCGTCGAAGGCGTGCGGGCCGCACAGGTCGGGCGAGATGCAGGGGGCCTTGCTCCCCTTCACGACCTGGTCGAGCGTCACGGATGAGAAGTAGTCCACGAGCAGGTCGCGGGCACCTCGCCAGATCGGGTTGAAGTGGCAGTCGACCATGCGGGGGCAGGGGGCGCCGTCCGGGCCGGCCGTGTCGCAGGTCGCGATGTCCACCGGCCCCTGGACCGCCTCGACCACCTGCAGCAGCGTGATGTCCGACGGGTCCACCGCCAGACGCATGCCGCCGCGTGCGCCGCGCAGGCTCTCGACGAGTCCGGCGCGCACGAGGTCGTGCTGGATCGAGCGCGCGAACGAGTAGGGGACGTCATTCTCGTCCGCCGCGATGCGGACCGAGAGGATGCCGTCCTCCTGTCGGGCCAGCGCCGCGAGCATGCGCATCGCGTAGTCGGTCTTGCGTGAGATCTCCACCGTTTCCTCCTGCCTTCTGCCCCGCCGTGCAGCCACCCGCCTCTGGGTGTGCCGCACATGCAGGGACGTCTCCTACTGCCAGTCCAGAATCTTCCAGCCCTGCCGCTTGGCGATGCGCTCGAGCGTCTGGCCGGGGCACACCGCGAACGCCTCCCCTGCCGCCGAGAGCAGCTCCTCGTCGGAATGATGGTCGCCATAGGCATAGGCGATGGTCCAGCCGCCCGTCCCGAAGCGCTCGTCGGCCCAGGCGCGGACCGCACGAATCTTCTCGGGGCCTTGGATGACCTCGCCCTCGACGTCACCGTTGTAGTGGCCGGTCGCATCCGTGGTCATCTTGGTGGCGACGAAGCCGTCCATTCCCATGTGCTCGGCGGCCATTCGCGCGATGCTCCAGAAGGTGGCCGAGACGAGCAAGGTGACGCAGCCCTCGTCGTGGCGACGGCGGACCTCGGCGAGCGCCGCGTCTCGGTAGCGAGGAATGAGGTACTCGTCGTGGAAGTCGTTCATGATCGCGACCACGCGGTCGGGGTCAAGCTGGCCGAGACGGGCGAAGACCAGCTCGCGGGCCTCGTCCTGACGATGGGGAAGATGGAAGAGGTAGCGCGCACCCCACCAGCCCAGGCGCACGGCCGTATGGAGGGGAAGCAGGCCGTGCCGGAAGAGGTAGACCGAGAAGAGCCCGCCGGACTGCCCGTTGATGGACGTCCCGTCGTAGTCGAAGACGGCCAGGCGGGCCGGACGCGCACCGACCGAGCCGCTGGCGGCGGCTGGCGTGGCGTTTGCGGGTGCCGTTGGCGCTGTGGCCGATGCGGGCGTTGATGGCGTCGGGGCGCTGGCGCCCTCGTGCTCAGATGGGGTGGTTCCTTGCTCCGCGGCCACAGCTGCTGCCTCCCGCATGCGGGCATGTCGGCCCGTTGCAATTGTTGGTATTGTGTCGCACATTATAGCCTTTGTACGAGGGGGCCGGTAGGACCAGAACGAATCCGCTGACATGGCCCAGGGATGATGGTCAAGACGTACCAGGCATATCGCGCTCGAGAGGGTCATCACGTCGCCTGCCAGCCACGATGTCGCCCGCGATGTGCAAGACTCTTGCGGGTTTTGCCGCTTCGCGCTTGACATTCGGCAGGCATGAAGCGATTATTGACACCACGCGCCGTTACCTCAGCTGGATAGAGGGTCTGACTACGAATCAGAACGTCATAGGTTCGAATCCTATACGGCGCACCAGATAACTTGACGAGGGCCCTTCGGGGCCCTCGTTCTCTATAGGCCCGCAAGCGTCCGCTCCCATCCAGGCTTCCGTGTTCAGAGCAGCACCTGCGATGCGACAAGCGAACCGAGGAGGACCCAGGGACCATGAGCGAAGACCCAGAGCGCAGCCGTCGCGAGACCCGCTCCGTCAAGCTACCCACGGGACATGTGGCACCCTCCGCCGGCCAGACGGGGCCTCACGCCGACTCGGCGACAGAGGGCGAGACCGCGGCACATCATCAGGCCACGTCCGACGCCGCGACCCGCCCGAGCCGTTCCGTGAATGCCACGGACCAGCGTCAGGACGGCCATCCCAGCCGCAGGCCGGCACCGCAGGGTCCGCGTCCCGACGACCGCCACGACGGTCGTGATCAGCGCGCTGGCCACACGTCCTTCTCGCACCACGCCCAGAGGGGACCAGCGGCGGCCAGGCCGTCCTCGGAGGGGCACGGCACGCACCGCGCAGGCGGCAACGGCATCGACGTCGAACGGGCAACACGGATCGCACGTCACACGGCCCGCAAGGCTGCCTCGGCAGGCAAGCGGACCGTCCGTGCGGCCGGGCAGGGCGACGGCGTCTCCATCGTGAAGGTCTCCGTTGCCATCATCGTGCTGCTCATGGTGGTCGTCGGCCTGTCGAACTGCATCCGCGGGTGCAGCTCGGGCAGCACTGATGCGACCACCGCTGCCAGCACCGCCGATACGGCGGCATCCACCACCGACGCAGCAGCCACCACCTCCCGCGTGGCGACGGGCATCGACGAGGACGTGTCGGCGAGCCTCTCGGCGCGTCTCGACCAGGATGACCAGCTGGCGTGGATCTCCGAGCACGCCGCGGACTACCCCTACGAGAAGCTCCTGAAGCTCGCGCTCAAGGAGCCCGCCGCCGTGCAGTACGTCTATGACTTCCTCGACCACTGGGGTACCGACACGACCGGCCAGACCTACACCGAGAACGTGACCAAGGGCACCTATCCCGAGCTCTATCAGTGGGACGAGCGCTGGGGATACGTGTCGTATGCGGACCTGCCCCTGGGCCTCAGCGGATGTGGCCCCACCTCACTCTCGATGGCCTACATGGGGCTCACCGGCAAGACCGACAAGACCCCGGCGGACATGGCGAAGTACTCGGCCGACCATGGCTACGTGGTCGACGGGGCGACGTCGAGCGAGCTCTTCACCTCTGGTCTCGACGACCTCGGCCTCACCTCGGAGACCCTGACCGTGAGCACGGACGCCCTCACGAACGCGCTCTCGGAGGGCAAGGTCGTGATCGTGTCGGTGAAGGCCGGGAGCCGGTTCACCGAGGTGGGCCACATCATGCTCGTGACGGCGCTCAACAGCGATGGCTCCGTGACCCTGCATGACCCCAACTCGACCGAGAACACGGCCCAGCCCTGGGCGCCGGGCACCATCATCGACGACACCGTGGCCATGTACGCGATCTCGTATTCGGGTTAGGGCCCGCTCGGGGACGGCGGACGCCACGACACCAGACCGGTGTCCGTGCAGGCACGATAGCCATAGGGGACCCGTGCCGCATCAAGCAGGTCCATGAGGTCGGACAGGCGGGCCTCCCCTCCCGAGAAGAACCATGTGAGCTGGTCTTGCAACGTCTGGTCGACGCGCACGGACCGGTGGGAGGCGAACAGGCCCGCCAGGGCCTGTGACCCGACCACGATGGCATGGTCGTACGTCGTGCTGCCGAAGAGCGACCGTGTGAGCGACCCTCGGGTGACCTCGGCGATGACGAGGTCAGGGCTGCGAGCCAGCACGAGGCTGCCAGCCGCGGGAGCCACGAGGGCCATTGAGACCTCCACGAGCTCGCCTGATGCGTCGTCCTGGGGAAGCCGCTGGTAGACCAGCCCTCCCCCGTCATGTGTCCAGCAGCTGCGCGCTTGCGTTCCGGACTGGTCGTTCTCCTTCATGGGACCTCCCTGCCGTGGCCGTCAATAGGCCCATGGTACGAGAGGGTCAGGACATGAATAGAACATGTGTTCTATCAGGGAGGGGAACGGGTCCATCGCAGATTCGTCCTTGCTCTTGCCCTTCCGCCACCAAGGGAACGGCTCGGCATGGGAAGGGCGCATCCCCTGCTTCCCAAGCGAACGATCCGCAGCGCCGCACTTCGGCGCACGGACGCGAGCTGGGAAGCAGGGGCTGCACCCCCACACCGCAGGTCGACCAGGACCACCCTATTCGACAGAGTCCGGCTCGACCGGCTCGTCATTCTCGGCGGTGCCGGCCACCTCGGCCACGGCGTCCGCCGCAGCCTGCTGGCTCCTCTCGCTTGCCTCGGCATCGCGCGCCGCGAACAGGCGGTCGTCGTCGCCCACGTCCACCCGCACGGTGTCGCCCTCGCTGAGCGTCCCGTCGATGATGAGGTTGGCGACGTTGTCCACGACCTGGCGCTGGATGAGTCGCTTGAGCGGCCTGGCGCCGTAGACCGGGTCGAGGCCGTCCAAGGCCAGCGACTGCACCGCGGCATCCGTGAGCTCGAGCGTGATGCGCTCACGACCCAGGCGCTCGCGGACGTCGGCGAGCTGGATGTCCACGATCCTCTCGATGTCGGCGAGGTCGAGGGCGTGGAAGACCACCACGTCGTCGATCCTGTTGAGGAACTCGGGCTTGAACGTGGAGCGCAGCGCCTCGTTGACCTGGCGCTGGACCTCCTTGGGGTCGGTGCTGGCGTTGGCGCCGGCGATGAACTGGCTGCCGACGTTGCTGGTCATGATGATGATCGTGTTCTTGAAGCTCACCACGCGACCCTGGCCGTCGGTGAGGCGGCCGTCATCGAGCACCTGGAGCAGCACGTTGAAGACGTCCGGATGGGCCTTCTCCATCTCGTCGAGCAGGATCACGCTGTAGGGCCTGCGGCGCACGGCCTCGGTGAGCTGGCCGCCCTCGTCGTAGCCCACGTATCCCGGGGGCGCGCCGATGAGGCGCTGCACGCTGAACTTCTCCATGTACTCGGACATGTCGATGCGCACGAGCGCGCGCTCGTCGTCGAACAGGCACTCTGCCAACGCCTTCGCGAGCTCGGTCTTGCCCACGCCGGTGGGGCCCAGGAAGAAGAAGCTGCCGATGGGACGGTTGGGGTCGGACAGGCCCGCACGGCTGCGGCGCACGGCGGCGGCCACGGCGGACACGGCCTCGTCCTGGCCGACCACGCGCTTATGGAGCTCGGCCTCGAGGTTCTTGAGCTTGTCCATCTCGCCCTGCATCATCTTCGCGACGGGCACGCCGGTCCAGCTCGAGACGACCTCGGCGATCTCCTCGGAGGTGACCTCCTCCTTCAGGATCCCGCCGTCGTCCTGCTTGGCGGCGAGCGCCGACTCGGCCGTCTCGTACTCCTGTTGCAGCGCCGGGATGGTGGAATAGCGCAGCTCCGAGGCGTGCGCGAGGTCTCCCTCGCGGGTCGCGCGCTCCTCGGCGCCCTTGGCGTCCTCCATCTTGCCCTTGAGGTCCTGCACGTGGTCGATGGCATCCTTCTCGTTCTGCCATCCGGCCTTCATGCCGTCGAGCTTCTCGCGCGCGACGGCGATGTCCTTGCGCAGGGCGACGAGGCGCTCCTTCGAGGCGACGTCGTCCTCCTTCATGAGGGCCTGCTCCTCGATCTGCATCTGCGTGACCTTGCGGTCCTGGGCGTCGATGTCGGCCGGCATGGAGTCGAGCTCCATGCGCAGGCGGCTGGCGGCCTCGTCCACGAGGTCGATGGCCTTGTCGGGAAGGAAGCGGTCGGAGATGTAGCGGTTGGAGAGGTCGGCGGCCGAGACGAGCGCGGCATCGGCGATGCGCACGCGGTGGTGCTGCTCGTACTTCTCCTTGAGGCCGCGCAGGATCGAGATGGTGTCCTCGACGGACGGCTCCGAGACCAGCACGGTCTGGAAGCGCCTCGCGAGCGCGGCGTCCTTCTCTATATATTTGCGGTACTCGTCGAGCGTGGTCGCACCGATGGCATGGAGCTCGCCGCGCGCGAGGGCCGGCTTAAGGATGTTGCTGGCATCCATGGAGCCCTCGGTAGCGCCGGCGCCCACGATGGTATGCAGCTCGTCGATGAACAGGATCACGCGGCCGTCCGACTTCTGGATCTCCTTGAGCACGCTCTTGAGACGGTCCTCGAACTCGCCGCGATACTTGGCACCGGCCACGAGCGCACCCATGTCGAGCTCGATGAGCTCCTTGTCGCGCAGGGTGGAGGGAACGTCACCAGCCACGATGCGCTCGGCCAGGCCCTCGACGATGGCGGTCTTGCCCACGCCGGGCTCGCCGATGAGCACGGGGTTGTTCTTGGTGCGGCGGCTGAGGACCTGGATGGTGCGGCGGATCTCCTCCACACGGCCGATGACCGGGTCGAGCTTGCCCTGACGTGCCAGGTCGGTCACGTTACGGCCGTACTTCTCGAGGGCCTTGAACTCGGCCTTGCTGTCCTTCTCGGTCACGCGGTCATCGCCGCGGAGCTCGGCGTAGGCCTCCTCGACGCGCTTGGCCGTGACACCGGCGTCGTTGAGGCAACGGCCGGCGTCGCCCTTGTCAGACGCGAGCGCGCAGAGCAGGTGCTCGCTGGTGACATAGGCATCCTCCATCTTGTCGGCGACCTTCTCGGCGGCGTCGATCACGTGGACGAGCTCGTTGGAGAGGCCCATCTGGCTTGCGTCGCCCTGGACCTTGGGTGCCTTGGCCATGGTCGCGTCGACCTGCTCGAGAATGGCCTTGGGGTCGGCCCCCACGCGCTCGATGATCTGGGCGAGGTTGCGCTCGCCTGAGTCGAGAAGGGCCTTGAGCAGGTGGATCGGCTCGACGGAGCCGGCCTGGGCGTCCTCGGCGATGCCGACGGACGCCTGGAGCGCCTCCTGCGCCGTGACGGCCATCTTGTCTAGTCTCATATGTGTACGCTCCTTTCCGGAGTCTGGCTGAGCATGCGTTTGTCTGGTTACTTTGTTCCCCGCAAGCAGGGGGAGTATGCACATCTAAGTGTCTATATGGTAGATTTCCTCACTGCTGCTGACGCAGGGGTACAGCAACGGGAATGTGCGAGTCGCGCGGCGGAGGAACCAGAGAGGAGGGACTGGCACACCTGCGGCGCGATATCGCTCGCAGGGCACTTGAGCTGGGAAGTCATGGCAGACCTATGGAAGCCGGTTCGGGTCGCACGTCACCGAAACCGGAGAGGCGCAGCAGGCCGCAGGCCGCGATGATGCTGCAGCCTGCGGGCCCATAGCGACCTACTTGTCCTCGACGCTGCCACCCAGGAGGCCACGCATGACCTTCTCGGGACTTGAGCCGTCATAGGGAGCGAGCGCCGTGATCCTCTCGCGCATGCGCATCTCGTGGACCTCGTCCTCGAGCTCGCGCACGCGGTGGCGGAGCTCGTCGATCTCTCGGTCGCGCTCGTCGGCGCGCTCGCGCATGTCGATGATGCGCACCACGCCTGCCAGGTTGATGCCCTCGTCGGTGAGCTTGCTGATGAGGTTGAGGCGCTCGATGTCAGCCTGGGAGTACAGGCGCGTGTTGCCGCGCGAACGCCCGGGGTTCACCAGACCCTTCTGCTCGTAGACACGGAGGGTCTGCGGGTGCATGCCCGTGAGCTCGGCGGCGACGCTGATCATGTAGAGCGGCTTGTTACGGCCGTCGGTTCCCTCTGGCGACATGTCGTCTCCCCCTTAGGCCTTCGTGCCTGCGTAGCGTTCGATGTCGGAGCGATAGTCGCGCTCGTCCGTGTCGCGCAACGTCTTCAGGGCGTCGTGCTCCTTGGCCGTGAGGCGCGTCGGCACCTTGACCCGGACCTTGACGAGAAGCGCCCCCACCGAGCCCTTGCGCTTGACGTTGGGCGCACCCATCTCGCGGAAGCGGAACGTCTTGCCGTCCTGCGTGCCGGCCGGGACCTTGAGGCGGACCGTGGTACCCGACGGCGTGGGGACGTCGACGGTGGCACCGAGCGCGGCCTCATAGGTGCTGATGGGCAGCTCCATGCGGACGTCGGCACCGTCCCGCTTGAAGATGGGATGCTCGGCGACGTGCGTGGTGATGACGAGGTCGCCGCGGGGCGCACCGGCCTGGCCATACTCGCCGCGACCGCGGTAGCGGAGCTTGCCGCCATCGACGGCACCCGCGGGGACCTTGACGGTGAGCGTCTGCTCCTCGCCGGTCGAGGGGATGCGGAAGGTGACCTTGCGCGTGACGCCGCGGAACGCCTCGTCAGCCGAGACGTCGATGGACATCGAGAGGTCCCCGCCCTTGCTCGGCCGCTGGGTGCGCGCCTGGGCACGAGGCTGGCCGCCGAAGATGCTCGAGAAGTCGAAGCCGCCGAAGGCCCCGTCGCCGGAGCGCATGCTGTCGAATATGTCCGAGAAGTCGGCGTTGCCGCCCACGTTGGTGGTGTAGGTGGTGTAGCCGCGGTCGCGCCCGCCGGAGCCACCGTACTCGGCCCCGGGGATGCCCCCGAACATCAGCAGCTGGTCGTAGTCCTTGCGCTTCTTCTCGTCGGAGAGCGTCTCGTAGGCCTCGCTGATCTCCTTGAACTTCTTCTCGTCGCCGCCGGCGTCAGGATGGTACTTGACCGCCAGCTTGCGGAACGCCTTCTTGATCTGGTCCTGGGTGGCGTCGCGCTTGACCCCAAGGACGTCGTAGTAGTTCTTCTTGTCTGGCATGGTGGTCATGCCACCCCCTCTCTGTTCTTATGATAAGCGCTGCGCCCGGACCTTTGCGGGCCCGGGCGCGCAGCCCTTGCTACTTGGTGGCATCCTCCGGCTGGGAGGTGCCCTCGTCGGCGGGCGCGCCGCCTTCCGTGCCGGGGCTCGACGTGGCATCTGCCGCGTCGTCTGCCGGGGCGGGACGCTTCTCGCCACCGTACGTGACCGTGACCATGGCCGGCCGGATCACCTTGCCGCCCATGCGATATCCCTTCTGGTACACGTCGTGGACCGTCTCGTCATAGACGGACGAGTCGTCGACGCGGCCAACGGCCTGGTGCTCGAGCGGCTGGAACGGCTCGCCGGCAGGGTCGATCGCCTCGACGCCCTCATGCTCGAGGACGCCCACGAGCTTCACGCGCACGGCCTCGACGCCGTCGGCGAACTGCTGCAGGTTCGCGTCCTTCTCGGCGTTGCCCTGGGCATGCGCGATGGCACGCTCGAGGTCGTCGATCACGGGAAGGAGGGACGAGACGAGCTTCTCGGCCGCACGGGCCTGCTCGTCAAGACGCTCCTGCGCGGTGCGCCTACGGTAGTTGTCCCAGTCGGCCTGGAGACGGGTCACTCGGTCCGTCGCGTCGGCAGCCTCGGCCTTCGCGGCCTCGAGCTCGTCAGCGGCATCGGTGAGCTTGCGCGAGAGGTCGTCACGCTCGGTGCGCAGGGCCTTCACGTCCTGTGCCAGGTCGTCGTCAGCAGCCTGCTCGCCGGCCTTGATGGCCGCGTCAACCATGCGCTGGTGCGCCTGCTCTGGAGTCTCATCCGCAGCCTTTGCCTGCGGCTTGGCACCCGCGGAAGCAGCCGTGGCGGCGTTGGCGGCAGATGCTGCCGGCTTGGGTGCAGCCTGGGCACTCGCGCTTGCAGCCTGGGCGTGGGCGCCCTTTGCGGGTGCGCCGTCGCCGTCGACCTCGATGTCAACCTTCACGTCATTGTCCTTCCGGCTCCGGGGGGCATGCTGCGCCCCCCTGCGGGCCTTGTTCGACATGCCCTTTGCAGACATGTGCGTCATCCCTTATCAGCTAGTCGTTCTTCTTCTCGTCCTTGTCGTCGTCCACGACCTCGTAGTCGGCGTCGACCACGTCGTCAGCGGAGCCCGTGGCCGCACCTGCGGCACCGGCAGCGCCCTGCGTCACCCGTGGCAGCGTCGGACTGGGCCTGCGAGTAGACGACCTCGGCAAGCTTGTGGCCGACCTCCTGGAGCTTGTCGCCAGGCGGCCTTGATGGCGTCGACGTCGGTGCCGTCGAGGGCCTTCTTGGCCTCGGCCACGGCATCCTCGGCAGCCTTCTTCTGGTCTGCGGGGACCTTGTCGCCGAGCTCCTTGACGGTCTGCTCGGTGGAGTAGGCCAGGGAGTCGGTCTGGTTGCGGACCTCGATCTCGTCCTTGCGCTTCTTGTCCTCCTCGGCGTGGCCCTCGGCGTCCTTGACCATGCGGTCGACCTCGTCGTCAGACAGCGCGGTGGAGCCAGAGATGGTGATCTGCTGCTGCTTGCCGGTGCCGAGGTCCTTGGCGGAGACCTTCACGATGCCGTTGGCGTCGATGTCGAAGGAGACCTCGATCTTGGGCGTGCCGCGGCGTGCTGCTGGGATTCCGGTGAGCTGGAACTTGCCGAGGCTCTTGTTGTCCGTGGCCATCTCGCGCTCGCCCTGGAGGACGTTGATCTCGACCGAGGTCTGGTTGTCGGCCGCGGTGGAGTAGACGTCGGTCTTGGACGTCGGGATGGTGGTGTTGCGATCGATCATCTTGGTCATGACGCCGCCCATGGTCTCGACACCAAGCGACAGCGGCGTGACGTCGAGGAGCAGGATGCCGTCGACGTCGCCCGTGAGGACGCCGCCCTGGACGGCCGCGCCGTCGGCGACGACCTCGTCGGGGTTGACGGACATGTTGGGCTGCTTGCCGGTGATGGACTTCACGAGGTCCTGCACGGCGGGCATGCGGCTCGAGCCGCCGACGAGGATGACCTCGGAGACGTCAGAGATCTGCATGTTGGCGTCGTGGAGCGCCTTGGTGACAGGGGCCTTGCAGCGGTCGAGAAGGTCACGCGTGATCTTCTCGAACTCGGCACGCGTGAGCGTGTAGTCGAGGTGCTTGGGGCCGGAGGCATCGGCGGTGATGAACGGCAGGTTGATCTGGGCCTGCTGGGCGCTGGAGAGCTCCTTCTTGGCGTTCTCGGCGGCCTCCTTCAGGCGCTGCAGGGCCATGGGGTCCTTGCGCAGGTCGATGCCGTTGTCCTTCTGGAACTTGTCGGCCATCCAGTCGATGACGCGCTGGTCCCAGTCGTCGCCGCCCAGGTGGTTGTCGCCGTTGGTGGCGAGGACCTCGAAGACGCCGTCAGCGAGGTCGAGCAGGGAGACGTCGAACGTGCCGCCGCCCAGGTCGAAGACCAGGACCTTCTGCTCGATGCCCTTCTTGTCCAGGCCGTAGGCAAGCGCGGCAGCCGTGGGCTCGTTGACGATACGCTCGACGTTGAGGCCCGCGATCTTGCCGGCGTCCTTGGTGGCCTGACGCTGGGAGTCGTTGAAGTAGGCAGGGACGGTGATGACCGCATCCGTGACGGGCTCGCCGAGGTACTTCTCGGCGTCGGCCTTCATCTTGGAGAGGATCATGGCGCTGATCTGCTCGGGCGTGAAGTCCTCGCCCGAGATCTTGACGACGGCGCGGTTGTCCTTGCCGCCGACGACGTCGTACGGGACGGTCTTGAGCTCGGACTCGACCTCGTCGATCTTGCGGCCCATGAAGCGCTTGATCGAGAAGACGGTGTTGGTGGGGTTGGTGACGGCCTGGTTCTTGGCTGCCTTGCCGACGATGCGGTCGCCGTCGGCGCGGAAGCCCACGACGGACGGCGTGGTGCGGTCGCCCTCGGCGTTCACGATGATGGTAGGCTCGCCGCCCTCGAGGACGGCCATGGCGGAGTTGGTGGTGCCGAGGTCGATGCCCAGAATCTTGTTGCCCATTGCGATTCCTTTCCTTGCGCGCTCCCGCATGCCGGCGGCACGCGTGGTCTGACGTTAGTGACTGGTCTGTATATAACCACTGAGCGCTCATGATATACAAAACCTAAGTGTGAATGTAGTAGGTTTTCTCATTTCCACATTTGAGGGGAGATTGCGGCGCCTGGCAGCGGCCCGCCTTATGCCCGTTTGGAGGCTTCGTTGGGGACCTATGTCCCCAACGGCACA
Organism: Atopobiaceae bacterium; assembly: GCA_022483015.1. Lineage (NCBI taxonomy): Bacteria > Bacillati > Actinomycetota > Coriobacteriia > Coriobacteriales > Atopobiaceae > Atopobiaceae bacterium. The sequence continues at coordinate 627,504 of JAKVOB010000001.1, read as the reverse complement.
CCCGTCAGTAGAATCTTGCGTCTAAGCCACATGACCCGAGACGGCACGTGTAATTCCGTCGCCCGATTCCTGATGAGATTTTCGGTTGCGAGAAGTTCCTTCGCGGGTGCTCATGGGGCATCTACATACCTGCAGGCAGACGCCTCGAATCTGGGTGCGGTTTCGACGCGCCGTCCACAGCCGCCGCAGAACTTCGCGCAATCGCCGATTCGCTCAGCCCGCGCGGCCCGAAATCACACGAGCGTCGCCGCTCCCCCTGCCAAGCCGCTCGCCATCGATTATTGACCCTTCGGTAGCCACAGGAACCCCAGCGCGTCGTACGTAAGAGAGGCATGGGATGATGTCCACCCCAGCAGATCGTAAGTCTGACCCACCACAAGGCCCCATACGAGAGGAGCCAGGAATGACCGCCGCCATCGGCTTTGACACCGCGCGCTGGTACTGGCGCCTTGTCTCCTCAGGCCAGCTGCCAGAGCCGACGCCGTCCCGAGTCGCTTCTGCATCCACGTTCGATGCCGGCTTCGAGCGCCTCTCTGCCATGGACCGCAAGCTGCTCGACAAGCTTGGCAGCCCCACCACGCTTCTGGTCCCCGCCGAAGCCGACAGACGCGTCCGCAGGGACCTCGTCTGCAGGGTGGTGAAGAGCCATATTCCCGTGGGATCCCTCATGTCGGCGGGCGATGACCTCCTGGTCCCCTCGCCCGAGCACTGCTTCCTCCAGCTCGCCCAGGATTCCTCGGTCGGCGAACTCGTCCTCGCAGGTCTTGAGCTCTGCGGGGGCTACTCCATCATGCCCGGGGCCGACGGTGGCTTCACCTCGCATAACCCCATCACCACCTCAAGGAAGCTCGAGCGTTATCTCAAGAAGGCGGGCGGCCTTCATGGCATCAAACGGGCGCGGCGAGCGCTCCAGTGGATCATCGACGGATCGGAGTCCCTCGCGAGACTGTCAGCATGATGCTCCTCTGCCTGCCGCTGTGCCTTGGCGGCTATGGGTTCGAGCTACCTGTGCTCAATGCCATCGTCCACAACAGCGAGCAGGCGTCCGCGCTGTCACATAAGGGCTGGCATCGCTGCGACCTCCTCTGGCCGAAGGCGCGCGTCGCCATCGAGTACGACTCGGATGCATGGCATACCGGCTCAGACCGCATCGCGCAGGATGCCGCCAAGCGTGGGGCGCTGTACTACAGCAACATCACCGTGCTTACGCTCACGAACAAGCAGGTAAACGACATGGACACCTTCGAGGCGTTCGCGCACGTCCTCGCCAAGAGTGTCGGCAAGCAGCTCAGGAGACCGACGCCCAAGGTCATCGCCGCGCGCACCGACCTTCGAAGGCTACTTCTAAGAAGGACACTGGGATAGCCGATGAGGCGGTGGCGTCGAGCCAGAGGGTGCGGTCGGCATCACGGTCCCATATCATAGAGGCGCCTGACAGGTGAGGCGAATTTGGGCCCCTGCCATTCAAGGCGCGTAATTCCGTCGCCTGATTCCTGATGAGATTTTCGGTTGCGAGAAGTTCCTTGACGGGTGCTCAAGAGGCATCTACATACCTGCAGGCAGACGCCTCGAATCTGGGTGCGGTTTTCGACGCGCCGTCCACAGCCGCCACAGGACTTCGCGCAATCGCCGATTCGCTCAGCCCACGCGGCCCGAAATCACACGCCCCTACGCGACCACCGGTTCCACGTACCGGACGCCGATCATCGCGAGCATAACGACGCCCGCGCGATGCAGCGGAAGAGGACACCCGATGCCGCGGCAGCCGCCGCTCCCCAGCATCCGTGGTCGCACCATCCGCCTGGCACCGATCCTCAGCGAACCCCGGCCTCGAGCCCTCGCTCGTTCGCCTTCAGTGCGACGATGAGCAGCACGATCCCAACTCCCACCAGGATATGCGCCACGCCGGCGATACCCGATATGGCACCATTGACCCCCACGGAGAGCGTGAGTCCCAGCACCTGCGGGACCCCACGGACCACAAGCATGACGGCCATCAGCGGCACCCCGATGTTGTACGTCACCATGAAGGCCCGGAACGTCTTCTGCCGCGCAAGGTCTCCGCGGGTGGAGAAGAGCGCTACAAGCAGGAAGACCAGCATCCCCAGCAGGAACAGATGCACGTGTACCTTACCCAGGGCCGTCACGCCGGTGAAGCCGTTCCACTTGGTGAACTCACGATAGAAGACCCCGCCCACCATCGCCGCGATGGCATACCCCAGCGCGATGTTCAGATACTTCCTCATGGCTACCGCTCCTCCCCCGACGCCGCGCGCCTATGGTCGCCCAGCCAGAGCAGGCCCGCCACGCACGCCACGACCACGATGGCCACGCACGTCGCAACGATGTCGCTCGCACCGATGGCCGGAGTTCCCAGCAGGATCCCGATGACATAGGGAATGAGCCAGAACAGCCAGACCACGATGCTGAACCTATGGAAGTTGGCGCGGCCTCGCTCGTCGTTCCGCACGATGACGACCGTGGCCCACACCGCATGCACCAGCATGAGGACGATGGCCAAGGCGCCCGAAATGGCATGCAGCGAGGAGCCCGTCGCGCTCCCCGACCGGGCGATCACGGTCATGATGCTGGTCCCCGTGGTGTCGCACACGAAGCCGCACCAGAACAGCACCACGTTGTGCTTGCTCAGCGTGCCGCTCCGACGCTCGCCGAAGACGCCGATGGTATAGAGCACCAGCGCTGCGGTGATGGCCGTGATGGCGCCGATCAGAAGTGAACTCATAAGTGTGGTTCCCCCTTGCTCGATAGCTTCTGGAATGATGATGCGTCCCCGTAGAGTGCCTGGCCGAGAAGGGCAAACAACGCCTGCCGGTCCAAGTCCCCGTGTGACGACGCAAGCGTGTGGAAGACCAACGCCGAGATGGCCTCTGCGCCAGCGCTTCCCCCGTAGTCGACCGAGACGCCTCGGTCTCCCTCTAGCACCTGCGCCATCTGGTCGATGACGTGTTGCTGTACCTCGGCCTCCCGTGCACGCGAGGCCTCCCGAGCAGACTCAGGCAGGGCCTCGATCTGCGCCAGCCAATCGGTACGGAACTGCCTCAGCACGTCGTCGATGCTCGCCGAGAGACGTCTGCAGAACGCCACATAGCCCTCATGCCCATTAGGGACGCAAAAATCGCTGCAGAAGGCATCCCTGAAGAAGCGGTCGATGACGCCCGCCACGAGCTCGCCCTTCGAGGGGAAGTAGGTGTAGACCGTCCCCACCGAGACGCCGCAGTCAGCAGCCAGCCTCCGGATGGAGAGCGCGCCAAGTCCCTCGCCCCTCGCAATCGAGTAGGCAGTGTCGAGAAGCACCTCCGGGTCTGTGGTCTGTCTCCGCGCCATGTGGCTCCTCGCGCTGGACTCCGTTAACTGAACACTGTTCAATATAGGCATCCGAGAAGTGCTAGTCGACGAGCAGCACATGACAGAACTGTTGCCCAACCCTTTCTGGTAAAAAGAAAGGACCCCGAGAAACACCTCGGGGCCCTTCATACGCCTTACAAAATGGTTCCTAGGAGGGCTTAAGCCAGCACGAGCTGACCGAGCTGCTCCTTGCCGTCGAAGTCGTTCTCCTCGTTGGTCTGGTGGCCCTCGGCGTCCCAGTCGATCCTGACGACGGAGCCCTTCCACTTGTCCTTGTCCTCGTCCTCGTCGTCAGCCGTGGCCGTGACGGGGAATGGGAGGTACGACCTCGGTGGCATCTGCCGACACGGTCTCGGTCTGAGTAGTGGCCTCGGCGCCCGCGGCCTGTGCGGCGTCGGACGTGGTGGCCTCGGAGCCGTCCTCTGAGTCCTTCTCCTTGAAGTCCTCCGTGCGGACCACGTACCTGAAGTCGAAGTCCTTCTCCTCGGGCATGTCCTCCTTGTGGAAGTCGTACTTGAGGTTGTCCAGGATGTCGGCCATGAGGGTCACGCGCTGCTCCGGGTCGGGGCAGGACACGAGGCCGCGCTCGGAGTTGAACAGGGCGTCAGGCGAGACGTAGATGGTGCGGATCTGCGCCTGGCGCCTCCTCTCGGAGCGGAACGTGAACCAGACGAGAGCCGCGACGCCGACCCACCAGACGATGGAGAGGACCAGGTCGAACGGGCTGTCCACCTTGTTGAAGCCCAGGTAGTACCAGAGCCACAGGAGGAAGGCCGAGACGAGGACGAGAAGGACGTAGACGATCCAGTTGCTCTTCTTCATGACTAAGCCTCAGCTCCTGATGGGATGGTCGGGGCGCTCTCGCCCTGCTTGTCCTGCTGGTCGTCGTCCTCGCGGAGGACGTGCTTCTCGCGGTTCTTGAGGCCCTTGGTGTAGCGGCGGCGGCGGAACAGGACGACCAGGCCGTAGACGAGGGTCACGAGCATGCCCAGCATGATGTACCAGTGGACCCAGCAGACCGGCTCGGCGGTGGTGGCCAGAGGCGTGCCGTTCTCGTCGATGGACTCGGTCGAGGGCGCTGCCAGAGGCGTGGGCTCCTCGCCGACTGCTGACTGGTAGACGTTCTGGAGAACGGTCGCGACCGGGTAGATGACCGTGTTGACCGTCGTGTTAGTGGTAACCGTTGTGGTCGTGGTCGTGGTCGTATTGGTCGGGGTCGTCGGTCCGGGCACGACAGGCGTCGTGGGCGGAGTGGTCGGAATCGGGGTCGTGGGCTTCTGCGGGTCGGTACCGGGATTGGAAGTTGTCACCGTGGCCACATTGGAGAGGTTCCCGGCGTCGACGTCGGCCTGGGTGACCGTGTAGGTGGCCTTGACAATGGCGGAGGTGTTCGGCGCGATCGAGGAGACCGTGGCGGTGCCGTCGGCGTTCACGGCGTAGCCCGTGCCCTCGACGATCGTGGCACCCGCAAGCTCGTCCTTGACGGCGACGCCCGTGAGGGTCGTGTTGCCCGTATTGGTCACGACGATGTCGAAGGTCACTGTCTCATCGGCGGCATACGAGGTGCCGTTGGACGGGGTACTCGTAATCGTCTTCTCAGAGGTGAACAACGGTGCCTGGGCCTCGGGCGTGAAGGGCGCGGGGTCGGACGGGTCGGTCGTGCCGCCCTTGGACGTGGCGGTGGCCACGTTGGTGACGGTCGTGCCGGCGTCGACGTCGGCCTGGGTCACCGTGTAGGTGGCCGTGATGGTCTTGGTCTGGCCGGCGGCCAGGTCGAAGGCGGCCGAGTCGGAGAGCGCGGCGGTGCCGCCGTTGGACATCTCGTCGGAGACGGTGATGCCCGCGAGGTCGGTGTTGCCGGTGTTGGTGACGGTGATGTCGTAGGTGACGACGTCACCGGCCTTGTAGGTGCCGTCCTCGCCGGTGCCGGTGGAGGTGACCGCCTTGGTGGTGGTCAGCTTGGCGACCGGGACGACGACGTCCGGCTTCTCGGGGTCGACCTTGGGGTCGGACGGCGTGACGGTGGCGGCGTTGGTGACGGTGCCCGCGTCGATGTCGGCCTGGGTGACCGTGTAGGTGGCCTTGACAATGGCGGAGGTGTTCGGCGCGATCGAGGAGACCGTGGCGGTGCCGTCGGCGTTCACGGCGTAGCCGTCACCCGCGACGACCGTCGCGCCGGCGAGGTCGTCGGAGACGAGCGTGTCGGTGAGGGTCGTGTTGCCGGTGTTCTTGACGGTGATGTCGAAGTCGACGGTCTCGCCGGCCTTGAAGGCGCCGTCCTCGCCGGTGCCCTTGTTGGTGACGGTCTTGGCCGTGGTGTAGGCCTTGTTCTGGGCCTCGGGCGTGAAGGGCGCGGGGTCGGACGGGTCGGTCGTGCCGCCCTTGGACGTGGCGGTGGCCACGTTGGTGACGGTCGTGCCGGCGTCGACGTCGGCCTGGGTCACCGTGTAGGTGGCCGTGATGGTCTTGGTCTGGCCGGCGGCCAGGTCGAAGGCGGCCGAGTCGGGGAGCGCGGCGGTGCCGCCGTCGGACATCTCGTCGGAGACGGTGATGCCCGCGAGGTCGGTGTTGCCGGTGTTGGTGACGGTGATGTCGTAGGTGACGACGTCACCGGCCTTGTAGGTGCCGTCCTCGCCGGTGCCGGTGGAGGTGACCGCCTTGGTGGTGGTCAGCTTGGCGACCGGGACGACGACGTCCGGCTTCTCGGGGTCGACCTTGGGGTCGGACGGCGTGACGGTGGCGGCGTTGGTGACGGTGCCCGCGTCGATGTCGGCCTGGGTGACCGTGTAGGTGGCCTTGACGGCGGCGGAGGTGTTCGGCGCGATCGAGGAGACCGTGGCGGTGCCGTCGGCGTTCACGGCGTAGCCGTCACCCGCGACGACCGTCGCGCCGGCGAGGTCGTCGGAGACGAGCGTGTCGGTGAGGGTCGTGTTGCCGGTGTTCTTGACGGTGATGTCGAAGTCGACGGTCTCGCCGGCCTTGAAGGCGCCGTCCTCGCCGGTGCCCTTGTTGGTGACGGTCTTGGCCGTGGTGTAGGCCTTGTTCTGGGCCTCGGGCGTGAAGGGCGCGGGGTCGGACGGGTCGGTCGTGCCGCCCTTGGACGTGGCGGTGGCCACGTTGGTGACGGTCGTGCCGGCGTCGACGTCGGCCTGGGTCACCGTGTAGGTGGCCGTGATGGTCTTGGTCTGGCCGGCGGCCAGGTCGAAGGCGGCCGAGTCGGAGAGCGCGGCGGTGCCGCCGTCGGACATCTCGTCGGAGACGGTGATGCCCGCGAGGTCGGTGTTGCCGGTGTTGGTGACGGTGATGTCGTAGGTGACGACGTCACCGGCCTTGTAGGTGCCGTCCTCGCCGGTGCCGGTGGAGGTGACCGCCTTGGTGGTGGTCAGCTTGGCGACCGGGACGACGACGTCCGGCTTCTCGGGGTCGACCTTGGGGTCGGACGGCGTGACGGTGGCGGCGTTGGTGACGGTGCCCGCGTCGATGTCGGCCTGGGTGACCGTGTAGGTGGCCTTGACAATGGCGGAGGTGTTCGGCGCGATCGAGGAGACCGTGGCGGTGCCGTCGGCGTTCACGGCGTAGCCGTCACCCGCGACGACCGTCGCGCCGGCGAGGTCGTCGGAGACGAGCGTGTCGGTGAGGGTCGTGTTGCCGGTGTTCTTGACGGTGATGTCGAAGTCGACGGTCTCGCCGGCCTTGAAGGCGCCGTCCTCGCCGGTGCCCTTGTTGGTGACGGTCTTGGCCGTGGTGTAGGCCTTGTTCTGGGCCTCGGGCGTGAAGGGCGCGGGGTCGGACGGGTCGGTCGTGCCGCCCTTGGACGTGGCGGTGGCCACGTTGGTGACGGTCGTGCCGGCGTCGACGTCGGCCTGGGTCACCGTGTAGGTGGCCGTGATGGTCTTGGTCTGGCCGGCGGCCAGGTCGAAGGCGGCCGAGTCGGAGAGCGCGGCGGTGCCGCCGTCGGACATCTCGTCGGAGACGGTGATGCCCGCGAGGTCGGTGTTGCCGGTGTTGGTGACGGTGATGTCGTAGGTGACGACGTCACCGGCCTTGTAGGTGCCGTCCTCGCCGGTGCCGGTGGAGGTGACCGCCTTGGTGGTGGTCAGCTTGGCGACCGGGACGACGACGTCCGGCTTCTCGGGGTCGACCTTGGGGTCGGACGGCGTGACGGTGGCGGCGTTGGTGACGGTGCCCGCGTCGATGTCGGCCTGGGTGACCGTGTAGGTGGCCTTGACAATGGCGGACGTGTTCGGCGCGATCGAGGAGACCGTGGCGGTGCCGTCGGCGTTCACGGCGTAGCCGTCACCCGCGACGACCGTCGCGCCGGCGAGGTCGTCGGAGACGAGCGTGTCGGTGAGGGTCGTGTTGCCGGTGTTCTTGACGGTGATGTCGAAGTCGACGGTCTCGCCGGCCTTGAAGGCGCCGTCCTCGCCGGTGCCCTTGTTGGTGACGGTCTTGGCCGTGGTGTAGGAGGGGTGTTGCTTGTCGGTCGGAACTGGTACGGGATCAGTTGGCGTTGGATTCTCTCCGCCGGGGACTTCCGCAGTGGCAATGTTAGTAATACCGGCATTAGCATCGACGTCTGCTTGGGTAACCTCGTAGGAAGCAGTAATGGCGATGCTCTCCTTTGGCGCGAGGTCAGCGACAGTGGCAGCCGTTCCAGAAACCGTGTAACCGTTACCCGGATTTACCATAACCGTTCCAGTGGCATTACTAATAACGTCGTTAACTACAGCGCCGACAATGTCGAAATCGCTGTTATTGGTGACAGTGATGACAAAGGTTGCAGTCTCGCCGACCTTAAAGGCGCCGTCAGCACCAGTACCTTGATTGGTAAGCAGCTTCGTTATGCCGAGAGCTCCCGCATCTGAAGTAATGGAGAACATCGCGGGGACATAGACCACAGAATAGTTAGAGGCAATGAACGCACCGTTGTCTACAACACCGAGCGTGCCTTCATTAATGGCATAATCCCCGGCAGCCTCGCCTGCCACCCGTTCAATATTGCCCGTGAAACCGGGAGTCTCACCGTCGACTGCACCCGTATATGAATATGTAAGCGCAGGATCATCTTGTCCAAGCATCTTGCCGCTGCTATTAGCAGAAATAGTAAGCGTAGCCGTGGTGACCTCGAGGGTGCCGAGGTCCTCGGTGAGCTGGTAGTTGGACTGCTTGGCCGTGCCGTCCCACGCGAGCGTGTAGGCGTTGGTCGACTTGCCGACCTCGGTCTGCGTGCCGGTGGTGGCGAAGGTCGCCGTCTCGTGGGCGACGAGGCCCTCGAGCTTGCCGTCCGCCGTGAGGGCGGAGCCGTCGTAGACCTTGCTGGTGCTGGGCGTCGTCACCTTGAGCGGGGCCGCGGTGATCTTGTAGGAGCGGTCCGTGGTGCCGGCGTAGTCGCCGGTGCCGGTGACGGTCACCGTGACGGTGCCGACGTTGGTCACGTCCTCGGTGTAGGAGAGCGTGTAGTCGGTGCCCTCCACGAGGCCCTTGCCCGTGGTGGCGTCGGCCACCGTGACGGCCTGCTTCTGCTCGGCGCCGTCGTAGGTGACGTCGGCCGGCTGCGAGACCGTGAAGCGGGTCGTGTCGGTGATGTCGGCCGTGGTGACCTCGAGGGTGCCGAGGTCCTCGGTGAGCTGGTAGTTGGACTGCTTGGCCGTGCCGTCCCACGCGAGCGTGTAGGCGTTGGTCGACTTGCCGACCTCGGTCTGCGTGCCGGTGGTGGCGAAGGTCGCCGTCTCGTGGGCGACGAGGCCCTCGAGCTTGCCGTCCGCCGTGAGGGCGGAGCCGTCGTAGACCTTGCTGGTGCTGGGCGTCGTCACCTTGAGCGGGGCCGCGGTGATCTTGTAGGAGCGGTCCGTGGTGCCGGCGTAGTCGCCGGTGCCGGTGACGGTCACCGTGACGGTGCCGACGTTGGTCACGTCCTCGGTGTAGGAGAGCGTGTAGTCGGTGCCCTCCACGAGGCCCTTGCCCGTGGTGGCGTCGGCCACCGTGACGGCCTGCTTCTGCTCGGCGCCGTCGTAGGTGACGTCGGCCGGCTGCGAGACCGTGAAGCGGGTCGTGTCGGTGATGTCGGCCGTGGTGACCTCGAGGGTGCCGAGGTCCTCGGTGAGCTGGTAGTTGGACTGCTTGGCCGTGCCGTCCCACGCGAGCGTGTAGGCGTTGGTCGACTTGCCGACCTCGGTCTGCGTGCCGGTGGTGGCGAAGGTCGCCGTCTCGTGGGCGACGAGGCCCTCGAGCTTGCCGTCCGCCGTGAGGGCGGAGCCGTCGTAGACCTTGCTGGTGCTGGGCGTCGTCACCTTGAGCGGGGCCGCGGTGATCTTGTAGGAGCGGTCCGTGGTGCCGGCGTAGTCGCCGGTGCCGGTGACGGTCACCGTGACGGTGCCGACGTTGGTCACGTCCTCGGTGTAGGAGAGCGTGTAGTCGGTGCCCTCCACGAGGCCCTTGCCCGTGGTGGCGTCGGCCACCGTGACGGCCTGCTTCTGCTCGGCGCCGTCGTAGGTGACGTCGGCCGGCTGCGAGACCGTGAAGCGGGTCGTGTCGGTGATGTCGGCCGTGGTGACCTCGAGGGTGCCGAGGTCCTCGGTGAGCTGGTAGTTGGACTGCTTGGCCGTGCCGTCCCACGCGAGCGTGTAGGCGTTGGTCGACTTGCCGACCTCGGTCTGCGTGCCGGTGGTGGCGAAGGTCGCCGTCTCGTGGGCGACGAGGCCCTCGAGCTTGCCGTCCGCCGTGAGGGCGGAGCCGTCGTAGACCTTGCTGGTGCTGGGCGTCGTCACCTTGAGCGGGGCCGCGGTGATCTTGTAGGAGCGATCCGTGGTGCCGGCGTAGTCGCCGGTGCCGGTGACGGTCACCGTGACGGTGCCGACGTTGGTCACGTCCTCGGTGTAGGAGAGCGTGTAGTCGGTGCCCTCCACGAGGCCCTTGCCCGTGGTGGCGTCGGCCACCGTGACGGCCTGCTTCTGCTCGGCGCCGTCGTAGGTGACGTCGGCCGGCTGCGAGACCGTGAAGCGGGTCGTGTCGGTGATGTCGGCCGTGGTGACCTCGAGGGTGCCGAGGTCCTCGGTGAGCTGGTAGTTGGACTGCTTGGCCGTGCCGTCCCACGCGAGCGTGTAGGCGTTGGTCGACTTGCCGACCTCGGTCTGCGTGCCGGTGGTGGCGAAGGTCGCCGTCTCGTGGGCGACGAGGCCCTCGAGCTTGCCGTCCGCCGTGAGGGCGGAGCCGTCGTAGACCTTGCTGGTGCTGGGCGTCGTCACCTTGAGCGGGGCCGCGGTGATCTTGTAGGAGCGGTCCGTGGTGCCGGCGTAGTCGCCGGTGCCGGTGACGGTCACCGTGACGGTGCCGACGTTGGTCACGTCCTCGGTGTAGGAGAGCGTGTAGTCGGTGCCCTCCACGAGGCCCTTGCCCGTGGTGGCGTCGGCCACCGTGACGGCCTGCTTCTGCTCGGCGCCGTCGTAGGTGACGTCGGCCGGCTGCGAGACCGTGAAGCGGGTCGTGTCGGTGATGTCGGCCGTGGTGACCTCGAGGGTGCCGAGGTCCTCGGTGAGCTGGTAGTTGGACTGCTTGGCCGTGCCGTCCCACGCGAGCGTGTAGGCGTTGGTCGACTTGCCGACCTCGGTCTGCGTGCCGGTGGTGGCGAAGGTCGCCGTCTCGTGGGCGACGAGGCCCTCGAGCTTGCCGTCCGCCGTGAGGGCGGAGCCGTCGTAGACCTTGCTGGTGCTGGGCGTCGTCACCTTGAGCGGGGCCGCGGTGATCTTGTAGGAGCGGTCCGTGGTGCCGGCGTAGTCGCCGGTGCCGGTGACGGTCACCGTGACGGTGCCGACGTTGGTCACGTCCTCGGTGTAGGAGAGCGTGTAGTCGGTGCCCTCCACGAGGCCCTTGCCCGTGGTGGCGTCGGCCACCGTGACGGCCTGCTTCTGCTCGGCGCCGTCGTAGGTGACGTCGGCCGGCTGCGAGACCGTGAAGCGGGTCGTGTCGGTGATGTCGGCCGTGGTGACCTCGAGGGTGCCGAGGTCCTCGGTGAGCTGGTAGTTGGACTGCTTGGCCGTGCCGTCCCACGCGAGCGTGTAGGCGTTGGTCGACTTGCCGACCTCGGTCTGCGTGCCGGTGGTGGCGAAGGTCGCCGTCTCGTGGGCGACGAGGCCCTCGAGCTTGCCGTCCGCCGTGAGGGCGGAGCCGTCGTAGACCTTGCTGGTGCTGGGCGTCGTCACCTTGAGCGGGGCCGCGGTGACCGTGAGCTTATAACTGGTAGTGATGTCCGCGTAACCAGTCTGCGTCGCCTTTGCATAGATAGTCTTTGTCCCGACATCAGTGATACTCGGGGCCTCACTCGACCAGTTGACATTGTCAGTGCTATATACAACGGAATAACCAGCAGCAACCAGTGCGCTGTTGGCCTCGACCGAAGCGGTCTCGGAATGAGCAAAGCCATCATAGGTAGCGTTGTAGTCAGACGCATCTAGCTTTGCCCACTGGGCATATAGCGTATTCGTGTTCGGCGTAAGCACGTCAACGCGAACGACATCGCCGGCCTTATAGCTAGTTCCAGAACCATCGGAAGCAGTGTTCCAGCCAAGGAACGTCATGCTCTTGGGAGCCTCGAACGAGCAGCCCGTGACGGTCGCCGCACCATTGTTGGCAAGGTCAACGGTTACGTTCGAGCCAGTTCCACCATTGGCGTTATAAGTCAGGGTCGTCGACTGAGGCGTATCTCCCCACTGCGCATAAAGGGTTATTGACGTGTCCGCCATCTCAATGGCATACCCAGGATAATACGTGGTACCCGTACCATCGGCAGCGGTGTTCCAGCCAAGGAACACCTTACCCTCGGGAGCCGCGAAGCCGTTGGCGAGGACCTCGGCACTACTCCCCTCTGCATATCCCATGGAATCGGTCGTAGTACCTGAGCCGCCATTTGCCATGTAAGTGATTCCGACCTGGCCAGTACGGATGTAGTACGGATAGAGCGTCTCGTCGGACTGCAGCTGCGTATCGAAGCTATAGAGGGAATAGGTATAGTGCCCTTCGCTCCCAGAGCGCGTGGCCCACCCGACCCACTCATATCCATCGGGAACAGTAATAGCAGGGAGTGAGTCCTTGCTCACAGTTGAGCCATAAGGCAAATCACTTATGGTCTGAGCACCATTTGCCCCGCTCATATCGGTGTAATAGGTGACAGTATAGGTAGGAAGTACCCACTTGGCATAAAGAGCCAGGTTGCTGGAGGGCATCGTCGCCCCAGTCCAGTCATACTTCTGAACTAGGTCGGCAGTCGTATACCAACCTTCGAACTCGTATGGCAAATCGCCGTAGGCAGCAGGCTTTGCCGGTGTGTGATTCAAATTCGAGATATCGGAACCATAGACGAGCGTCTTGCTTTCCTCAAGCTCGTCGTTGTTATGAAAGTCAATCGTATATGAGTCACGGTTGTAGTAGAGGAAAACGTTCCTCTCGGTAGGAGTGCTCCCACCAAATCCTCCTCCACTGCTCTGAAGCACGGTCTGCGTCGTCCCGACAGCAGTCGTCCCGCTGATTGCCTTCTGTCCCCAATTGCGGCCCTGGGAATTTGCATCCTGTGAGTAAGCAGTGCTCTTGTCATAGTACTTACCGCTGTAGAGAATACGGCTGTTCCCGTTTGCCGGGCTCGACTGGTCTAGGCTCTCAATCATGTAATACAGGTGGTCGAGGCAAGTGGTCCCATAGTTTGCCGTAACGTCCAGCCCACTCGCCGAGCAGAGGTCGCTCGTCATGGTCAGGCGCTTGGATACGGCCGTGCTGCTCTGGTTCGGAATCGACCATCCATAGAACTGGTTACCGGACTGGAAATTCGAGGCGGTGGGCCAGAGCTCACTGATATCGGAATCGTACTTGGCAGTGAACGAATAGCTCGTGCCCCAGGTGGAATAGGAAGTACCACCGATGGTCATCGTATTGCTGTTGCCCCAACCCCCTTGTTGCGCGAGATTGAAGGTGACCGTATACGCATTTCTTGAGAAGTAGACATTGACGACACTCGAGCCATCACCATTAATGACAACCCCACTGTCGCAGCTCTTGTACGTGAAGTACGCGTTGTAGGACGAGTTGATATGGCTCGTTGACGTCTGATCGTCACTCAGCGCGACCGTGCTGCCCGTCTGTCCTGTCGCAGTACTCGACGATTCATAGGTGTAGCCGTCGTCGTTCGCGTTCTCGGTCCAATAGATGATGGTGTAACTCGTATCGTCCTTCGGCGTCCACTTGGCATAAAGGGTGACGGCGCTCGTCGGCTCAGAACCAAAGGAGTACGCGCTACCCGTGCAGGCTTCGTTGTCGTACCAGCCATCGAACGTATAACCGGAACGCGCCGGTGCCGTAGGCTCCGATACCGTGCTGCCCGGCTGGATGAACTGGGGCGAGATGAACGTGCCGCCGTTGGACTCATAGGTAACCCAATTGCCTGTCTCGACCTTGGGATACAGCGTGACATTGGCCTTGTCGATCGTCACAGAGTCGACCTTGTTGGTAAGAGCCGCATCCGTATACCAGCCAGTGATCGCCTTGTTAAGGTCCAGAGGGAACGTGACACCCGTGGTGTCTACGGTCTGGCCATCCACAGCCTCGCGCGTCGCGACAACACGCGCGTCATCGCCGGTACCGTCCTTGAAGAATACGTAGTAGGTCTCGTCATAGACAGCAGTGAGATTAATGGTGTCCGTGGAATCAATGGTCTGCACGCCAAAGTTGGTGAAGAGGGTCTTTCCCCCGTCTGAGGACCATCCCTTGAAGACCTCTCCCGATACGACCGGAGCCTCTGGCTCATACAGCGTGTCGCCGGTCTTGACCATCTGTGAACTCAGGGTGCTGCCGCTGGCGTCAAGGAAGTTGTACGTCGCGATGCGCGGCGTGCCCTCTGCGGTCACGACATATATTGTGAAGTGGTCAGTCTGGAAACTCTGGATGCTGTTGTCAGCCTGGAGCGTACCGATAGCCTGGACACTCGAGGCATCATCGGCCACACGATAAACGCTTACCTCGTCACCATTGACATTGCTATTGAAGAAGGTGACGTTCACGTCGCCCGAAGGCTCAATCTCATTGCCGTCCTTGTCGAAAAGCGTGACATTAAGGGCATTCGAATCCTGAAGGGTCTTTCCCTCCGCTTCGACCGTATTGGTAATCGCGCTCTCAACAGCCTGGCTACTTGCGGGGCTTACCGAAAGCTGCACTCCCTCGGGGAGCGCGCCCTCAGGAGCAGTTACCTTCACGGTAGTTCCGTTGGCCTCGCCGTAGAGCTCGACGGCCGGACGGCTTTCGGTGCCGACCTCCGATGCCTGATCCGTCGTCGACGCGGAATCCGTGATTGCAACAGCGGAGGAGTCGACCTCGTCGCTCGCAACCGCAGCCGTCTCGATCTTGATCTGCGTCCCCTTGACGAGGGCGGAGGTGTCGACCTCGTAGGTGCCGTCATCCTTCTGGACGAGCTTGGTGGTCGTACCGTCGAGGACGGTCTCCACGGCCGTGACCTCATAGCCCGAGTCCGCCGTAACGGAGAAGTCGAAGGCCTTGGAGGTCGGGACGGTCACAGAATCGGTCGGGAGCGAGATATTCTGATTGAGATAGGTGATGTAGGCATTCCCAAGATCGAGGCTGAGTTCGATCTGGGTGTCCACGTCAGCAGAGGTCGAGGAGCCGGCGGCATCCGTCGTCCCCTCCGCGGAAGAGCTTGAGCTTGAGCTTGAGGACGAAGTGGCAGCGGAGTCAGACTTCGTCGTGTCCTCGGACGACGCCGCCGTGGTGGTGGCTGTCGTCGTCGCGGCGCTTGTCGCTGCCGTCGTCGCAGACGCGACCGCGCTGAATGCCTCGGTCGGGACCGAGGAGGAGACCATGGTCACCGTGACAAGCACGGTCAAGGCCTTCTTCAGACCCTCGTGACCAGACCCGAACCAACTTGAGTTGCTTCCCGTTCGCTTCAGCACTTGCATCACCAATCTCAGCCGTAGTACCCGTATATGACCCTGTCGACCGCTCCCACGTGACGACAGGAACACTTCGTCGTGCCATCGGGATGCCATCTATAAGACATACCTTTAGCCTGATGCAAGTATAAACACTTGCGACCACGTTTAGTTCCGCCTGGCAATGGTTTTCCGCCTTTCGAAGAACATTCAGAGTATATTCACAACTGGTATCAGATTCACAACCCAGTGAACCGATTTACTAAGCAAACAGGCCCTCTAGAGAGGCCAACCCATGGGAATCAATCTGCTTCTCTCGCATCAATTTGGCTCTCCTTTGCATGAAGTATCACTACCACCAGACCAGCGTCTGAAACGCAAGCGAGAGAGGAGCACCTCTGCTCCTCTCTCGCTTCAACTGGTTCCATTTTAATAGACCGAGCCTACCAATCGGCCCTACCTACCCCTGCCTGTACCTCGCCCTGAGCCCCAGCGCGGCCACGCCAACACCAACCATCGCAAGCATCCCAAGTAGGGTGTACGACGTGGCATCGCCTGTCTTGGGCAGAGTGAAGCCGGCCTGGGAGCCTCCCGTCGTGGCGCTGGTCGCTGCCCCGACCTCCTGCTGCGTGACCACCGTGGTCTCGGCCACGACCTTCGCGTCATAGAGGTTCAGCGTCCGCTTGTCCACGACCTCGGAGTCGCTGCTGCTGACGGAGCCCACCAGGGTGACCTCGCCGTCAGTGGCGTTGATGGTGAACCGCACGTCCGGAGCGACCTCGTAACCATCAGGCGCCGAGACCTCATGCAGCGTATAGGTGGTGTCGACGTTCAGCTCCTTGGCGAACTCCTTGGTGAAGCCGTCGGTCGTCCAGTCCTCCACGACGGTGCCCGAGGAGGCATCGATGATCTGGAGGTGCGCGCCTGTCACGGCCTCGTGGGTGTCCGCGGCAAGCTTCTGCACCCTCACGTCGGTCGTGAAGTCGGAGACCCCACCATCCGCCGTGAGGGTGACGGTGTCATCGGCCCTCGCAGGCGTGGGCACCAGCGCCACGACCGCGAGCGCGATGAGCGCCAGGGTCGCGAGCATGGCTGCGAGCCTTCCATGTCTGGGGAGCGACATCCTGCTTCCCTCCGTCTCCTACTGCGCGTCCAGGGCGAACGACGGAGACCCGCCGTCCGCTCCCGAGCGATACGTGTAGTACCCGCTGCGATACGGGTCGACGAGGTGGCCTTCAGGGGCAGCCTCCTCCTTGAAGTAGTACCTGGAGCCGTTCTGGAGCTTGACGTCCTCGAAGGTGATGTACCCGTCGGCATCGGACTTGGCATGGCCCATGTAGACGTCGTTGCCGTCATCGGTCGCCATCCAGAGGCCGTAGGTCGCGTTCGCGAGCCCCTCGCCGCCGGACTTGCTCGTCTTGCGGACGGTGATGTCGATGCTCTTGACCTTGTTGGAGAAGATGCCCTCGCTGGTGACCTTGTCCTCACCGGAGCGCTGATAGGTCGTGGTGGCGACAAGCGCGCCGTCCTCGCCGGTGGTGACCTTCACGACCATGGTGATGGTGGCGTCATCGTACGTGACCATCTGGTCGGCCCCTGCGACCTCGTCGATGGTGTAGGTATAGGTACCCTCCTCGTAGAACTTGAGCAGCCCCTGGTCGGTGCCGGCCTCCTCGCCCGCCCCCTCGAAGGCGACGTTGCCCCGCGCGTCATTGGTACCCTCGAAGATGAGCCTGCCGTCGGAGTCGCGGAGCTCGAACGAGAACTCGCCGTCCGTGAGCGTGCCGCCCTCGAGGACCTTGCTCACCTGCGGGCTGACGGTCGCGGCCGCGGCCTGCGAGCCCATCGCGGAGTACGCCATGCTACGGGCGCTCAGCACCAGGCTGCCGTTGTTGTAGAACTCGATGGAGTCGACGGCCGTCTGCTCGCCGCCCGACACGAGCTCCTGGGTGACGGTGGGGGCGCCGTCAGCACCGACGACGACCGTGATGCGGTAGACGGCATCGTCATACTGCGTGCCGTCATCGTTCGGGACCTCGGCGAGCGTATAGCAGTAGGTGCCGGCCTTGTGATAGGTGATCGTCGGCAACGTCACTGCTGCCTGGTTGTCAGAGAAGGCCCCGTTCTGCACGGTGACCGTGAGGGCCTGTCCGTCGTCGACGATGGTACTGTCGGCCGTATAGCCTGCGGCTGCCGCGGTCGCGCGTGGGACGAAGCCCTCGTCCGTGCCCGTGAGCACGAAGCTGTATGAGGCACCCGTGTCGCTGCTGCCGAAGAGGTACTTCGTGGCCTCGAGGTCGACCGACGAGCTCAGGTAGGAGTTCGTGAACGTCGGCGCCATCTCGGTGCCGGCCCCAGCAGCATCGACGTCATAGGCGACGGTCGCGTGCAGCTGGCCCTGGCCGTCATCGGTCACGGCGACCGTGGCGGTATGGGTGGAGGTATCGTAGGTGATGCCGTCCTTGGTGGGACTCTCGGCCGTGACGCCATCGGGAAGCACCTCATTGATGGCATAGGTGTAGGTGCCGGCCACGTCGTAGGTGAGACCTCCGAAGGCCACGCTGCCGTCGGCCGCGTTGGAGACGGTCTTGGTGGAGAAGCCCGTCGTGATGTCCTTGCCAGCGGCATCCTTTGCGGAGGTCTGCGTGAGGGCGAAGCTGTAGTCCCCACCGGTCAGCGTCTTGGCGTCTGCGTTGCCGTGGTTCTCGACGACCTTGGTGGCCGAGAGGGATGCGGTCGTGCCTGTGGCCTTATAGGCGTTGGAGAAGGTGCCCTCGTTGCCGTCATAGGCCGCCGATGCGACGAGCGTGCCGTTCCCGTTGTCGACGACGCCCACCGTGACGTTGGCCGTAGTCTTGTCGTAGGTGACACCGGCGAGCACATAGGTGCCGTCGCCGTTGTCCTTCGCACCCTCGGGGACGACCTCGGAGATGGTGTACTTGTATGTGCCAGCCTGCGCATAGGAGACGTCTGCGAAGGAGACCGTGCCGTCCGCGTCGTTCGTGGCCGTGATGGGAGCGAAGCCCGTCGTCATGGGCTTGCCCTTCGTATCCGTGGCCGAGACCTGATCGAGCTCGAAGGTGAACTGGCCTGCGGCGAGGGTGGCGCCGCTCAGCGTCTTGGTGGCCGCAAGCGCGATCGAGCCCGTGGCCGCATAGCCGTTCGTGAAGACCGGGGCGACGTTGTCGGTCGTGCCGTAGGTCGGGGTCGCCGTGATCCTGCCGTTGCCGGCATCGGTCACCGTGACGGGGACCACGCGGGCGACCGTGTCATAGGTGATGCCATCCTTGGTGGGACTCTCGGCAGTGACGCCGTCGGGGAGCACCTCTGAGATGTAGTAGGTGAAGGTCTTGCCCACGTCTGCCTGGGTGTAGTCGATGGCCGAGAAGGTCACGTTGCCGTCGATGTCATTCTTCGCCGTCGAGATGACCATGGTGCCTTCGGCGTCGCTGGTGAGCTTGAAGGCGAACTTGTCAGCCGTGAGCTTGGCATCCGCGCCCGAGAAGGACTTCGTGGCACCGAGCGTCACGGAACCCGTGGCGTTGTAGGTGTTCACGAAGCTGGGCAGCGTCACGCCGTCGTCGAGGGCCGAGCCGTCGGCCTTCGTATACGTGACGGAGTCGACCTTGAGCGCCCCACCCTGGTCGCTCACGACCACGGTGGCCTTGTAGGTCGTCGTGTCATAGGTGATGCCGTTGGCCACGTTGCCGGCCTCGGCGGCCTCGCCAGGCACGACCTCGGAGATGGCGTAGGTGTAGGTGCCTGCCTTGTTGAGGTCGATCCTGGAGAAGGTCACGTTGCCGGAGGCATCGTTCGTGCCGGTGGCGACGGACTTCCCGTCGGCGTCCGTGACCTGGAAGCTGAACTCGCCAGCCGCAAGCGTGGTCTTGTCCGTCGCGTTCGCGAGCGCCTTCGAGGCGGCGAGCTGGACCGACGTGGAAGTGGGCGCGTAGGTGTTGGCGAACGCGGGCGCCCCTCCATCGGCAAGCGCCGTGCCGCCCTCGGTGCCGTCGACCTTGGCATAGGTGACCGCCGTGGAGAGCGTGCCGTCGTCGTTGTCAGACACCTTGACCGTGGCGGTGTAGATGGTCTTGTCGTACCTCATGCCCGCAGCGGCACCAGCGACCTCCGAGACCGTGTAGGTGTAGGTCTTGCCGGCATCTGCCTGCGTGTACTTGATGGCCGAGAAGGTCACGTCGCCGTCGGCGTCGTTGGTGCCGGTCGCCACGACCGTGTTGCTGGAGTCCTTGACCTGGAAGTCGAACTGGTTTGCCGCAAGCGTCGCCCCGTCGCCGGTCAGGGTCTTGGTGGCCTTGAGCTCGGCAGATCCGGTCGCTGTGTAGGTATTGGCGAACGTCGGCGCCGTCGCGGTGCCCACTCCCTCGGCGTCCACGTCATAGGAGGGCACGGCCACGAGCTGGCCCTTGCCGTTGTCCTTGACGGTCACGGTGACGTTCGAGACCTTGCTGCTGTAGGTGTAGCCCTTGCCGAGCTCGCCGGCCTTCTCGGAGATGGTGTAGTGGTACGTGCCGGCCTTGTCGTAGGTGATCTTGTCGAACGACACGAGGCCCTGGTCAGTGTTCGTCTTGGTCTGGAGGACCGTGCCGTCGTCGGCGCCGCCGTTGGCGTCCTTGAGCTCGAACTCGAACTGGCCGTTCGCGAGGGCATGGCCCGCCAGCGTCTTGCTCGCGGTGAGGGTCACGCCACCGGAGGCGACGTACCTGTTCGAGAACGACGGTGCGGTCGCGGAGCCGCCGTAGGTCCTGGTGATGCCCAACGTGCCGTCGCCCTTGTCGGTGACCTCGACCTTGACGCTCACGCGATGTCCGTCATAGGTGTAGCCGGCGTTGGTCCAGGTGCCGTTGCCGGCATCCTTGGCCCCCTCGGGGACGACCTCGGAGATCGTGTAGTAGAAGGTCCTTCCGGCGTCTGCCTGGGTGTAGCCGATGTCCGAGAACCTGACGTCGGCGGCCGTGACGGCCCCGTTCTCGCCGTTCCTCACGGTCTGCCTGTAGCCATCAGTAAGGACCGTGCCCTTCTCGTCGGTCTGCTCGAGCGCGAACGAGAACTGGTCTGCCGCGAGCGTGGCACCGTCCAAGGACTTGGTCGCCGAGAAGGACGCCGAGCCCGTAGCCGCATAGCTGTTGGCGAAGACGGGCACGTCGGTGGAGGCATCGTAGGCTACGGTCGCCGTGAGGGACTCACCAGCCGTCTCGGTGACCGTCACTGTGACCTCGTGCGACGTCAGGTCGTAGGTCACGCCATCCTTTGTGGGATTGTCAGCGGTCACGCCAGCAGGCACGACCTCGGTGATGGTGTAGGTATAGGTACCTGCCGTGTCATAGGTGATCTCGCCAAATGGCACGCCTCCGTCGGCATCGTTGCCCACCGTCCGGGTCTTGAATCCCGTGTCTAGGTCGTTACCGGATGAGTCCTTGGCTGAGGTCTGCGCGAGGGTGAAGGAGTATGCGTCCTTGGCAGGGACCTCGTTGTTGAGGGCCTTCTTTGCCGAGAGGGACACGGATGTGGTGAGCCTTGCATCCTTGACGTTCTGCGTGGGGTCGGCCGCGACCTCACCAAGGGTTATCCCGTAGTAGTCCTTCGCCCTCTGGGCCTGTGCCTTGTATTCGTCGGAGCTCGTGTCCCCGAGCATGACATAGTGCTTCGTGGCATCCAGCTCGTAGCCCGCGGGCGCTGCGGTCTCGACGTAGTAGTAGAGCACGTTCGGGAGCATTGCCTCGCCACCGGTGTTCTTGTCGGCAAACCTGAGGGCACCAGCCGTACCGGACGTCGTCTTGTTCTCGTCCACCACACTTGCGTCGTCCTCGACAGACGAGTCCGCCTTATGGCCGTCCATCGAGACGCGATAGAGCGAGAATGCGGCACCCGGGAGGGCCCTGTTCGCGTGCAGGCTGTCGGTCTTGTAGAGGGTGACCGTGTCGGTCACGCCAGAGGCACCAGCAGTGGCCTCGGTGACCGTATACGGATGCTCGTCAGTCGACGACCAGCTCCCCTTGCCAGAGAGGGTCGCCGAGTTGGAGACATCCGACGTGCTGCCCAGGTCACCGGTCATCCTCACGCCATAGGTGACGACGAGGGAGGTCGAGTCGGGGAGGATGAGCGTCATCACGTTCGTCGCATCATCGACCTGAACGACACAGTCGTTCGTTATGTCGGTATCCCCGCTCATGACCTTGATGGTCGAACGGACCACCTTGGTTCCGGCGTCGAGGTCGTCCGTGAGCGTCAGCGTTTCCTCGTCGGACAGGTCATAGGCATGCTCGTTGACCTTGACGGTGTAGTCGATGAGCGCCGTCGCGTCGTTCTTCTGGCTGGTCTTGTCGAGGACCTTGTCGTCCTCGACAGTCACCGTACCCGTGGTCGAGGGGCTGTAGCCACCGATGCCGGCAGTCGCGTTGTTGGTGAACGACGTCGTGCCGCCCACCGTGAGCACGGAACTGTCGATCGCAGCCTTGAAGGTGATCGTGACGAGTGCCCTCTGGGACCCATCGGCCTGTTGGATCGCCTGCAGCACCTCGGCTGACGGGGCCGAGAAGACCAGGGTGTCGCCCGTGTCCGCCGTGGTCTCGACGGGATCGAGCTTGACCGCCCCCGAAGTCTTGTTCTTTGCTGTCTGCGCGACATAGGAGGCCGAGCCGGCGATGTAGTGCATCCCGACCGGGAGCGAATCCGTCACCGTGATGGGCGTCCCCTGGAGGTCGGCATTGCCGCGGTTCCCGTCGAGCGCGCTCTTGTTGGCGACGATGGTCCACGTGGTGACGTAGGCGCCCAGGTCGGCATCCCACACGGGGGTCGACCCCGACTTCGTGACGGTCGGCGTGCCCTCGAGTTGGTAACTCGCCTTGGCCACATGCTGCTTCACGGTGCCGATGTAGTAATAGGAGTAATTGTTGTACGTGTCCGCGCTGCCGTCGCACATCGTGTCATAGCTGACGAAGATGTCACCCGTCATCGCCTGACGCACGGCCTCGGTATCGTGGAACTTGAGGCTGAACCTCCAGTTGTGGAGGTCACTTGTGGTGTGCAGCCCTGCCTTGTCCTTATGGAACTCGAGCGTGTAGTCGACACCCTCCTCGAGCACCTTGCCCTCGCCACCGTAGGAGACGACGGGTGCGAGGGTGTTGCCGTTCTCGTCCTCGGCGAACCAGATGTTGTCCGCCCACTGGTCCGTGTCATCCCAGAAGGTGAAGTCAGACGTGCCGATCGCGGCGCCATGGATCGTCGACCTCCATGAGACCAGGCCTGTGGCAGAGGCGTCGTTCTTGACGATGGCCTTCTCGATGTAGTCGCCATCGACACCGACGGAGTTCGCGTACTGACCGGTGTCCTTCGCTCCTCCGACGCCCTCCTTGTTGACCGCCGCCGTGTTCTTGTAGGTCTGCGTCAGGCTGGGGTTGGCCATCTTGGTGGAATACTCGATGGTGTATTCCTTCGAGCCGGCATCATGAGGGAACGCGTAGGTGAAGGAGCCCTTCGCGGGGTCGATGTCCCCGGTGGTCACCGGCGTCTCGGAGACGACCTTGCCGTCGGCATCCCGCTCGATCGCCTTCACGACGTAGGTTCCCACATAGGACTGCTCGCCAGCGGTCAGGGTGTCCGTGAAGAGGTAGTCGCCCAAGTCCGCCTTTGGGGACCCCTGGTTGAGGCGGACATGCCAGTGGATGGTACCGTCGGCGTTCAACCAGCCGTCCGACTTGTCGATGAGGACGTTGGTGCTCTCCACGACGGTGTTGTCGGTTCCCGTTCCGTCGTGACCCCACTTCCACCCGATCGTGTTGGTCGAGTCATCCGTGTCGTTCTTACCAGAGAGCTTCTTGCCGCTCTCGATGCGGTCCTTGCCCGCCTGGGAGAGGACCGCCTGATAGGTGAGCGTATGCGAGCCGGCAGCAAGCGTCGGAAGCACGTCACTCGTGACCGTCTGACCGTCGACCGTCACGGCGATCGTCTTGCCATCGAGCTTGAACGAGCCGTCCACGAACGAGAGGTTCTTGCCCATGGTGTCCACGAAGCTGAAGTTTGTGACGTCCTGGTCGGCGACGAAGGTGACGGTGAAGTCGACGCTGCCATCGGAGTTGAGCACATAGCCCTTCTCACCAGTGACGTTTCCGTCCTTGTAGGTCTTTATGGTGGTGTCCCCCGTACCGGGGAACGTGATGGTCGTGGAGCCGCTCTCGTCGACGGCATCGTCTTCGACCTTGAAGTCGAACGAGAAGAACGTCTTCACGCTTCCCGCGTGGTCGCTGATCCAGGTCTTGTCGTAGGTGATGTGGGCAACGCCGTCCTTGATCTCGTAGGTGCCGGCGACTGCATGGTTCTCGTCGTACAGGGTGGACGTGGCAACGGTGTCCACGCTGATGCCGGACGGGAAGGCGTAGGTGTACTCGAGGCTGCTCTGGTTCGGGCAGGTCTCGGGATGGTAGTCGATGCTGAGCGCGCCGTGGATGCTCTGGTCACGCGAGACGGGCACGGTGGGATCGATCGTGGCACCGCTGGCATCGGTGAGCTTGAGCGTCACGTCCGCGATGCTGCCGGTGATCGCGACGGGACCGGAGGCGGCCTGGGTCGCGACGGGGGTCGCGGTGGCCACCGCAGCGGCGACTGCGGCAGCGGCGGCGTCGCTCGTGGTGATCGTGGATTGGGTGGCCGTGGCAGTCGCGGCCGAGATGCCGTCGGTCGTCGCAGCGCCCGCCGCGACCGTCTGGGAGCCGTCGCCCAGCAACGTCGCGGCAGCGGTGGCCTCGGCCGTGGAGTCGTCCTTCTCGACGCTCGAGACCTGGAGGGCGCATCCTGCGCGCACGACGTCAGCCGGCAGCGTATAGATGCCGTTCGCGTCTGCCGTGAGCTCGGTCTTGGCCAGGGAGCCGTCGGCCTGCGTGACGCCCGCCTGCGTGTAGGTGACCGTGTCGAGGCGATAGCCGTTGTCCGGTACGGCCGTGAACTTGAGGTCCTTGGCTGCGGTGACGGTGACCTTGGTCGCTGGTGCCACGACGTCCTGGCCGGCTACCACGATGTAGGCGTGGTCGAGCGCGAGGGCAAGGTCGACCTCGGTCGCGGTCGTCGCGGCAGGCGTGGTGGTCGTGCCCGAGGTGGCGGTCGTCGCAGTCGAGGTCTCCGTGGAGGTGGAGCCCGAAGCAGCCTTCTCGTCAGACGTGGACAGCGTCGCCGCGGCCGTGGTGGCAGCCGTGCTCGCCGCAGTGGTCGCCGCCTGCGCCGCGGCCGCGAAGGCATTGCTCGGCACCGACGTGGTGACCATCGCGACGGAGAGCAGGATGGTGAGGAAGGTCCTGGCACCCTTGTGGTACGAATGCTTGCCCATGAGTGAACCCTTCTTGGTGTTCTTCATCGTTCGCTCCCCCGTCCTACTGGCCGTCGGCCGTGGTGTCGGCATGCTTCTTGCGCCTCATGACGAGGAGGATGACAAGGATCGCGAGCGCCGCGGCAGCACAGACGCTGCCGGCGATGACACCCACAGGGATGCCGCCCTCCTGGCCCGAGGCCAGAGGTGTCTCGTTGTCGTCGATGCGCGCGGTGTTGGAGTCGACGCCGTCACCGTTCACGACCGTGGCCGTGTCGCCGCCGTTGCTGACCGTGTTGAGGTCACCGTCGGTGGGAAGGCCCACGGTCTGGCCGTCGGCGTCAGTCGCAGTGCCGTTGGCCGTGGTACCGGTTCCTGCCGTCCCGTTGGTGCCCGTCCCGCTATTCGTCGTCCCATTGTCCGTGGTACCGTTGTCGACGTAGTCCACGCGGAAGTGGGTGATCACCGTGTTGGCCGCGATGTCGTCGTTGACGTCACGGTAGTAGACGGTGTAGGTGTCGTACTTGGTGTAGTAGCCGCAGACGATCGGCGAGTCCTGGCCGTCCAGGCGCACGTAGGTGGTCGCGCCTGATACGAAGCTCGTGGGCGACGTGATGGAGAGGTCCTCGGTGTCGTCGGGGGTGAGCGTGTAGGTCTTGGAGTCGATGGTGGCGCCACCGGTGATGTTGACGTAGTTCACCGTGACCGTGCGGTCGCCGGGGGCCACGTAGTCGGCCGGCACGTAGTAGACGTAGAGCACAGGGTCGTTGGCGTTCTGCGCGAGGGCGTCGTCATAGGAGTACGAGGCCTTGGTGGACTTGACCGGTACGTAGGTGGTGCCATCGACGTCGATGGACTGCTCGGGGACATAGGAAGCCGACACCTTGACCTTCTCGGTCGATATCGTACGGTTCGACGCATGGGGGTCGACGGATCCGTTCGTGACACGGACCGTCCAGGTGGCCTCGGCCGTCGGAGGCGTGACGTCCTTGTACGAGATGGTGTACGTCCTGGCGCCCGAGGTCACGCCATCCTTGCTGGGATCGAGCGTGAGGATGCCTGCGGCGTACTGGCTCACGTCGCTTCCCACCAGCTCATAGGTATGCGACGTGCCGTCCTTGGTGAGGTACATCGTGGAGGGGGCCGTCCAGCGGTAGCGACCCGTCACGTTGAGCGAGTCCGTGGCAAGCGTGGCGCCGTCCTGGTCGACGAGGTTGATCGTGGCGCTGTAGAACTGGTTCACGCCATCGTTGCCGAGGCTGATGGGACGGCACGTGATGGTGAAGTCCTTGGTGCCGCCATAGGTCGCCGTGACCGTGTCGGAGAGGCTCAAGGTACGGTAGAACCTCGCGCTCGATCCGGACCCGACGGCGATGACCTTCTCGACGGAAACGGTCTGAGGCTGGTCGGACGTGATGCCCTCGATGTCGAGCTTACTGAGGGACGTGCCATCCTCGTCGACATAGTTGATGGATCCCGTGAGGGACGGCGCGGTGGAGGTATCGACCGTATACGAGATGGTGCCGTCGGCGGCCGTGGTGGGATTGCTGTAGGTGACGCCGTCCTTGGTGAACGTGGCGGGCGCCGAGAAGGACTGGCCCTCGCCAGCCGCCCTGGTGGTATAGCCGATGATGACGTCCTGCGTGCCGCCCAAGGTGGCGCGCACCGCCGTGAGCGTGCCCGCATAGAGCTGGTTGGTGTAGGCGCGGTCGGAGTAGGCCTTGACATCGTAGGTGGAGGTGGGGTCGAACTGGCTCATCTTGAGGCTCACGACACCGACGAGCTGGCCTGTGACGGAGGAGGAGGCATTGTCGGAGCCGAGCGCATAGTGGAGGTGGCTCGCGACGCGACCGCCATCCTGCGTGACCTCGATGTAGAGGTCGTCACCGGCAGCTCCCGTGACCGTGAGGACGTCGACGTCGGAGGCCTGCGCGGCATCGGTGACGTAGAAGTCGGCACCCGTGACATCGGGAGCCTCCGCCGCATGGGCAGCCTGCGGGACAAGGACCCATCCGAGGACGAGGGCAAGTGTCGTGAGGAGGACTATAACATGCTTTGGGCTCTTCATATTTGTTGCGTCCTTCCGCGGCAGTCAGAGCAGCGTAAAAAAGGTATACCTTACTCCTGACCAGACATACTTTTTAGCCATCTACCTGCTACTTTCGAACGGAGTATAGCAACTTTACAAGACTTCTCGCCATACGTTTCAAGTGGTCTAGCATTTAGAACCACTTGAAACGTATTAGCATCATGTGTCGTATCTATTGCATGTCTGTGATACTGCTGTCGGGCACGCGACATAATGCCTGATCACGATTTGTGCCAGCAAGGGAGGGTGGACAGATGCGAGGTTTCGCCTTGGGTCCGGCGGATCGACTGCCATCGCCCGTCTGACCCATTTGTCATGGACGCTCACCGATTGCGCTTGCATCGGGAGGGTTGGATGCTAAACTCCCGCCATAGGGAGGGCTCGGGCCTCGTGGTCCTCTGCCCCAAAGCCCAGATGGATGCCACAATGGCGTCCGAGACCGGCCTCACGGCCCAAGGAGAAGGAGACCACCATGTCACACCCCGTTATCGATACCGATGAGTGCATCGCCTGCGGCGTCTGCGTAGACACCTGCCCGGCTGACGTCCTCGAGCTCGGCGACTCCGCCGCCCAGGTCGCCGACGCCGACTCCTGCGTCGCTTGCGGCGCCTGCATGGACGCCTGCCCTGCAGGTGCCATCACCGAGATCGCCGAGGACTAGCTCCTCGCGACTCCATGACATAAGGCAGAGGGGAGGGGGCCATGTGCCCCCTCCCCTCTTCTGTACCAACGCAAGGTCTTATCGCCTGACGGGTCGGTGCCCCTGCGGCAGGCAAGGACACCGACCCGTTCTCCCACTCTTCTCCGCCTAGATGGTCACATCGAACGTGAAGTCCCCAAGCTGGTTGGTGTAGTCGCTGCAGTAGCCACCGATCACGAACTGCAGGCTCGCCTGGTCGACGGCCGGGAACACGATGACGCCGCTCGAGCTCGCCCCCGAGACGATTCCGGTATAGCTGAGCTGGTCGTACCCTTGCTGGTAGCTGTTGGTCTGGTCGACCTCGATCTGCTTCCCGCCTTGGATGAGGTGGGCCGAGTATCCGTAGGGCGTGAACTGCGCGGTGCCGTTGTTGGTCGCCGTGACGTAGACGCGCGTCTCGTTGGCTGCGAACTCAATCTTGTCCAGCGTGACCTGGCAGCCGCCTTGGTCGACGGTCTGGCCGACGGCGACCTCCTTGAGCGTGGGGGCCATCACGTCCTTGTAGGAGGACTTCTCCACAGAGGTCTCGGCAATGGAAACTGCCGTGACGCTCCCGCCCACCGCGTTGGTGCCCGTATATGGGTCATCAACTGTGCCCGTCACGATGACGTAATCGCCGCTCGCAAGGCCCGAGGCACACCCCGTGCCCTTGACCAGGGTGTTGCCGGCATTGTTGGCCGGGTCGTGCCAGAGCTGGAATCCGTCGCTGCCGTCCACGTTGAAGACCTTGCCTGACACCGTTATGGTGCGTCCCTTATATGATGTCGAACCGTTGTAGAGGTCTGCGATCTCGTCATCTGAGAGGGATGCGGTGTTGGCCGTCGTCCCACCGCTGGCACTACCCCCACATCCGGGCAGCACGAGCATGACGGCTGCAAGCAGGAGCACCGCGACCGAGCATATGCCCGCAGTCCGTCGGGCCCTTCTCCTTGCATGAGCGCATTCGTATGGTCCCATGGTTGTTCCACCTCTCGTTGAGGGTGCCTGGCATTACACGGCATGCACCCGTCTGCTGATCCTGCAGGGTGCGCATCACATCGCGGAGGCCATGTAGGCGTCCGTGATCTTCTGCGCCTCCTCCGTGTACACGTCGCTCAGCTTGCCGGCCCACTCCTGGTATTCGGAGGTCGATCCGCTCCCGGCCGTATAGAGGAGCTGCGCCATCTTGGTGGTTCCCTCGGTGGATATCCCAGCAAGCTTCGTGACCTTTGCCTGGCAGATTGTCGCAAGTCCCTGGACGCCGTCCGTGTTCGTGGCGGCCTCGGTGTTGTACTCGTCAATGAGGGCAGGGGTCGCCTCTTGGAGCTTTGCCGTGTACTCGTCGAGAATACCCTGGTAGGTCGACTCGTCACTTGCACCCGCCTGCCCTGCTGCCGCGCTGGCGGCTGACGTGCTGGCAGCAGGCGTCGTCGTGGCAGCGGGCGTTGTCGTAGCAGCCGTATCGGCAGCAGACGTCGTCGTGGCAGCCGCAGAAGAGGCCGCTGCCTGCGCCGAGCCGCCCGCAGAGGAACCGCAACCCATCACCGACAGACAGAGCGTCCCCGTAACGACACCCATCACGATGCGTCCCCTGACGCCGACGGACCTTGGGCCACCGTGAGCCTTTCTCTCGTCCATGGAGCTCCCTCCCTCGTTGCCCGCCCCTCGGGCCGGCTATGAGGCAGATGATAGAAAACTGAAAGTGTCGACTCATTAGCTGGGAGCTGAATTCTGGCGAACGGCGACGTCATTGACGCGAAGGGGAGACCTAGCTGCCCACGATCGTGTCCTCGCCAAGACTCCAGAGAAGGTCGTCACAGGCAGCGAGGCCGGTGCTTCTCGCAAGACAATATGCGACGACGACGTCACGCCGGTCGTAGGCCCGGAGGGCGCTCATGCCACCGCGCTCGAGCATCGCGTCCGCGTCATCTGGGTCGAGGCGAAGCCCGAACGCGAGCTGGATGAGCTTGTCCCGAGAGGCGTGCCTGGCACCCGCCATGATCTGGTAGGCGAACGTCGGGTTGAGATGCGAGTCACGGATCACTTGGCTGCGGGTGAGGGTACGCGCGTCAAGCGTGTCGGCAATCCACGCAGGAAGGTCGCGCCCGTCGGCGACCATGCCACCGAGGATGTCCGCAAGGCTCCTGTTCCGCACGAAGTTCCAGGTACCTGGCATCCATCCCCCTCTCCCGCGAGAGAGGACGCCGCATAGGGCGAAGAGGTCGTTGCGCCTCCCGCACTGGCATCCGTCCCCTTCTTACAGAGGAGATGATGGTCGAACGTACCGCCCTTTACATTAGCTCGGAGCTGAAAGCGCGATTCGAGGGTACGTGTCACGACGAGGACGACGCGAGGTCAGACTCCCATTGCCCTCTTGACGAGGGCGATGACCACGGCGACCACCGTGATGAGGGCGACACCGACGAGGACGGAGCGGGCGACCCGCCAGACGGCATGCTTCCAGCGGCCCTCCTTCTCCTTGTAGGGACCCGCGCACAGGACCGCACGGGACAGCTCCCATGCGGGGACCACCGTCATCGACATGACGAGGACAGCTCCAAAATAGATGGAGTAGACGCGCATCACGATGGTGGACGCCCGTTGCGCCTCGACGACCTCGCTCTCGAAGAACCCGAGCCCGAAGGTAGCCGCAGCCAGGACGATCGCGACAGCCACCCAGGGCCGCCAGGTGGTGAACATCGCAAGGACGCGGCGCGGGGTGGCAAGGGCCAATCGCGTCTGCGACGACGAGGCCTTGTCCGCGACGACCTCGCCAGCGAGCGCGGCATCCGCCTCGCGCACAAGCTCGTCGGCGGTCTGGGGACGCGCACTCGGCTCGAAGGCGCAGGCGTGAGCGACGACATGAGCAAGCGTAGCGGACACACGGGCGGGATCGGCCAGCGACGCCTCGAAGCCGACCGCGTCAGGACGAACGCCCACGAGCATATAGGCAAGCAGGCGGCCGAGGGAATAGACGTCTGACCGGGCGTCGGTCTGAGCGAACCCGAACTGCTCAGGCGCAGCGAATCCCCAGGTACCCATGCGTGTTGTGTCCTTTTTCTCCTCTTGCGAGTGGACACGCGCGATGCCGAGGTCGATGAGGTGGGCACCGTCAGCGGCAAGCACCACATTGGCAGGAGTGATGTCGCGATGAATGATCCCATGGGCATGAAGCACGCCCGCAGCGTGGGCCACGTCTTCAAGGATGCGGATGGCCTCGTTCGGCACGAGCGGTCCTTCCCTGCGGACACGCTCGTCGAGGCTCATGCCGTCGACGTAGTCGCTCACCACGACGAAGGCGTCGGGCAAGGTGTACGTGCGCTCGACCTTGGGAAGCAGGGGCTCGTCGACCGTCATGAGTCGCGCCCAGGCCGCCGGGTTGGCGAGTTCGAGGGGGATCCTCTTGCGCACGAAGGGGCCCGAGCCCTCGAGCGTGACCAGCTCGGTCCGGGCAGATGGCCCCTCTCCCAGGACGCGCTCCACCCGATAGGCATCGTCGAGCTCGAGCGCATGCAGCAGGTCGGCGTCCGATCGGTCCACCGTCATACGCCCGCGTCGAGCAGCGTCGGCTCCCCAAGACGCCATAGCTCGTCATCGCACGCGACGCGCGTCATGCCGTGGTCGATGCAGAAGATGATGATGGCATCGCGACGCACGCGGCACCACAGCTCGGCGACGCCAGCCCGCGTGAGGAGCCGCTGGGTCTCGTGAAGCGAGCAGCCGAGGCCGAAGGCCAGCATGAGGGCATGGTCGCGCCCGGGATGGCGGTCGCCTTGGAAGACCTGGTAGCAGTAGGTGGCATTGAGGCCTGACGCACGGATGACCTCAGCACGCGTGAGGCCCTTCTCGGCGAGGAGGTCTGCGAGGTAGGCAGGCAACGGGTCTGCCGAACTCACGGCATCGGAGGAAGCAAGTCCCGAGAGGTACTGCTCAGGACTGGTGCTGGCAAGGAGCCGGTCGAGGAGCTCGTCGGTGACATGTGCGGCAGAGGCATCCTCCGCGGCAGGACCGGACGTGGCGCGAACCGCACAGGGACCGTCCTTCTCAGATGCCATGCCGCCTCCCCTCCCTGTTCCTCTCGACCGTTCCTCTTGGCGCGAGCGTGGGCACCAAGGGCCCAAGACCAGCCTTCGGCCAATCGCTGCAAGTATACTGTGGCCATCGGACATCAAGGGAGACCATCATGAAGCTGCTCGTCGCATCCGACATCCACGGCTCGGCCACCTGGTGCGCCAGGCTCATGGACGCCATCGAGGCCGAGGACCCGGCCCGCGTCATCCTGCTGGGCGACCTGCTCTACCACGGTCCCCGCAACGACCTGCCCGAGGGCTATGCCCCCAAGCAGGTGATCCCGATGCTCAATGGCATCGCCTCGAGGGTCGTCGCCGTCCGCGGCAACTGCGAGGCGGAGGTCGACCAGATGGTACTCGACTTCCCGTGCCTCGCCGACTACGCGGTGGTGCTCGACGGCGACGCGACCGATGCGGCGGGCGGCCCGCGCGAGCTGTTCTGCACGCACGGCCATGTGTGGGGCCCCGGCATCGACAACTCGGTCGACCGCATGCCGCCCCTGCCGGCCGGCAGCGCCCTGCTCTACGGCCACACCCACATCAAGGTGGACGAGGAACGACCGCTCGGGGTCGACGGCAGCATGGTGCACGTCCTCAATCCTGGCAGCGTCTCGATCCCCAAGGATGGCAGCCATAGCTACGGCCTCTACGAGGACGGCCGCTTCCGCCTGGTCGAGCTGGGATGACCAGCGCACATGCATCGAGGTAGCGCATCCGGCACCTTTCTGACCCTCAGAAGGTGCCGGATGCGCTACCTCGACGAGAAGGACGGCCAGGCTTGCGCGGCTAGAGCGACCGGAGCGCGTCCACCAGCGAGACCTTGCCCGCCGCGACCTCGCTCGCCTGCTTGATGACGCGCGCGGGCACACCGGCGACCACGGCACCCGCCGCGACGTCGTCGACGACCACGGCACCCGCCGCCACCACGGCACCCTCGCCCACGTGCACGCCCTCGAGCACCACGGCGTTGGCGCCGATGAGCACGCCGTCGTCCACGCGCACGGGTGTGGCGCTGGCGGGCTCGACCACGCCGGCAAGCACGGTACCTGCGCCGATGTGGCAGTTCTTGCCCACGATGGCACGACCGCCCAGGATGGCACCCATGTCGATCATGGTGCCGTCGCCGATCTCGGCACCCACGTTGATCACGGCGCCCATCATGATGACGGCCCCGTCGCCGATCGAGACGTGGTCGCGGATGTAGGCACCCGGCTCGATGCGGGCGTGGATGTCACGCACGTCGAGCATGGGCACGCCGGTGTTGCGGCCGACGGTCTCGACCACGGTGTCGGCGATGTCGTCGGCGCGCGCGTCGAGCAGCGCCTTGGCCGCCGTCCAGTTGCCCGTCACGATGGCCGAGGCCCCGCAGTCGAAGACGTGCAGGTCGCCAGCGGCCACGGCCTCCTCGGCCGCCGCCACGCCCGCAGCCGAGAAGCACGTGTCGGCGTCGCGCTTCGCCACCAGCACGCGCACCGGCGTCTTCTTGGGCGCGGTCGCGATGAAGTCGATGATCTGCTGGGCGTCCATGTTTGCGTCCTGGCTCATGCCTTGCTCCCCTCGGCCGACCCGAACAGCAGGTCGGCGAACTCGTATCGTCCGGCCGCGCACCCCGCGAGCAGGTCGGCCGCATGGACCGCCCCCACCGCGAAGATGCTGCGGTCCTCTGCCACATGCGTCACGAGCAGCTGCTCGTGGCTACCATAGAATCCCACCTCGTGCGTGCCCGCCATGGTGCCGCCGCGCACGGAGCAGATCCCCAGCTCGTCGTGCTGGCGCGGGCACATGCCGCTGCGGCCGCAGACGCGGCGCAGGCGCCCCTCGGGGTCGACCGCGTCGGCAAGCGAGAGGGCCGTCCCGCTGGGGGCGTCGACCTTGGCGTCGTGGTGGCGCTCCACGATCTCGCACTCCCAGGCGTCGTCGAGCGCGTCGTCCGCCCAGTCGCCCGAGAGCACCTGCGCCATCTCGCGCACCACGTGCGCCGCCACGGCCACGCCCACCGAGTAGTTCGAGCTCCAGCAGACCGGCACGGTCCGTGCGGCCTCGTCGAGCAGGGCGCGCTCGGCATCGCCCAGGCCGGTGGTGCCGCTCACGAGGGCCGCGCCGCACTCGGAGGCGAGCGGGGCCACCCAGGACATCGCGGTCGGGGCCGAGAAGTCCACGATGGCGTCGAGCCCGCCCGCGGAGGCGGCCTCATGGGCGGCCGTCATGCCCTCGTCCTCCTGGCCCAGGCCGAAGCAGCCCACGACCCCCCAGCCAGCGGAGGCCGCCGTCTCGGCGACGAGGTTGGCCATCCGTCCGGCTCCCGTCACGAGCAGGCGCCTCATACCGTCGTTCCTCTCGTCAGGCATCTAGTCCTCCTTGGTGAGTCCCGCCGCAGCCAGGGCGGCCGCGATCCGGGCCTTGTGCTCGGGCGTGGGGTCGCACATGGGCAGATGGTAGCCGCCCACGTCCATGCCCAGCTGGCGCATGGCCTCCTTCACGGGGATGGGGTTCACCTCGCAGAAGAGGGCGTGGATCAGGTCGAGATAGCGGACCTGCAGGTCGCGCGCGAGCGCGACGTCCCCTGCCAGATAGCTTGCCACCATCTCGTGCATCTGGTCGGGGATGATGTTGGCCGCCACGGAGATGACACCGGTGGCGCCCATGGACAGCATCGGGACCACGATGTCGTCGTTGCCGGAGTAGATCGAGAAGTCGGGACCGGCCAGGTGGGCGATGTCGGACATGTAGCCCATGTTGCCCGACGCCTCCTTCATGCCGCGGATGGTGGGCACCTGCGACAGGCGCTCGGCCACGGCCGGCGAGATGGCACAGCCCGTGCGGCTGGGCACGTTGTAGAGGATGAGGTCGAGGTCGGAGGCCTCGGCGATCGTCTCGAAGTGGGCCTGCATGCCGGCGTCGGACGCCTTGTTGTAGTACGGCGTGATGACGAGGGCCGTCGTGGCGCCCTCGGCCTCGTAGCGCCGGCACTTGTCGGCCGACTCCTTCGTACAGTTCGAGCCTGCCGAGAAGATCAGCGGGCACCTGCCGTCCACGTGGCTCACGCAGAAGCGCACCACGTCGTCGTCGACGTCATGCGACAGCGTGGAGCTCTCACCCGTGGTCCCGAGGATGAGGATGCCGTCGGTCTTGTGCTCGATGTGGAAGTCGAGCAGCTGGCCCAGCATGTCGAAGTTCACGTCACCGGCGTCGTCGAACGGCGTGACCAGCGCCACGATCGAGCCTCGTACCATCGCGTTCCTGCTCATAGGAAGCACTCCCCTCGCATGATGCGGGTCGCCCCGCCGCTCATGAGGACATGACCGTCCTCGTTTACCTGTATATGTATGTGGCCGCCAGGGACGGTCACATCGACGTCCGCACCCACCAGTCCCGCCTCGTGGGCCACGACGACGCTCGCGCAGACGCCGGTGCCGCAGGCGAGCGTGGGGCCGCAGCCCCGCTCGTAGGTGCGCATGATGATGGAGCCCTCGCCGGTGACCTGCACGAAGTTCGCGTTGATCTGGCGGGGGAAGAGCGGGTGGTGACAGACCTCGCGGCCCAGGGCCATGTTCTTCTCGGCCATCGCATCGTCGGTGAGGATGACGGCATGGTCGGTGGCCATGAAGAGGGCCCAGACCTGCACGCAGGCCCCGCTCGGGAGGTCGAGGGCGTAGTCGCGGATGGGGGTCGTCGTGGCCGTCACGCCAAGGGAGGCGGGCGACCAGTCCGGCGTGCCCATGTCGACCTTGAAGACGTACGGGTCGCCGTCGGCCGAGACGCGGGTCACGACCTTGGTGCCGGCCAGGGTCTCTATGGGATACGAGCCCTCGGCGCAGATGCCCTCGTCGGCGCAGTAGGCAGCGAGGCAACGGATGCCGTTGCCGCACATGGGCGCCACGGAGCCGTCGGCGTTGCGGTAGCGCATCCAGAGGGGACCGCTGCCGCCTGCGGCCTCCCCGCCCGCGAGGATGGTGCCGTCGGCACCGATGCCGAGGTGCCGGTCGCAGACGGCGCGGGTGAAGTCGGCGGCGTCGAGGCCGGTGGCGGTCACGTCGGACTCGCGTGCGAGCACGAAGTCGTTGCCGCAGCCATGGTATTTGGAGATTGGGATGATAGGCATGTCATGCCTCCTTGTGAGGTGTCGGGACGGGCGCGCCAGGTGTGGCCGGGGTGGCGTCGAGACCTGCGGCGTCGACGGACCCTGCGACGCGCATCTGGGCCGTCCAGTCCATGGTAGCCAGCTGGCGGAACAGGCCCACGCCCGCGAGAAGCACATGCTCGTCGAAGTCGAACCCGTCGGAATGGAGGCCGTGCGCGGGATTGCCTGTGCCGAGGAAGAAGTAGGTCCCTGGCACACGCTGCTCGTAGAAGGAGAAGTCGTCGGCGATCATGGATGGCTCGGGCTCGAGGCCCACGCCGGTGACGTCGGCCAGGACACGACCGGTGAGCGCCTGGTCGTTGATGACGGCAGGATAGCCCTCGTCGAAGTCGACGGTGGCCTTGGCCTGCGACGTCTCTGCCTCTGCTGCCACGATGGCGCCGATCTTGGTGCGCACGCGCTCCCAGGAGGCAGGCTCGAAGGTGCGCACGGTCCCCTCGATGCGGGCCGAGCCGGCCACGGCGTTGCGCACCGTGCCGGCCTCCATGCGCCCCATGTTGACCACGCAGGGGTTGCCGAGGGAGCGCTCGGCAGGGGCGACCTCGCCGATGGCGAGCGCCAGCCGCGCGGCCGGGGCCAGGGCGTCCACGCCGGCCTCCTGGTGCGCCGCATGGGCCGAGACGCCCTCGACCTCGACGTTCATCTCGCTGGCTCGGGCAAGGAAGGCGCCCGGGCGCGTGCGGACCTCGCCGGCCGCGAGGTCGGGCCACAGGTGGAGGCCGAAGACGCAGCCAACGTGATGGCGCTCGAGCAGGCCGGTCTCGCAGACGAGGCGCGCGCCGCCGGGATGCTCCTCACCCGGCTGGAAGACGAGGAGCACGTTGTGGGGCAGGCGCCCCCCTGCCGCTCGCGCCGCCGAGACCTGCCGTGCAAGCTCGAGCATCGTGGCGGTGTGGCCATCGTGGCCGCACGCGTGCATGACGCCGGGCGTGGCGCTCGCGAAGTCGCGGCCCGTGGCCTCGGTCACAGGCAGGGCATCCATGTCGCAGCGGAAGGCGACCGTGGCAGGCGCACCGACGTCGAAGAGGGCCGTGACGCAGGAGGGCAGCGGGTGCTCGACCACGGCCCCCAGGCCCGCGAGCCGTCCTTCCACATAGGCGCAGGTATGGGGCAGGTCGAGGCCGATCTCGGGCGCCCGGTGGAGGGCCCGGCGGTCGGCGGTGAGCCGGGCGAGCATGGCAGCGTCGTCAGCCACGGAAGAGGGGCCCACAGGTTCCGCCCCGCCTGCCATAGGAGCGTTCCCCTCGGCGGCATCGGACGGCCGCGACGCGGCCCCCTGACCGTCGGCCTCGCGTGCCATGCCTCGTGCCTGAGCATCCATCGCCATCAAAAAAGCGCCCTTCTAGCGGGGGCGCCGACATGATGAGGAGTCATCCGTGACAAGCGCCTCTGCTGGTTTCCAGCAGGAATGCCAGGGATGTTCTCGCCCGACATCACGTGCGGACGGTGCCCCGCCCACGCGTTCGGCGGCGATTACCTTTCACGGCATTCGAAGGGTGCCCCCTCCTGCCGATACTCTGACGCGCCGCGCCTCTTGCTCAATCTTCGATTGGAACGAACTCTACGCCTCTTGCCGCGGGATGTAAACGCGGGGACGGCGCAAGGCGTGCGCCTGCCGACCTGCGTCCCTACCCCACGTCGCGGCGGAGCAGGTCCTCATAGGTCTCGCGACGCGTGACCACGCGCGCCTCGCCGTCCGCCACGAACACGACGGCCGGCCGAGGCTGCCCGTTGTAGTTGGAGGCCATCGAGCAGCAGTAGGCGCCCGTGCCGAGGACCGCCAGCACGTCGCCCTCGTGAGGCTCGGGCAGGCTCGCGTCGCGCACGATCACGTCACCGCTCTCGCAGTGCTTCCCGCACACGGTGACCACGCAGTCGCGCGGCTCGTCGGCGCGCTCGGGGAGCAGGCACTCGTAGGTCGACCCATAGAGCGCGCAGCGGATGTCGTCGGACATGCCGCCGTCCACGGCCACGTAGGTGCGGATGCCCGGCAGCGGCTTCACGGCCCCCACCCTATAGAGCGCCACGCCCGCGACGGCCGCGATGGAACGGCCCGGCTCGACGGCCAGGTGCGGTACGGCCAGCCCGCGCTCGGCGCAGGCCTCGTGCACCCCGTCCACCAGGAAGGCAACGAAGTCGGCGACCGAGGTGGGTCGCTCGGCGGCATCGTAGGCCACGCCCAGGCCGCCGCCCAGGTCGAACTGCGCGAGCTCGACGCCATAGGCATCACGCACGCGGGCGAGCAGGTCGCACATCACGTCGATGGCCTGGCGATAGGGACGCACGTCGAGCACCTGCGAGCCCACGTGCATGTGCACCCCCACCAGACGGACGCCGGGCGTGTCGAGCGCCGTGCCCACTGCGCGGAAGGCCACGTCGTCGAGCAGGGTGAAGCCGAACTTGGAGTCCTCGCAGCCCGTGACCACGTAGTCGTTGGTGTCCACGTGGATGCCCGGGGTGATGCGGAGCAGGATGTCCTGCGTGACGCCGGCCTTCACGGAAGCCGCCGAGACGCGCGCCAGCTCGGCGAGGTTGTCGACCACGATGCGGCCCACCCCGGCGGCGATGGCCTCGGCGATCTCGACGGGCGTCTTGTTGTTGCCGTGCACCACCACACGCGCGGCGTCGAAGCCGGCGGCCAGCGCGATGGCGAGCTCGCCGCCACCCGAGACGTCGAGGCAGAGACCCTCCTCGTCCACGAGGCGCACCATGGCCTTGTCGAGGAAGGCCTTGCCGGCATAGACCACGTCGGCGCCTGCGGGCAGCCGGTCGGAGCATGCCGAGAAGGACTCCCGGTAGGCGCGCATGCGGCCACGCAGGTCGGCCTCGTCGTAGACGTAGAGTGGCGTCCCCTCGCGCTCGGCAAGGCGCGCCAGGTCGACGCCGCCCACCAGAAGGCGCCCACCCACGACCTCGGCCGTGGCTGGCAGGCAGGCCGAGAGGTCAGCGGCACGGAGCCGGTCTGGGGCGGCATCTGCGGGCATGGGAAGCGACATGGGGAGCTCCTTCTGGGTCGGGTGAGCACATCCTAGCGCAAGGCCGCGAGGCCCGCCCGCACGCCATCCTCACAGGCCCTGGCCCGACCGTCCCTCTCGGCTAGAACTTCTCGGGGGTGCCGTCGCGCTCGGTCGCCGCCTCGGCACGCGCCGAGAGCGCCTTGATGGTCTGGGGGATCTCCCTCATGTCGAACGGGGTCTCCTGGTAGACGTAGTGCAGCCAGTTGCGATAGAGCAGGTTGGCGTGCGCGCGCCAGGTGAAGATGGGCTGGCGCTCGGGGTTGTCGTCGGGGAAGTAGTTCTGCGGAAGCTGGATCTTCTTACCTGCATGGAAGTCGCGCCAGTACTCCTGGGCGAGCGTGTCGCGGCCGTACTCGAAGTGGCCGGTGACGTAGATCTCATGGAAGTCTCGCGTGGCGATGATGGCAGGACCGCTCTCGAGCCCCTCCGAGAGCACCGCGAGCTCAGGATGCTTGGCGAGGTCGCCCGTGTTGATGGCGGCGTGGCGCGAGTGCGGCATGTTATGGATCTCGTCGAAGCCGTTGGTGAGGAAGCTGTACTCGTCGCACAGGCGCTGGGGGAAGACGCCGAAGAGCTTGGCGCCGCGCGTGCGCTTGCGGATGCCGTAGTTGTGGTAGAGGCCGGCCATGGCGCCCCAGCACAGGTACATGGTGCTGAAGACGTGCTCCTGGCTCCAGTCGATGATGCGGCAGAGCTCGGGCCAGTAGTCGACGTCCTCGAAGGGCATCTGCTCGACGGGGGCACCGGTGATGATGAGGCCGTCGTAGTTCTGCCCGGCGAAGTGGTCGAAGGTCTCGTAGAACTTGACCAGGTGGTCGGCCGAGACATGAGTCGCCTTGTGCGAGCAGACCCGCATGAAGTCCACGCTCACCTGCAGGGGGCTCTTCGAGATGAGCCGCAGGATCTGGGTCTCCGTCTCGACCTTGGTGGGCATGAGGTTCAGGATCGCCACGTGGAGCGGGCGGATCATCTGCCCTGCGGCAGTCTCCTCCTCGAGCGCGAAGATGCGCTCCTGGTGCAGGACCTTCTTGGCGGGCAGGCCGTCGGGGATGTTGATGGGCATGGATGCTCCTCGCGGGCGACGGGTCGACGACGGCAGCATGCCGCACGGCCTGACGGTGACTATGACACACCGCACAAGTATAGGTATGGACGGCCGCACGTCAGCCCGGCATTTGCTGGCACGGACATTCCGAACCAGTTGCCACGGACCCAGATGGGTAGAACACAGAGTACGCGTGGCGAAGAGGTCCCACGCAGGTCGCAAGGAGGTTGGCATGGAGCCAAGGAGCGAGGTCATGGACGCGATCGAGACGCGGCGCAGCTGCCGCGCCTACGAGGGGCGCCAGGTCGAGTTCGACAAGGTCGAGGATGTCATCGCAGCGGGCACCTGGGCACCGTCGGGCATGGGCAGGCAGCCCTGCCACTTCGTGGTGCTGCAGGACCCAGACCAGATCAAGCGCCTCTCGGCCATGAACGCCAAGATCATGGGCAGCACCGGGGACCCCTTCTATGGCGCGCCCACCGTGGTGGTCGTGCTCGTCGACCCGAGCGTGCCCACCTGCGTCGAGGACGGTTCGCTCGCCTTGGGCTCCATGATGCTCGAGGCCCACAACCTCGGACTCGGCTCATGCTGGATCCATCGCGCCCACGAGGAGTTCGACTCCGCCGAGGGCAAGGCCCTGCTCAAGGAGTGGGGTGTCGAAGGCGACTGGCGCGGCGTGGGCCACTGCCTGCTCGGCTATGCCGCCGAGCATGGCGAGAAGACCCCGGCGCCGCGCAAGGGGGACTCGGTCACCTACGTGCGATAGGGCGCGGAGGACCTGACGCCCGGCCCGAGGCGCCTGTAGGAGGAATGTCCCATGCACCAGCAAGACACGATCTGCCAGGCCTTCGCCTCGCAGGTGGCACGCCATCCATCGGCGTGCGCCGTGCGCGACGTGACAGGCACGCTCACCTATGCCGAGCTTGACGCCCTGGCCGCACGCATGGCGGCGCGCCTGCCGCAGGAATCGTCGTATGTCGGCGTCATCATGGGCCATGGCACCATGCAGGTCGCGACCATCCTGGCCATCCTGAGGACCGGTGCCGCCTACGTACCCGCCGAGCCCGACTTCCCCGTCGAGCGCATCCGCTTCATGTTCGACGAGTGCCAGGTCGACTATGTGGTCACAGACCGCGCCCATGCCGACGCCGCGCAGGGGACGCGCATCCTCGTGGTCGAGGACCTTCTCGAAGGGCCTCCCGAGAGGGACGTTCCTCTCGCCTGCCCTGCCTCACCCGAGTCCGCCGCCTACGTGCTCTACACGTCAGGTACCACCGGGACGCCCAAGGGCGTGGTGGTCGAGCACCGCAACGTCTGCCACTATGCGCGGGCGTTCACGCACGAGTTCCACAACGGCCCTGGCGACGTCATGCTCCAGCACTCGGTCTGCTCCTTCGACATCTTCGTCGAGGAGGTCTTCGCGACCCTGCTCGCGGGAGCCACGCTGGCCATCCCGCCCGCAGACGTCCACGACGACGAGCCGGCGCTGATGCGCTTCGTCGAGGAGGCCGGCGTCACCATCGTGAGCGGCTTCCCCTACCTGCTCGCCGACATCAACGAGCACGACGACCTGCCCGGATGCGTCCGCCTGCTCATCAGCGGCGGGGACGTCCTGCGCGCACGCTACGTCGATCGGCTCATCGGCCAGGCCCAGGTCTACAACACCTACGGTCCCTCGGAGACCACGGTCTGCTGCACCTACTTTCGCTGCAACGGCAGCGAGCCGCTCGACGACGGCAGCTACCCGGTGGGGACGGCGGTGCAGGGTGCCACGGTCGAGGTGCTCGACGCCGACCTCGCACCGACAGGGCCCGGCGAGCTCGGCGAGATCTGCATCTCGGGCGGAGGGGTCTGCCGCGGCTACGTGGACGCGAGCAAGGACGCCCCGTTCGTGACGCGCGCCGACGGGACCCGCCTCTATCGCAGCGGCGA
This sequence comes from Atopobiaceae bacterium, assembly GCA_022483015.1. NCBI lineage: Bacteria > Bacillati > Actinomycetota > Coriobacteriia > Coriobacteriales > Atopobiaceae > Atopobiaceae bacterium. Next base: position 585,925 of record JAKVOB010000001.1, on the reverse strand, counting down.
CCTCGGCTACCTGCTGCCCCAGGGCGACATCGCCTTCGTGCGCCGGGCGGACTCCCAGGTGATGGTCGGAGGCAAGCGCGTCGAGACGAACGAGGTCGAGAGCGTGCTCAACCGCTGTGACGGCGTGCGGGCAGGGGTCGTCCGCGCTGACGTGGACGACCAGGGACTCACCTACCTCACGGCCTACGTGGTCCCAGACGCCGACGGGTTCGACCTCGCCCGGGCGCGACGCGAGATGGCGCGCTACCTCACGCCGTTCATGATCCCGGAGTTCTTCGTGCAGCTCGACCACCTGCCGAGGAACGCCAACGGCAAGCCCGACACGGACCGCCTCCCGACGGTGCTCAAGACGACTGATGCGGAGGTGCGACGATGAGCGGACGAACGGGGTCGCAGGGCCAGGTCACGGTCCGGCGCATGGGACTCGACGATCTCGACCTTCTCGTCGAATGGCGCGAGACGGTCATCCGGGAGGTCTTCGAGGTCCCCGAGGGCACGGACCTCTCCGCGATCATGCGCGAGAACCGCACGTACTACGAGGAGGCCCTTGCCGCCGGCACGCACGTCGCCGGCCTGGCATGCCTCGATGGCAGGGCGGTCGGCTGCGGCGGGATCTGCCTGCAGCGCGAGATGCCCTCCCCCGAGAACCCGAGCGGCCGCAACGCCTACCTCATGAACGTCTACACCACACCCGCCGAGCGCGGGCACGGCGTGGCGCGGGCGATGGTGGCATGGCTGGTGGGACAGGCACGCGCGTCCGGCGCCGAGAAGGTCTTCCTCGAGGCGACACCTGTGGGGAGACCCGTCTACGAGGGCGCGGGCTTCCGCGACCTCCCCGACATGATGGCCCTCCCGAGGGAGGCCGGACGATGAGCGACAGGATGCCCGAGGGCTCCACGTTCCACCTGGGTGCCGGCGGCACGTCCGCCCCCTGCATCTACTTCGTCGACCTGCCGGAGCACCCCTTCGACGTGGCCCCGGCGGCAGACGGCCTGTCCTGCTCGGTGGCGAGGTTCCCCATCCATGGTTGGGACGACGCGCTGACGCCCTGGCCCGCCCCTGGCCTCTACGCAGGGGATGCCGACTTCGGTGGACAGGCCGACGCCACCATCGAGGACATCGGCTCCCGCATCATCCCCGGCATCGAGGCCGCTTGCGGCATCACCCCTCATGCACGCGCGCTCGCCGGCTACTCGTTGGGCGGGCTCTTCTCGCTCTATGCGTTCACGCGCATGCCGGGGATCTCTGCCGTGGCCAGCATGTCCGGGTCGACCTGGTATGACGGATGGCTCGACTACCTCGAGGCGGCCGCCTACGAGGGGTCGGGACGCTTCGCCTACCTCTCGCTCGGCTCGAGGGAGCGGCACGCGATGCCGAGGCGCCTCCATGTCGTGGAGGACGACACACGCGAGACGGCACGGATGCTCGAGGCCCGCGGCGCGGAGGTGTGCCTCTCCATAGGACCGGGCTCCCATCTGCAGCACGTCGACGAACGCCTGCGTGATGGCCTCGCGGCGTTGGATGCCTGGCTGCGGGAGACAGGGGAGTAGGCACCCGGCAGCCACCTCGCCCACCTCTCGCGCAGAAGGCCGTGCGACCGCAGGGACATGACCGCGCGCACAGGGCCCCAAACCCACCCCTTTCAATGGCACCGCCTTTGCCGCATACTTGAGCCATGGCTACTTCATTTGCCGAGCTCGGGCTAAACGAGCACATACTTGCCGGCGTCGAGGCCTTGGGCTTCGACGAGCCGACACCCGTGCAGGCCGCCTCCATCCCCGAGGCGCTCGCAGGTCGCGACATCGTGGCCTCTGCGCAGACGGGAACCGGAAAGACCTGCGCATTCGCGCTTCCCACCCTCCAGCGCATCGAGCCGCGCCACGGGACCGGCAAAGGGCCCCTTCGCCCTCGTGGTCACCCCCACGCGCGAGCTCGCCCAGCAGATCGAGGACGTGGTGACCGAGGTCGGTGCCGTCACCGGCCAGACCGCCGTCATCGTGATGGGCGGGGCTCCCTTCGAGCCCCAGGTCGACGGCATCAAGGCCGGCTGCGACATGCTCGTGGCCACCCCAGGCCGCCTCATCGACCTCATGGAGCGCCACGTCGTGGACCTCTCCCAGGTCGAGACCCTCGTGCTCGACGAGGCCGACCGCATGCTCGACATGGGCTTCTGGCCCAGCGTCCGTCGCATCGTGAAGGCCGTCCCCGAGAAGCGGCAGACGCTGCTCTTCTCGGCGACCATCCCGCCGTCGATCAAGGGCACCGTCGACGCCATGCTCACCGACCCCGCCGTCATCGAGATCGCCCACATCGGCGAGACGGCCGACACCGTCGAGGAGCACCTCTGCCCCGTGATGCAGGGTCAGAAGGCCGAGCTGCTCGAGGCCCTCATCCGCACCTACAAGCCCGAGCGCGTCCTCGTGTTCTGCCGCACCAAGGCCCGCGTTGACGCCTGCGCCAAGGTGCTCAAGCGCGCCGGCGTGAAGGTAGACGTGATGCATGCCGACCGTCCGCAGGCCGCGCGCGAGAAGGCCCTCCAGCGCTTCCGCGACGCCAAGATCCAGGTGCTCGTGGCCACCGACGTCATGAGCCGCGGCATCGACGTCTCGGGCATCGACGCCGTCGTCAACTTCGACGTCCCCAACGACCCCGAGGACTACGTGCACCGCATCGGCCGCACGGGCCGCGCCGGCGCCACGGGCCACGCCTACACCTTCGTGGGCCCCGACGAGATCAGCCAGCTCCGTGAGGTCGAGTACTTCACGGGCAAGCTCATCCCCATCTTCGACCTGCCCGGCTTCGACTACGACGACCACCGCATCATCCCCAACCCGGGACGTTCCACGCATAAGCCCACCCGGAGCGTCTTCCGCGGCGCGCGCGCACGTGGCCGCGGCCCCGCTGGTGGCCGCTACGGTCGTCACTCCTAGGCCGGCCATGCACCAGAAGCGCCCGTATCCTCAGGTCATCGTCACACACAAGGCGGCCCGCTCGCTCGCGGGCGGCCATCCATGGGTCTTCGCCGGCGAGGTGCTCCGCGTGGAGCCGGCGCCGTCCGACGGTCGCGCCTGCGCCAACGGCGACATCGTGGACGTACGCGAGGAGAACGGCACCTACCAGGGAACCGGCCTCATCTCCGAGCAGAGCAAGATCCGCGTGCGCGTGCTGAGCCGCAACGCGAACGACCGCTTCGACGATGCCTTCTGGGCCAGGAAGCTCGCCTGGGCCTGGGAGTACCGGACCTGCGTCATGGGCGCCCGGGCCCTCCCCGGCTGCGAGCCCGACACCAACTGCTGCCGGCTGCTCTTCTCGGAGGCGGACGGATTCGCCGGCCTCGTGGTCGACCGGTATGAGGACGTGCTCGTGAGCCAGGTCGGCACCGTGGGCATGGAGCGCCTGCGCCCCACCATCTACCCGCTGATGCTCGACATGCTGCGTCGTGACGGGCAGGACGTCTCCGGCATCTACGAGCGCTGCGACACCCCGTCGCGTGACCTCGAGGGTCTGCCCCGCCGCGTGGGCTGGTGGCCCGAGGAGGGCATGCCCACCGCCGACATCGCCGCACCGCCCTCGGCCCGGCGCGTGGTGCGCGAGAACGGCATCGCCTACGACCTCGACCTCGAGCACAGCCAGAAGACCGGCTTCTTCCTCGACCAGAAGTACAACCGCCGTGCCGTGCGCGACATCGCAGGCGGGAGGCGCGTGCTCGACTGCTTCTGCCATGTGGGGCCGTTCGGCCTCAACGCCGCCGCCGGAGGGGCCACCTTCGTGCGGGGCGTCGACGTGAGCCAGGGTGCCTGCGACCTCGCGACCGAGAACGCACGCATCAACGGCCTCGACGACCGCATGGGATTCTCGTGCGCGAACGTCCTCGAGTACCTCCCCGAGCTCCGCGCCGACAAGGCCCGCCTCGCCGAGGAGGGCGGCCCGTTCGACCTCATCGTGCTCGACCCGCCGGCCTTCACCAAGAGCCGGGGCACCGCCGACCACGCAGCCAAGGGGTACCGCGAGGTCAACTATGCCGCGCTGAGGCTGCTTCCCCGCGGTGGCTACCTGGCCACCTGCAGCTGCTCGCACTTCATGCCGGCAAGCCGCCTGGCCCAGGTGGTGGCCGAGGCCGCCCATGACGCGAACGTCCAGCTCAAGCAGGTCGAGGAGCGCCAGCAGGCCCCTGACCACCCCATCCTGCTCGGTGTGCCCGAGACGGACTACCTCAAGTTCTTCATCTTCCAGGTGGTATAGGGCATCTGCGCAGGCTGGCACACCGCCGCTTGCGCCAGGCGTGCGAGACGAGCCCGCCCTTCCGCTACCTCGCGCGCTTGGCTCGGAAGAAGGCCTTGAGCGCCGCGGCCGACTCGTCGGCGAGCACACCGTCCCTGACCTCGAACTCATGGTTGAGCCTTGGGTCATGGCTCACGTCATAGAGGGAGCCGAGCGCGCCCGCCTTGGGGTCCGGCGCACCACAGACGCAGGCATCGACCCGGGCGTTCAGCATGAGGCCGGCACACATCAGGCAGGGCTCCAGCGTGACGTAGACCGTGCATCCCGTGAGCCGCCAGCGGCCGAGGGCCGCCGCCGCGGCCTCCATCGCACGGAACTCCGCATGGGCCGCCGGGTCGACGTCAAGCTCGCGACGGTTGTGTGCGCGCGAGACGACCACACCGTCGCACACCACCACGGCACCTATCGGCACCTCGTCCTCGTCGGCTGCGGCCGCGGCCTCGGCAAGTGCCAGCCGCATCCACCGCTCGTCCTCGTCCCGCGTCGCAGCTCCGTCGCATCCCTCGGTCATGGTCGCCTCCCCGGCTCGTCCGTTCCTCTCATCTTAGTCGCCAGGTCGCTCGGGACCATCCTCGCCTCCGATTCGTGGATGCACTCGCGCCGTCTCACCCCTCCCCATGCATTTGTCAATGCATTTCCTAGCGGATTATCATCCGCTAAATAGTCGGATACGCGAGGATATGCATCGACAGACGAGAAGGTGCCGCGATGCGAGCATCGATGCCACGCGCGACGCGGCCGATACGGCGACGCCGGCATCGCGCACCGCGCCTGCATGGGCTTCTGTCAAAATGGGGGCATCACAACACGGGAGACTGGAGCGACCATGGCACTCGCAGAACGGCGTGACGCCATCGTACGCTACGTCAACGTGCAAGGAAGCATCACCTTCTCGCAGCTCAAGGCGCGCTTCTCGGACGTGAGCGAGATGACGCTCCGGACCGACCTCAAGTCCCTCGACGAGGAGCACCGCCTCGTCCGCGTCCATGACGGCGCACGCTCGGTCGAGGTGGCCGTGGGCATCGGCAGCGGCGACTCGCCGATCGCACGTGCCGGCAAGAACGTCGAGGCCAAGCACCTCATCGCCCAGAAGGCGGCCAAGCTGGTGCGCCCGGGCACCACCGTCTTCGTCGACTCGGGCAGCACCACGGCCATGCTCGCCTCGTACCTCCCCGACGAGGACTACCTCGTGTTCTCGAACTCGATCGCCACCATCGTGACCCTCTCGCGCCTCGAACGGCTCCGCCTCATCGTGCCGGGGGGCAACCTCAACCGACGCAGCATGAGCCTCAACGGGTCCTCGGCCGTGGAGGCCGTCCGCGGCCTTGCCTTCGACCAGATGTTCCTCGGGGTCTCGGGCTATCGGCCTGAGCTGGGACTCACCTGCACCACCGACGAGGAGGTCACCCTCAAGCGCACCTGCGTGCATCAGTCGGCCCAGGTCATCGCCCTCATGGACTCCGCCAAGGTCGACTGCCATGGGACCTTCTCGATCTGCGGGCTGTCGGTGGTGGACGTCGTCGTGTCAGACGGCCACCTGCCGGCGAGCTTCCTGGACGCCTGCCGCCGCGAGGGCGTGGACGTCCTGTAGGCTGGCTCACCACCCCACGGCGACGCCCCGTCCTTGCCCGGAGGGGCCGCTGTAGTAAGATGAAGCCCCCTGGAGGGGTGGCAGAGCGGTTGAATGCGGCGGTCTTGAAAACCGTTAGGCGGCTTGCCGTCTCGAGAGTTCGAATCTCTCCCCCTCCGCCCGACGTCTCGGCCGGTCGCATGGCGCAAAGCCCGTGCGGCCGGCCTCTTTCATGGCTGGCCCGGACGGTCGCCCCCGGCTCGCGGACCGCTCGCCACGACGGGTAGCCGCCTGGGCGTTCAGGGTATACTTCGGGCAACATGCTCGTTCATGACCTAGGTGCGGCACTGCCGCCCGGAAGGAGAGCCTTATGAGCCCCGTCGTCATCATCGTCCTCGTGGTCGCGGTCATCGCCGTCGCCATCGGAGGGCTCTACAACGGCATGGTCGGCAACCGCAACAAGTGCGACAACGCCTGGCAGACCATCGATGCCCAGCTCCAGCGCCGCAACGACCTCATCCCCAACCTGGTCGAGACGGTGAAGGGCTATGCCGCCCACGAGAAGGGCACGCTCGAGGCCGTGACCAACGCGCGCGCCGCCTGCACCGCAGCCACCACGCCGCAGGACAAGATGGCTGCGGACAACGTGCTCACCGGCGCGCTCCGCCAGCTGTTCGCCGTGGCAGAGGCCTACCCCGACCTCAAGGCCAACACCAACTTCCAGCAGCTCCAGACCGACCTCACCGACACCGAGAACAAGATCGTCTACGCGCGCCAGAGCTTCAACGACGTCGTGCTCATGTACAACAACTCGATCCAGACCTTCCCTGGCAACATCATCGCCGGCATGTTCCACTTCGAGCCGCGCCAGGGCTTCCAGGTGGAGGACGAGGTCGCGCGCAAGGCCCCCAAGGTCGACTTCGGCGCGGCCGCGCCTGCGCCGCAGCAGCCCTCGGCCCCTGCCCCCACCGCGCCCGCTGACGACACGAAGCCCCAGGCCTAGGACCCCATGGCCGACGAGGACGAGAACCCTCAGGACCAGCCGGCGCCCACGGCACCGGAGGAGGGAGCGCCGCTTCCCCCCGGTGCCGTGGAGCAGATCGGCTTCGACGGGATCCAGGCACCCATCCGACGCATGCGCACGGACGCCTGCTGGATAGCCTTCGAGCCCGAGGGCGCCCGCCCGTTCATCGTGGCCCCGCCCGAGATGAGGCCCGAGGACGTCCGCCTGTTCGTCGAGCAGCGGCTCACCTCGATACGCCAGCTCAGGGATCTCGTGCTCGACAGCTATGGCGACTCCCCCACGCACACGTGCCGGTATCGCTCCGGGGACATCGCCTACCTCCTGGGTAGGCCCTTTGTCATCGAGGTCAACGCCCTGTCCGAGCAGCCCCGCGGCCACGCCAAGGCCATGCGCGGGCGCACCACCATCACGGCGCGCCTCCACAACGACCTCTCCCTCGTGGAGCTCAACGTCATCAAGACCGGCGACTACGACCAGCGTCGCAACGCCTTCAACAGCTATGCGGGCACCATCCTGCTCAAGAACGCCCGCGGGCTCATCCCCCAGCTCCTGGCCGGCAAGGTGCTGAGCGAGGCGGCCGCCGAGCGCGAGCACCCGATCTCCGCCGGCATGATCCAGACGCGACCCGCGCGCAGGCCGCGCGTCATCATCGACGAGCAGCGCCACGCCACCTGGGTGTCAGACCGCCTCATCCCCTATCCCATAGACTGCCTCGCGTACGCGACCATGGCCGCCGCCGCGGACCTCGTGCTCGGCGAGGGTGCCGACCCCGACGAGCGCACGCGCCTCATAGCCTCGGGATGCCCCGGATGGGAGCGCGCACGTGCGGCCCTCCTCGACGAGAAGGGGCCCTTCGCACGCCAGTAGCACCAGCCGCCGAGAGCAGCCGCGTATCTGCGGCCCCTGACCAAACCCTTACGTCATGCGCCAACCTTTGCCACCCCACGCACGCGCATCGCGTGTACAATGGCAACGCGACGGCGCCCCCGGCCTCGACATCCCGGGAACCTCGGTCCTCTCGACCCCGTCCTCCCTATAGTCCAGGAGAAAGGTCATCGATGAAACCTCGACCTCACAGTCGATGACCCCAACGGTGTGCTCCCTTTGGTCACGCCGCGAGGGGTGTGACCGGCGCCGACGAGGCGCACATGGCACGCACGGCCTGCTCGGCCTGCGTGCGCAATCGTGAGGAGCACGCATGATCTACCTGTCCCAGATGCTGGGCAACCCCGTCCTTGACAGCGAGGGCGAGCGAATCGGTACCGTGAACGACCTGGGTATCGCCACCGGCGAGGTCTTCCCCCGCGTGACGAGCCTCGCCTTCAAGGGCCCCGGCAAGACCCCCTTCATGATCAGCTGGCGCAAGTACGTCGACTCGTTCGACGACGACGAGGTCCGCCTCAAGGTCGCCAGCACCGACATCCGGTTCTCATACCTGCAGCCTGACGAGGTGCTCGTGGCGCGCGACCTGCTCAACAAGCAGATCGTGGACACCCGTGGCATGCGCGTCGTGCGCGTCAACGACCTCAAGCTCTCGGACTCCGGTTCCGCCCAGCTCCGCCTCCTCGGGGCCGAGGTGGGGGCCCGCGGCATCCTGCGCTCGCTCTCCCCTGCCCTGGAGCGCCTCTCCCTGCGCGTCGCCCATGCCTTCGGCCGCGAGATGCCCGAGAAGATCATCGCGTGGAACTACATGGACCTTCTCGACCGCGACCTCTCCGACGTGAAGCTGTCCGTCTCGCACAAGACCCTGGACGAGCTGCACCCCGCCGACGTGGCCGACATCATCGAGCAGCTCGACCCGCGCCTGCGCAGCCAGGTCTTCGCCCAGCTCGACGACGAGCAGGCAGCCGATGCCATGGCCGAGCTCGACGACGACGAGATGGCCGCCAGGATCATGGACGGCATGGAGGACGTCGACGCGTCCAAGATGCTCTCCGAGATGGACCCGGACGATGCCGCCGAGCTCGTGAGCGAGCTCGACTACGAGCGTGCCGAGAAGCTCCTCCGCCTCATGGGCGTGAAGGAGCAGCAGGCCATCCGCCAGCTCCTTGGCTACAAGGACGACACGGCCGGCCGCATCATGACGAGCGAGTTCGTCTCGGTGAGCGACGACGGGACCGTGTCCGACGCCATCGACACCATCAAGGGCCTCGACGAGGACTTCGAGACCGTCCACTACGTCTACCTCCTCGACGAGGACAAGGGCCTCTCCGGCGTGGTGACGCTCCAGCAGCTGCTCGTGAGCACGCCCGACACCGACCTGACGGACCTCGCGGAGACCGACGTCATCACCGCCAACCCCGACGACGACCAGGAGGACGTGGCAGACGACGTCGCCAAGTACAACCTGCTCGCCATGCCCGTGACCGACGAGGAGCGCCACCTCCTGGGCATCGTGACCGTCGACGACGCCCTCGACGTCATGGAGGAGGAGCACGAGGAGGACCTCAAGATCGCCGGCGGCTCGCACGATGACACCTCGTCCGACGAGTCGGGGCACGTCCTGCGGCGCATGCTCTCCCATGAGATGTGGTTCTTCTTCTGGGTGCTGGGATTCGCCCTTCTCGGCGCCATCACCAGCACCTTCGTCAACGGCTCGTCCATGGTCGGCCTGGCCGTCGCCTTCGCCCTGCCGGTCTGCCTCAACGGCGCCGACGACATGGTCCGCTACATCACCAACTTCTTCCTCGAGTTCGACGAGGATGACGACGATGCGCCCTCCCTCGCGGGCTTCACCTTCAAGGGCCTCGGGGTCGGCATCTTCTACGCGGTGCTGGTCCTGCTGGTCGGCATCGGCGCGTCGTCGACGGTGGCGGGACTGCTCCCCGCAGGGTCCGCGAGCGCCGTGACCTTCTCGGCCATCTCTGTGGGCTTCGTCGCCTCCGCGGCGACGACCGTCATCGGCTTCGCCACGGCACCCATCTACCTCACCTGCCTGCGCCGACGCGACGACGCCGGCAAGGACACCTCGGGGCTCGCCCTCCATGCCATCGCACAGGTGGTGGCCCTGCTGCTCTTCATCGTGATCGCCTGCGCGCTCCTCGTCGGGACCCTGGTCTAGCATGGCGCGCCTCAAGCGAGAGCTCCCCACCACCAGCACGCCCCAGCGGGCGTCCACGCCAGCACCGCACGCCCGACACCAGCACCTCGACCGGCATCGCGTGCTCGCCGCCATGGGGCCCGGCATGCTCGCCGCCCTCGCCGGCGCCGATGCCGGCGGCGTCGCCACCTACTCCAACGCAGGTGCCATGTATGGCTTCGAGCAGCTCTGGACCGTGCCGGTGATGTGCTTCCTGCTCATCGTGGTCCAGGAGACGGCGGCGCGGATGGGCTGCGTCACGGGCAAGGGCTTCGCGAGCCTCATCCGCGAGCGGTTCGGCGTGCGCCTGAGCTCGCTGGCCATGCTTGCCCTTCTCATCTCGAACACCACCGTGACGCTCTCGGAGTTCGCCGGAATCGCGAGCGGCCTGTCACTGTTCGGCGTGCCCACCTACGTGTCGGTGCCAGTGTCGGCCCTGGTCATCTGGTTGCTCACCATGAGCGGGTCCTACCGACGCATCGAGAAGATCCTGCTGGCCGTGAGCTGCGTCTTCGTGACGTACGTCATCGCGGGCATCATGGTCGGCCCCGACTGGGGGCAGGCGATCTCATGCACGCTGGTCCCCCGGTTCGAGAGCGACCCGGAGTACTTCTCGCTGCTCGTGGCCAACGTGGGCACCACCATCGCGCCGTGGATGGTCTTCCTCGCCCAGAGCAACGTCGTCGACAAGGAAGCCGACGCCGACGACATCCCCTACCAGCGCATCGACACCGTCACCGGGGCCGTCGTGGCGAGCGCCATCTCGTGGTTCATCATCCTGGCCACGGGCGCGGTCCTTTACCCTGCAGGCGTCACCGTGAACGGGGCCGAGGACGCCGCCCTGGCCCTCGAGCCGCTCGCGGGCAGCTATGCCAAGGTCCTCTTTGGTGCCGGGCTTGTGGGGGCCTCGTTCCTCGCAGCCTGCGTGCTTCCCGGCATCACGTCGAGCGCCGTGTGCGAGGCCTTCGGCTGGGAGCGCGGGGCCGACCGCAGCTGGGGGGAGGCACCTGTCTACCGTGGGATCATCACGGCGATCATCGCCCTGTCGGCCGTGATCGTGCTCATCCCCGACATCAACCTCTTCGGCATCATGATGGCTGCACAGGTCATCAACGGCCTGCTGCTGCCCGTGCTTCTCGTGTTCATGGTCATCATCGCGAGCGACCATCACATCATGGGAAGCCATGCCAACGGGCGCGTCTGGAGCGGGCTCACCTGGTTCACGGTGATCATGGTGGTCGTGCTCACCGTGGTGATGTTCGCCCTGCAGGCCATGGGGTATTAGACGGCCCCGTGTGCTGGCTCTTCGGCTCGTCAGCTACTTGCTGTTCTCGTCGAACTCCTTCTTGAAGGCCGCGAACATGCCCTTGGTACGTCCGAGCTGTTGGCCGACCGCACGAGCCATGTCGTCGCCCGTCGGCCTCTTGGTCTCGACGGCCTTGGTGGCCGAGGCCTTCGAGCCCGGCTTGGCGGGGGCATAGGTCACCTTCTTCTGAGAGGTGGTCGAGGCGGCGGCAGAGGCCGTGGTCTTGCCTGCAGCGGGGACCTCGTTGACCTTCTCGACACGCACGTCCGTGAGCGGGGTCGTGGGAGCACCGTTCTCGTCATACTCGCGCTGCGAGACCTCGTCGTCGCGGGCCTCCTTGACCTCGTCGACGGCGCGCTTGGCCTTGCCGAGCGCCTGGCCTAAGGCGAAGCTGCCCTTGTCGAGCGCGTCCGACGCTGCGGCACCGGCCTTGGTACCGGCCTCCTTGGCCTGGACCTTCGCGTTGGCGTACCCCTCGCCAGCCTTGCCGGCGAGACCGCCTGCGAGCTGCTGGTCGCTCACTGAGTCATCGACCACCATATAGCCGTCATGGTAGCCCTTGACCTGGGCCATCGAGACCTCAAGGGCCCCCACCAGCGCCGTCGAGACGGAGCCGTCCGTCACATAGATGGTCTCGACCTTGCCGGTGCCGGCATCGAACGCGATGTCCGCGACGTAGCCGAGCTCGCGCCCGCCCTTGGTGCGGACGTCCATGCCGCCCCAGATGATGCAGGCGTCCCAATCGAGGTGGAGGCGCTTGCGGGCGGCGTCGTCGAACGAGTCGTCCCCACGGGTGATCTCGAGGCCGAAGTCGTTGGTGGCGAACGAGTCGTATCCCACGAAGAGGTCCTCGCGCTTGACCATGCCGGCCACATCGGGCCGGGCCACCATGAGGCCCACGAAGCGGTCGCCAGAGGGCGAGAAGACCACGGCGTGCACCTTGCCCAGCTTGATGGGCTTACGCAAGGTGCCGTCCTTCTTATGCTGATGCTTCTCGTCACGAGGCTTGTAGACCTTGCACCCCGTGAGCTGATCCATGCGAAGCACGTCCCACACCACCATTCATGAGAGGGGCGTCGCCGTATCACGGTGACGCCCCTGGACGCTGTTACCAATTGCGGAGAAGAACCGCCGAGGCGCTCGGACGGAGGAGAGGGACGAACGTCACTCGGCCTCGTCGGAGTCGGTGGCCTCCGCCGGCTCGGAGGGAATGTCCTCGACGACGTCGATGTGGACGCCCTCGGCAGGGGTCGTGCCCTGGGCCTGGGCCGTCGCGGCACTGACCTTGTCGGCCACTGAGTTCATGGCATCCTGCATGCCGGCCGACGTGGTGGCCACGGTGTCAGACAGGGAGTCGCGAAGCTGGTCCATGCGCTCACGGGCGAGGTCGACCTTCGCGCGGAGCTCGTCGGTCTTGGCATCGACCGAGGGGCGGACGTTGTTGAACTGCTCGCCGACCGAGCGTGTGCCGGTCTCGTAGGTGTCGACCGCGGTGTCCCAGGCATCGTTCATGGCGTCAGCCGCCATGGCCCTGCTCTCGGCACCGGCGCGAGGGGCGAACATCATACCGGCGACGGCTCCGACGGCCGCACCAAACAGAGTGCCCAGGACAAAATGAAGCGTGCCATTGCCTTCGCTCATGAGATCCTCCTTGTGACGACCAGGCCGGGCCAGCCCCGACCGCTCGATAACTTGCTTCTTTATACCCACTGATTCCAGGTGGAGACTCAGCGTCGTACCGCGATCACATGTCCACTTCGCCGGGGTCGAGACCGAGCGAGGGAGGTGCCGTGATGACCGGCGCGGGCTCGGGTTCGGGCTCGGGTTCGGGCTCGGGTTCGGGCTCGGGTTCGGGCTCGGGCTCGGGTTCGGGCTCGGGTTCGGGCTCGGGTTCGGGCTCGGGCTCTGGCTCTGGCTCTGGCTCTGGCTCTGCCGCAGGCTCGGGGTCCTCCTCGAAGGGGACCTCGGACTCGTCGCCCGCCGCGGTCTCGTCGTACTGCTCGGCCATCTCCGCCTCGTCGGCGGTCTCGTCCTCCTCGTACTGCTCGTCGGCCGCAGCCCCGTCATACTGCTCGGCCTCGGGCTGGTCGACGTCCTCGTCAACCGTGGCCTCGTCCTCGTCGTACTGCTCGTCGGGACCCGCCTCGGGCTCGGACCCTTCCTCGGGCTCCTCGCCCTCGGGAGACGGCTCGTAGGCCTCGATGGGATCGGTGGGACCGGCAGGTCCGGCACCGTCCTCGACGTCGACGACCTCGTCGAGCTTGGCACAGATGCCACTCACTATGGCATCGACGTCAGGGGCGGGCTCGCCGCCACCCGCATAGGCCCACTGCAGGATCCAGGCGGCACTCGACATCGCGAGGGTCGCCAGTACATCGTCGGGACATGCCACCTGCACGTCGAACGTGCGGTCGTCGTCACCCGCGGGCCAGGTACGACCGCATGAGATGTCATCGGCACGTCCGGTGCGCGCCATGATCTCGATGGTCACATGCTCGAGCAGATGGGCAAGCTCGGTGGAGGGGAGCGCGTCCTTGAACGTCGACCCGGCATCCCCCAGGCAGGCATGGTCGCAGATCTCGGGCATGAGACGGTAGACGAGCGTCGTGCCGACGAGGTCCTCACCGGTGGTGAGGGGACCTCCCTCGGCGACCCGTACGCGTGCCGTCATCGTGTTGGGGCCGATGGCCACCTTATGGATGTCGATGAGCTGTGCCATTCGTCTGCCCCCTGGCGCCTCGCGTGGACTGGTGGGACCCCGACGGGCCCCACACCGATATCGACAATACTAGTGCTTGTCGCCCTCATCTGCGCGCTCGTCGCCGCCAGTGGGGCCATCCTCGACAGAATCGCACGTCTCGGCCTCGGGCTCGGGAGCCGTCACGCGGAGCAGCGCGACCCTGCGGCCGCGCATGGACTGCACCCGGAAGAGGTAGCCATCCTTGGTGAAGACGTCGCCCGGCTCGGGCAAGGCATCAGCCTGCTCGAGCACGAAGCCGGCCACGGTCTCGTACTCGTCCGAGTCCTCGATGGGCCACCCGAGCTCGATGGCGTCGTCGATCGAGAAGCGCCCGTCGACCAGCCACTCGCGCTCGGACAGCTGGGTGAGGTACTTGTTGTCGGGGTCGAACTCGTCCTCGATCTCGCCCACGACCTCCTCGACGATGTCCTCGATCGTGATGACGCCGGCCGTGCCGCCATACTCGTCGACCACGATGACCATCTGGTCGTGCGCGGTCTGCATCTCCGAGAGCAGCGGGATGATGTCCTTGGTGTCGGGCACGAAGTCAGGCTCGCGCACGTGTCGCAGGATCGACTCGCTCGAGGCCTGGTCGTCGACGATGGGGCCGATGATGTCCTTGATGTGCGCCACGCCCACGATGCGGTCCACGTCCTCGTGGAAGACGGGGATGCGCGAGTAGCCGGTGCGCCGCATGAGCGCGAGCACGTCTCCGCAGGTCTCGGTGTCCTCGACGGCCGTCATGTCCACACGCGGCACCATGACCTCGCGCGCGATGGCGTCGCCGAGGTCGAAGATCTCGTGGATCATGGACTTCTCCTCGTCGGAGAGGTCGTCGGCGTCGGTGACCATGTACTTGATCTCGTCCTCGGAGGCGTTCTGCCGGTCGTCGGCACTTGCGATGCCCAAGAGGTTGGCAAGCCCGTCCGCAGAGGTGGACGTGAGCCACACCAGCGGCTTCACGGCCTTTGCGAAGCCGGTCAGGAAGCCCGACACCCCCTTGGCCACGCCCTCGGCGTCGGCCAGCGCGATCCTCTTGGGCACCAGCTCGCCCACCACGATCGAGAGGTATGAGACCAGCAGGGTGATGATGATGGGCGCGAGCACGTTGGCAAGGCCGCCCACCATGCCCAGCGACTGCATCCACTCGCTGAAGGGGGCCGACAGGCTCGTCGCCGCAAAGGCGGACGAGAAGAACCCCACGAGGGTGATGGCCACCTGGATGGCAGCCAGGAACTCGGTCGAGTCGCTCGCGAGGTCGATGGCGCGCTGCGCCTTCCTGTCCCCCTCGTCGGCCTCGGGCTCGAGGATCGCGCGCTTGGCGGTGACGAGCGCCGTCTCCGAGCAGGAGAAGAGCCCGTTCGCGATCGTGAGCAGGATGGTCACGAGTATGCTGATGGCGATTTCCATGAGGTGGCGCCCAGACCTCCTTGGTCTCTTGCGAAAATGATAGCGGATGCAGGGGTAACCGGGTCTCGGATGATGCCTCGCCAGACGCGGACGGTAGCCCAGGGCACCCTAGATGACGAAGAGCAGCACGGCCAGGAAGTGGCAGACGCTGCCGGCGAGCACAAAGAGGTGCCAGACGAAGTGCATGTAGCGGACGCGCTTCGCCACATAGAACGCCGTGCCGACGGTGTAGCAGAGGCCTCCCGCCACGAGGAGGGCCAGGGCCGTCCCGGGGAGAAGCACCAGGAAGGCCGGGAGCTCGATCACGACGAGCCATCCCATGCCCAGGTAGATGGCGGCAGAGAGCCACTTGGGCTGACGCTCGCGCAGGAACGTCTCGGCGACGATGCCTGCCGCGGCGATGACCCACACGGCCACGGCAAGCTGGACGCCGCCCGCATCTGCCAGCGTGACGAGGCAGAACGGGGTATAGGTCCCCGCGATGAGCAGGTAGATGGCGCTGTGGTCGAGGATGCGGAAGACCCGCTTGGCCGCAGGCGGCTGGATGGCGTGGTAGAGGGTCGAGAAGAGGTACTCGAGCAGCAGCGAGCCCCCGAAGACGATGGCCGCCGCAAGCAGGATCCCCCCACCATCAGCGACGGCACGCACGATGAGCAGGACCAGGGCGGCAATCGCGAGGAGCGCGCCCACGCCATGGCTCACCGAGTTGGCGATCTCCTCGCCCACGGTATAGAGGCGGGCCGGGGTCGCCGAGGACGCGCCCGCGGCGTCTGCCAGGGGCGTGAGGTTGGTACTTCGGGGATTGCCGTCATTCATGGGTGCTGCCTCTCGTATGGGTACGTTGTCCACACTATACAGGTATCAGCAGGTATGTGGCGAGGCGTAACAGAAACGTCAAGCATGGTGCACCCCTCCCTGCCACGTGCCCGCCGTATGT
This sequence comes from Atopobiaceae bacterium, assembly GCA_022483015.1. Classification (NCBI taxonomy): domain Bacteria; kingdom Bacillati; phylum Actinomycetota; class Coriobacteriia; order Coriobacteriales; family Atopobiaceae; species Atopobiaceae bacterium. The sequence goes on along the minus strand of JAKVOB010000001.1, from coordinate 569,578 downwards.
GCGCTTCTGGTAGTCAATGCATCAGATGGCATCTTCTGCGTCATTTCATGCATAACTGCGCATTGAAGCTTGCACCGTTCCTCTCCTTGGCCTAACCTAGCTGCACATTCGTAAGCCATCGGCAGGGAGGCCCCGCTTGATACGTGTCGCCATCATGGGTGCAGCAGGCTATGCGGGCGTGGAGCTTGCCCGGATCGTGCTGGGCCACCCCGACCTCGAGCTCGCGGCCATCACGTCCAACGCCGACGCGGGACATCGCCTCGACGCGGTCTACCCGTCGTTCGCCGGTGTCACCGACCTGGCCTTCGTCGGCCACGACGACCCGTCGGTCGCCGCCTGCGATGCCGTGTTCCTGGCGCTCCCACACACCGCGAGCATGCCTCGCGTGCCGGCACTCCTTGAGGCCGGCTGCTCGGTCTTCGACCTGTCGGCCGACTTCCGCCTCCCCGACAAGGACGTCTACCGGCAGTGGTACGGCGTCGAGCATGTCTGCCCGGAGCTCCTTGCGCGCGCCGTCTATGGCCTTCCCGAGCTCTTCGGCGCCGACCTGGCCGCCATGGCCGAGGCGCACGCCGCAGGTACGCCCGCCCTCGTGTCCTGCCCGGGCTGCTACCCCACGGCGAGCACCCTCGCCGCCTGGCCCCTCGTCGCCGCAGGCCTCGCGGAGGGCACCATCGTCGTCGACGCCATCTCGGGCGTGACCGGTGCCGGACGCACGCCGTCGGCCCGCACGCACTTCTGCTCGGCCGACGAGAACCTCGAGGCCTATGGCGTGACGACCCATCGGCACACCCCCGAGATCGAGCACAACCTGGGCCGTGCCGGCCATGGGGACCAGCAGGTCGTCTTCACGCCGCACCTGGCACCGCTCGGGCGGGGCCTGCTCTCGACCGTCACCGTGCAGCTCTCACGCGAGGTCGGCCAGGACGAGGTCTCGGCCCTCTACCATGAGGCCTACGACGCCTGCTCGTTCGTCTCGGTCTGCACCGACGGGACCCAGCCACGCACCGCCTCGGTGGTGGGCACCGACCGCGCCCAGGTCGCTGCCGTCGCAGACGCGCGCACGGGACACGCCGTCGCCACCTGCGCCATCGACAACCTCGGCAAGGGCGCCGCCGGCCAAGCCGTGCAGTGCGCCAACATCATCTTCGGGCTCGACGAGCAACGAGGGCTCGAGGCCATCCCGCGCGCCGTCTAGCGCGCCCCGCCCCCCCCCGTTCCTCTCGCCTCGTCAGAAGGACCCTCATGACAGCGTCCGCATCCATGCCTCAGATCGAGCCCATCCTGGGTGGAGGGGTCACCTCGGCCCCGGGATTCACCGCGGCCGGCATCCACACCGGGTTCCGTCGCAACCCGTCACGCCTCGACATGGCCCTCGTCGTCGCTGACGAGCCCTGCCCCTGTGCCGGCACCTTCACACAGAACCCCTTCGCGTCGGCGCCCGTCCAGGTGAGCCGCGACCATGTCGCCAAGGGCATCGCCAAGGCCGTCGTCGTGAACTCGGGCAACGCCAACGCCGCCACCGGCGACCGCGGCATGCTCGTGGCGCGCCAGACCTGCCAGCTCGCCGCCGCAGAGCTGGGGTGCTCGCCCGACGAGGTGCTCGTCTCGTCCACCGGCGTGGTCGGCGTCCCGCTCAAGATGGCCCCCTTCGAGGCCGGCATCCCGCGTGCCCACGCCATGGCATCGGTCGCCGGCGGCACCTACGCCGCGAGCGCCATCCTGACCACCGACACCTTCGCCAAGGAGTTCGCGGTCTCCTATGTGAGCGAGGCCCCCGGCTACGAGGGGACCCGCTTCACCGTGGGCGGCATGACCAAGGGCAGCGGCATGATCATGCCGAACATGGCCACGATGATCGCCGTGGTGACCACCGACGCGCCCTTCGACCACGAGACGCTGCAGCATGCCCTTCTCCGCGTGGTGGACGAGAGCTTCAACAAGGTCATCGTCGATGCCGACACCAGCCCCAACGACACCTGCCTCCTGCTGGCGAGCGGGCTTGCCGCATCCGCACCCATCCAGGAGGGTTCGGCCGCCTTCGAGGAGTTCGTCGCTGCGCTCGACCGCGTCTGCGAGTACCTGGCACGTCTCATCGCCATGGACGGCGAGGGATCGACCAAGCTCGTCACCGTGAACGTCGGCGGCGCCGTCGACGATGCCGACGCCGACCGGGCCGCGCGCAAGGTCGCGAGCTCGACGCTGGTCAAGACCGCCATCTTCGGCCATGACTGCAACTGGGGCCGCATCGCCGTTGCCCTGGGCACGTCAGGTGCCGCCTTTGACGTCCACGACGTCGCCATCGACATCATGGGCATCCCCGTGTGCCGTGGCGGCATGGCGATGAGCTTCGACGAGGACGAGGCCCTGCGACGATTCGAGTCCGACGAGATCGTGATCGACGCGGACCTCGGCGCGGGCGATGCGTCGTGTACCATCTGGACGTGCGACCTCACCTATGACTACGTCCGCATAAACGGCGACTACCGCACGTAGGCAGGCCACGACGCCTCGGGTTCGCCTCCGGTGTGCACCATCCACGTTGCGGATGGTCGTAACATGGACGAGGCACACCGGAGGCGGGCAGGCGTCTTCCACAGATCCGATGCGCGCCCCATCGCAAGGAAGCTTCGTCCCCGGGAGGGACCATGGAGTACACGCAGGACATCCGCACACCCCGCTACGCCCAGGAGCGTGCCCGCACGCTCGTCGAGGCGCTCCCCTGGCTCAAGTCAGCCGCAGGCAAGACGCTCGTCATCAAGTACGGTGGCGCCGCCATGGTCGACGACGAGCTCCGACGCGAGGTCATGGAGGACATCGTCCTCCTCAAGTACCTGGGCGTCCGCCCGCTGCTCGTGCACGGGGGCGGCAAGGCCGTCTCGGCAGCCATGGAGGCGGCTGGCATCCCCGTGGAGTTCAAGGACGGGATGCGCGTCACCACACCCGAGGCCATGGCCATCGTGCGCGAGGTCCTCTCGGGCACCGTCAACTCGGGTCTCGTCACCTCCATGAACGTCCACGGCGCGCTTGCCGTGGGCCTGTCGGGGATGGACGCCAACGTGATCATGGCCGAGCCCATCTCGGCCGAGCTCGGCCGTGTGGGCCGCGTCACCAGCGTGAACGCCGACTACCTCATGCGCCTGCTCGACGCCGACTACATCCCCGTGCTCTCGTCGATCGCCTCCGACGGCCGAGGCGGCTGCCTCAACGTCAACGCAGACGTGGTGGCCGGCGCCGTCGCCGAGGCCGTAGGAGCCCACAAGCTCGTCTATATCACCGATGTCGACGGCGTCTACGAGGACTTCTCGGACAAGGGGAGCCTCATCGCCCGCATGACGGCCGACGAGGCCGAGGCGCTCGCCGGGACGGGATCGCTCTCGAAGGGCATGATCCCCAAGATCGACTCGTGCGTCTCGGCCATCCGCGCCGGCGTCTCGCGCTGCCACATCATCAACGGCACGCGTCCGCACTCGCTCCTGCTCGAGATGCTCACCGACGAGGGCATCGGCACCATGGTGACCTCCGAGCAGGACGCCGGCTAGCAGACGCGGGCCAGCCGCCGCATCACCCCGCAGAACCCACTTCCACCCAAGGAGTTTCCCATGGCATTGGCACAGGAGAAGGACCTCGACGAGAAGTACGTCATGCACACGTTCGGTCGGTTCGACGTCGAGTTCGTGGGCGGTCATGGCATGACGCTCGTGGACGAGGACGGCACCGAGTACACCGACTTCCTCGCCGGCATCGGCGTCTGCTGCCTGGGGCATGGCAACCCCGTGGTCCTCGACGCCCTCAAGGGGCAGGCCGACAAGCTCGTGCACTGCTCGAACTACTTCTACATCGAGCACCGCGGCGAGGTCGCGCGCCGACTCTCCGAGCTGGGTGACGAGGGAGCCACCGGTGCCGAGGCCACCGGCTGGAAGACGTTCTTCGCCAACTCCGGCGCCGAGGCCAACGAGTGCGCCATGAAGCTCGCGCGGCTGCGCGCGCACCGTGCCGGCAGCACCGCCAACACCATCGTGTGCCTGCGTGGGGGATTCCACGGCCGCACGCTCGAGACCGTCGCCGCCACCATGCAGGCCCGCCTGCAGGACGACTTCCAGCCCCTGCCCATCGGCTTCGTGGCGGTCGACCCCAACGACGTCGCACAGCTCGAGGCCGTCATGGCCGACCCGGCCCTCGGCGTGGTCGCCGTCATGCTCGAGCCGATCCAGGGCGAGAGTGGCGTCCACCCGCTCACGACCGAGTACCTCAAGGCCGTGCGCCGCCTCACCAGCGAGCACGATGCCCTCATGATCGCGGACGAGGTCCAGACCGGCGTCTTCCGCTCGGGCCATCCCTTCGCCTTCCAGCTTGCCGGCATCACGCCCGACATCTTCACCGTGGCCAAGGGCATCGCCGGCGGCGTGCCCATGGGGGCCTGCATCGCGCGCGCCGACATCGCCGACACCTACCATCCCGGCGACCACGGCTCGACCTTCGGCGGGTCGAACCTCGCCTGCGCCACCGCGGACGCCGTCCTGGCCGAGCTCGACGAGGGCACCTTCTGCGGCACGGGATACCGCGAGCACGTCACCTCCGTGGGAGCCTACCTGCAGAGGAGGCTCGCCGAGCTCCCACACGTGAGCGACGTGCGCGGAGCTGGCCTCATGGTGGGCGCGGACCTCGTCGACGCCCCCGACGCGCACGAGGTCGTGCGGCGCGCCCTTGCCGACGAGCACCTGGTCCTCAACGCGACCGGCGACCACACGCTACGCTTCCTGCCGCCCCTGGTCTGCGAGGAGTCCCATGTGGACGCCCTCGTCGAGGGCCTCTCGCACATCCTGGGCTAGCAGCCCGCACGTCCCTCTCGACACCTCGGACATGACGACCCGCACCGACCACCCCGGCCCGTGCGGGTCGTCCTTATATGTGCGGGCATCGCCCAACCTTACAGAAGCGTCACCCACTCGTAAGCCACTTCGATGGCACCTCCCGCCGCCGCACCCGATGATGGTCTCGTACGGAACGGATGGCGCCGGCGAGCGGCCGGCCATACGAGAGGGGAAGACATGCTCCGTCAGGCAAACGCAAGCTTCTGGGAGACCAACGAGGCCATGGTCGCGGGCGAGATGAGCCAGGGCCGGCGCGTGGCCTGGGTGCTCACCATGGCCGTCGCCGGCATCATGATGCTCGCCACCCTCTGGTTCTGCACGCGCTAGCCGCCCGGCCCCACCGTCCGTTGGCGGAGGGCCGGCGCGGTTCCTATGGGTCGCGCCCGGCCGGTCTGCCATGCTTGTCACAACACGCTACGAAGGGAATCACCATGTCCAAGGTCCTCCAGGTATCCAACGTCGAGAAGCTCTACGGGGGCGGGCGCGGCTCGACCACGCAAGCGCTCGCGGGAGTCTCGTTCGACGTCGAGAAGGGCGACTACGTCGCCATCATGGGGCCATCGGGATCCGGGAAGACGACGCTGCTCAACTGCATCGCCACCATCGACCGCCCCACGTCGGGGACCATCCTCATCGACGGTGCCGACGTGTGCCGCCTGCGCTCGCGCGAGCTCGCGGCGTTCCGTCGCGACCAGCTCGGCTTCATCTTCCAGGACTCCAACCTGCTCGACACGCTCACCTGCCGCGAGAACGTGGCGCTGCCCCTCACCATCGCCGGTGCCCACGCGCGCTCCATAGACCCGGCGGTCGAGGCCATCGCCGGCCAGCTCGGCGTGGCCGACGTGCTCGAGAAGTACCCCTACCAGGTCTCGGGCGGCCAGAAGCAGCGCGTGGCCGCGAGCCGCGCCATGGTGAGCAACCCCACGCTGGTGCTGGCCGACGAGCCCACCGGCGCCCTCGACTCCAAGAACGCCAAGCTCCTGCTCGAGTGCTTCGACGACCTCAACGAGAAGCTCGGCGCGACCATCCTCATGGTCACCCACGACTCCTTCGCGGCAAGCTACTGCCGCCGGGTCCTGTTCATCCGCGACGGCAAGCTCTTCACCGAGCTTACCCGCGGCGACATGCCACGACGCCAGTTCTTCGACCGCATCATGCAGGTCGTCGCCATGATCGGCGGTGAGCAGGAGGATGTTCTTTAGGCTCGCGCTGGGCAACGTCCGCAGGAGCCTGCGCGACTATGCCATCTACTTCGTGACCATAGCCCTGGGCGTGGCGGTGTTCTATGCGTTCAACACCATCTCTAACCAGGCGGCCTTCCTCTCGGACAGCACCAACACCATCCTCGAGATGCTCTCGGGCAGCATGACCGTGCTCACGGTCTTCCTCGCGATGGTGCTGGGCTTCCTCATGGTCTACGCCAACAACTTCCTCATCAAGCGCCGCAAGCGCGAGCTCGGCCTCTACCAGATGCTCGGCATGACGCGTGGGCAGGTCTCGCGCGTGATCTCGCTCGAGACCCTGCTGGCGAGCGTGGCGTCGTTCGCCGCCGGGATCCTCGTCGGCGTGCTGGCGAGCCAGCTGCTCGTCTTCGTGACGGCCAGCCTGTTCCACGACTCGATCACACAGTTCACCTTCATGTTCTCGCCGTTCGCCTTCTTCGTGACCCTGGGCTGCTTCGGCATGATGTTCGTCCTCATGCTGCTGCTCAACCTCCGCACCATCAGCCACGTCAAGCTCGTGGACCTCATGGGCGCCGAGCACGAGAACGAGCACGTGCGCGTGCGCAGCCTGCCCGTCTCGCTCGCGATGTTCGCCGCCGGCGTGGGGCTCATCATCTGGGCCTACGTACGCCTCGAGGCCTCGGGGCTCCCCGTCTACGGGCCCGACCAGTACCAGCCCTTCCTCATCACCACCGGCATCGTCTGCGCGGGGACGTTCCTGCTGTTCTTCGGCCTCTCGGGTGCGCTCGTGACCTTCTCGCGCATGGTGAAGTCGCACTACTACCATGGCCTCGCCATGTTCACGACGCGCCAGCTCTCGTCGAGGATCACGTCAGCCTCGGCCTCGATGTCCGTGATCTGCCTCGTCCTGTTCCTCGCCATCACCTCGGTCACGGGCGGCATGAGCATCTGCACGCTGCTGAACCAGGACCTCGAGGCGCACACCCCCTACGACGCCTCCGTCACGCTCAACTACTACGACGAGGAGTCGCTGCAGGAATTCGAGGGTTCCGACTCGATCGCGCGCGCTGCCGCGACCAGGCCCGCCGACCTCGCGCAGCTCCTTGCCAGCGCCGGCCTCGACCCCAGCACCGTCTCGAACTCGCACGCACAGGTGACCATCTATTGGCCGACCGGCGACGCCGGCGTCAGCTTCAAGACCCTGGCTGACGAGAGCGGCGCCTCGCTCCCCTCGATCATGGAGGGCACCGACACCGCCAGCTCGTACCTCTTCCTCATGAGCCAGTCGGACTACAACTCCCTGCGCTCCGCCATGGGAGAGGCACCGGTCGACCTCGGGCAGGACGGCTACCTCATCACCTCCGACATCGGCGACGAGGCCTCGGCCTTCTATGACAAGGTCTGCGCCAGCGGGGAGTCCCTCCCCGTGAACGGCCACTCCCTGCACCCCCTCCAGTCCACCTGCGTCACCGGCACCTCGGCCGTGATCGAGATCGCGAACGTCGGCGACAACTCCGGCACCATCGTGGTACCGGACAGCGTGGTGTCCGGCCTTACGCCCTACAGCACGACACTCAACCTGCGCTACTCAGGCAGCACCGAGGACGGCGACGCCTACGTCCAGAGGATCAACGACACGAGCAGCGGGACGCAGTCCGATACCGCCACGGCCCTGTCGGCGACCAACGACGGGCGCCTCCGCGCCTACGAGGGCGCCGCCTCGACCGGCGTGGTCTCCCACTCCTACACCAAGACCGAGATCACGAAGAACGCCTACGGCGTGACGGGCACCATCGCGTACATGGCCGTCTACATCGGGTTCGTGCTCGTCATATCGTGCGCCGCCATCCTGGCCATCCAGCAGCTCTCGGACGCGTCGGACTCGGCACCGCGCTACCGCACGCTCTCGGAGCTGGGCTGCTCGCGTGCCGCGGCCGACCGGTCGCTGCTGGCCCAGACGTTGTTCTACTTCCTGTTCCCCCTGGGCCTGGCCCTGCTCCACTCCGTCGTGGCCCTGCGCTCCGTCACCAAGGTGGTCTCGCTCTTCGGCCACCTCGACATCACGAGTGCGGCCATGAGCTGCGGTGTGCTGTTCCTGATCGTCTATGGGAGCTACCTCGTGGTCACCTACCTCGTGGCCCGCGGCGTCGTGAGCGCCCACATCGTCAAGGCGAGGGGGTAGCCATGCCACTCACGCTCAGGCTGGCCCACGGCAACGTGCGTCGCAGCATCGGCGACTACGCCGTCTACTTCGCGACCCTCGCCTTCGGTGCGGCACTGCTCTACTCGTTCACGTCGGCTGGCACCTTCCTGGAGACCCTCGACCTCACCGACCTGCAGAGGTCGGTCCTGACCGCGGACTCGCTCAACACCATCCTCCAGGTGTTCTCGCTCCTGGTGGTCATCATCTTCGCGAGCATCGTGGTCTCGGCCAACCGCTTCCTGGTGCGCCGCCGCAAGCGGGAGTTCGCGCTCTACGGCCTCCTGGGCATGCGCGCCGGCCAGGTCTCGCGCATCCTCGCCCTCGAGTGCCTCATGGTGGGTGCCGTCTCGCTCGCGGTGGGAATCGCCGCAGGCGTGCTCCTCTCGCCGGTCTTCGGCCTCATCACGGCCGCCGTCTTCGAGGTGCCCTGGAGGTTCGCGCTCGTCGTCTCGCCCTCGGCCCTCGGCTGGACCGTGGGATGCTTCGTGGGCATGACGGTCCTGTCGACCATCGTCAACGTGGTCGACATCAGGCGTCGCCCCCTGCTCGACCTCGTGAACGCCGACAAGGCCGGCGAGAGGGACCACGTCACCGGACCCGTGCGCACCACGCTGACCCTCCTCGTCGGCCTTGCCTGCATAGGTGCGGTCTGGTTCGTCTGCACGACCCTCCCTGACGCCTTCTTCATGGCCATACTCCCCATCTGCCTGCTTGCCTACTTCGGCACGAAGGCCGTCATGCGGGCTGGTGCCTCGATCGCTGGCGCCGCCCTGCGCAGGAGCCGCACGCTCTACCTCCGCGGCCTCCGTTGCTTCGTAAGCCGCCAGCTCGAGGGCAGGGTCGTGAGCTCGTGCTCCACGCTCACGTCGGTCTGCGTGCTCGTGGCCCTGGGCGTGTGCCTGGTCGCCGGCGGCTTCGCCTTCGTGGCAGGGGCCCATGGCCAGGTCGACTTCTCGATGCTGGGCGACCCGACCGTCACGGCCGAGCAGGCGGCAGACGACATCGCCAACCTCAGGCAGATGCTCGCCCTGTTCGCGTTCATCTCGTTGTTCTATGGGGTGACCTTCATGGTCTCGGCCGCGGCGATGCTTGCCCTCCAGCAGCTCTCGCAGACCGAGGACTCGCATGCGAGCTACCTCATGCTCGACGAGATCGGCTGCGATCGCCACATGCTGGCCGGCGCGGTCCGGCGCCAGGTCGGTGCCTACTTCGCCGTCCCTCTCGCCATGGCGCTCGTGCACGACGTCTTCGGCATGCGGTTCGTGGCCTACCTCACCGGAGCCTTCGGGGTGTCTGGCGCCGTCCCGGTCATGCCCGTGGTCCTGCTGACCGTCGCCGTGATGGGCGCCTACTACCTCATCACCTGCCGACAGTGCGTGCGTGGGGTCGCCACGGCCTGCGCGGCAGGACGCTAGGACCACGACATCCCATCAGGAACGCCCCCAAGGCCCCCGGTCGCCACCATGCGCCGGGGGCCTTCCCCATGCGTCGCCCTCCCTCACCCGGGCCTCCATTCCCCTGCGCTAAGATGACGTGAGACAAGAGGGCACCACCATCCGTGGCACGACGAGGAGCATGCATGGTCGAGCAAGGCAAGGGCGCAGACGACAAGGACGCCAAGGTACGCGCACGCAAGCCGCATGCACGCCCTGCGGGCCACTTCTCCTCCCCCAGCGCACGCCCGCGCCCGGTCACGAGGATCCCCCAGCAGGGAGGGACCCCCGCGGCCAGGAAGCCTGGTGCCGCTGCCACCCCGCTCACGCCCTTCTCCGCGGCCGGCGAGGGACACTCGGCCGTGGGGTTCGGCTCAGGCCAGGTGCGCTCCGCCGTGGGTCCCGACCCGGTCGAGGAGGCCCCGCGTCCCATCGGCGTCGACCCTGCCGAGACAGGCGCCTTCACCAAGCTCTCTGCCGACGAGGGGGCGGTCATCCCCACACGCGACACCGCATCCGCGGCAGCTGACGCCGCACGCGAGAGCCTCCGCGGCACGTCCTCTGACTCCGTCAGGCTCTCGAGCCGTCGCAGGCCGGTGATCGATCGCCCCAAGGAGTCCTCCCCCAAGGACAAGCGCATCATCGCTGCCCTCGGCCTGGCGGCCCTCGTGGTGGTCATCGCTCTCGTCATGCTCGTCCGCAATGCCGCAGAGTCGACCACGGGCATCACGCAGGGATCCTATGACCAGCAGGCGGCCGTCACCGTGGGCAGCTCGGTCAACTATGGCGACTACACCTTCTCGCTCGCCCAGCCCGACGGCAGCACATGGGCCCTGGTGCGCAGCGGCTCGTCCTCCGAGACCGCCGCAGCCGCCACGGCCGCGCCCACGACCGGCCAGTCATCGGGCACGAGCGTGTCGCTCGTGCAGCTGACGGGCACACCCGTCTCGCTCGTCCTCTATAACGGCACCTTCTACATCGGCGAGAACCTCGACGGGTCATGGGACGTCATCTGCTACGTGATGGGTGACGGGTCGGTCGCCTCCCAGCTCGTGGGATCTGACAACAATCCGGTGGGTGGCTCCGGCTCGCTCGCCTCCTGCACGCTCGACGGCTCGAGGCTGGCGCTCACCGACTCCGAGGGCAAGGTCACCACGATCAACCTCGACTAGGCGCGACGGGAAGGACGTCATCGTCGAGATTCCGCCCATCATATGCAGCTCGCATGGGTTGGCAGGACTTTTTTTGGCTGCCATCTAGACAGGAGACCCACTTCTCAGGTACGATAGCTCCCGCACCAAACGTTCGGGGTGTTAGCTCAGCTGGTTAGAGCGCCGGCCTGTCACGTCGGAGGTCGCGGGTTCAAGTCCCGCACATCCCGCCATAGCATGTTCGAGGGCCCCGGGAAACCGGGGCCCTCTGCTTTTCTCGTCCCTCTCCCCCTACGCACGGGAGGCTCGGTCGGCGCGGGTGCATGGGCGTATCTCACCGGCCCCCCAGAGCCTTGCGCGCAAGGCTCTGGTGCCAGGGCCCACCGGGCCTCTCATAGGCCCCTAGAACCAGCCGTGGCGCTCCCTGGTGGCCCAGTCTGGGTCGAGAGGGACGATCGTTGCCGTCCTGACCTTGCCGCCCACGATGATGATGCGTCCCATGGTGGGGCCCATCTCGCCACGTGGGAAGGTCGTGCTCCCCGGGTTCATGACATAGGTGCCGCCGCGATGCCTGCGCACGAACGGGTCATGGGTGTGGCCGCACACCCCCACGTCGAACTCCTGCCCGACAATCGACTCATGGTAATGGGCGACGCAGAACAGCAGGTCGTCCACGTAGAAGCGTACGACCTTCTTGACCTCCGGGCCGTAGTCGTAACCCCAGTCGTTGTTGCCGAGGCACAGGTGGGTCGGGGCGATGCCACGGAGCGTCTCGTAGTCGGCACGGCTCGTGATGTCACCGGCGTGCACGATGACGTCGGCACCGGCAAGCTGCGCGAGCAGCTCCTTCGAGAGGTTGCCATGGGTGTCCGAGATGACGTCGACCCGCGTCATGCGAGGGCTGGCATCCGCGGCCATCTAGAGTCCCAGCGCCCGCTTGAGCTGCACCACACGGCGCCTCGAGACCGAGATCTTCTTGCCCTCGATGCCATTCAGGCCCAGTTGCAGGATCCCGCTCGAGATGACCTCGGCCTCCTCGACATACTGGAGGTTCACGATGTAGCCACGATGCACGCGGAAGAAGCCGTGCGGCGAGAGCTTGCTCTCGAGCTGGGCGAGCGAGATCGTCGAGAGGTACCGGTCCGTGTCGGTATAGATGCAGGAGTAGTCGTCCTTGGCCTCGATGTAGCGGATCTGGTCTATGGGGACGAGCACCTTGCGGCCGCTCTTCTCGACCGGAATGCGCTCGACCGAGGAGCTGGGCTGGGAGGTCGGTGCCGTCCTGGCCTGGACCTTGTCGAGGCAGGTGTTGAGGCGGTCCGTCTCGACCGGCTTCATGAGGTAGTCGACCGCGTCCACGTTGAACGCCTCGAGGGCGTACTCGCTATAGGCGGTCACGAAGACCACGGCCGGGGGGTTCTTGAGCTTGTGGAGGGCCTCTGCCAGCTGCATGCCGCTCGTCTTGGGCATGGAGACGTCGAGGAAGAGCACGTCAGGACGGGCGTCCATGAGCTTCTCGACAGCCTCACGCGCACTCGAGGCCTCGGTGATCGCGCCGTCGACCCTGCCCGTCTCCTCCAGGAGGTAGCGCAGCTCCGAGCGCGCGGGGGCCTCGTCGTCGACGATCATGGCATGCAGCATACAAACACCTTCCATTTGTCCCCTGCTGACGCGATGCCAGGCCATCCGCCTCGGAAGGCGCGCCTGGCATGCGAAGGTCGCTCCTGTGATGATACCTCACTCGTCAAGGGCTGCACCAGCGAGCCTGAGGGTCACGCTCGTTCCCTCGCCTGGCTTCGACACGATGTCGACGCCCGAGCCAGGACCGTAGAACCGCTCGAGGCGCTCCGCGACGTTCCTGAGGGCGATCCCCGTGCCCTTGTCAGCGCCCGAGGCCGGGCGCGCCGTACCGTCGAGCAGCGACCGCGCGGTCCTCTCGTCCATGCCGAGGCCATCGTCGGTGACGGCGATGAGGATGTCGCCCGCGTCCTCGGCGACGTGCACGTCTATGTGGAGCGTCCCCTCCTCGCGCATGGCATGGCGCACGGAGTTCTCGACGATGGGCTGCACCACGAAGGCGGGGACGAGCACGTCCTCGCAGCCCTCGGCCACGACCTCGTGCTCCTGGATGCGCTCGTCACCGAAGCGGGCATGCTCGAGGTCGAGGTAGCGCTTCGTCTGGGCGAGCTCCCGCGAGAGCGGGATGCGGCTCTCGGAGTTCTCGAGGGTCTGCCTATAGAACGTGGAGAACTCGCGCAGCAGGTCACGGGCGCGCGATGGGTCGGTGCGCGTGAGGGCGGCGATGGTGTTCAACGTGTTGAACAGGAAGTGCGGGTTGATCTGGGCCTGGAGGGCCTTGACCTCGGCCTTGGCCGTGAGCTCGGCCTGCTGGTCCAGGGCATAGGCCGAGAGCTGCGTGGAGAGGAGCTCGGCGAAGCCGCGGGCGATGGCGAGCTGCGTGCGGTCGATGGCGATGTGGCTCGAGTAGTAGAACTTGATCGTCCCGACCGTCTTGTCCGACACCACGAGGGGCGCCACGATGCCAGCCGGCACCACGTCGCGCTTGGGATGACGGCCATGTATGGTCTCGTCGCCCGTGTCGGTCGAGACGATCATGTCGAAGGTCTCGAGCCTGCCCTTCTGGAGCACCTCGCGCGTGGCGGGCGTGTGGATGGGGCTGCCCACCGGGAACTCGTCAGCGAAGTCACCCACGTAGGCAAGGACCACCTCGGTGTTGGTCATGGCCACGGCGATGGCCTTGGTCTCGGGCAGGAGGAGCTCGCAGACCGCGTGACAGGCGTCGGGGACGAGCCCGTCGCGCATGTGCGCGAAGGTGTTGGAGGCCGTGCGGAGCGTACGCTCGGTCGCCTGCGAGCGCAGCGTGTCAGACCGCGTGAGGAGGCTCATCGCACACCCTCCCCCGCCTGACCGGCAGCCGAGGGGTCAGTCGGCGCCTCGGTGACGGGGCCCGGCCAGACCTGCGGGACATCCATCCCGAGCTTGGGCAGCCGCATGTCGGTGGACATGCGGACGGGCTTCTCGACGTCGACGGGAACGACCCGTCGGGGGCTTCCCATCGAGAGGAGCTGGCGGGCGAGCCCGGCATCGTCCCAGAGGCCCTCGATGAGACGCTGCCAATAGGTGAGGAAGGCCAGGTAGTTACCAGAGGTCTCCTGGACGTAGCGCTCCGCCTCGGGAATGCCCCTCCTGAAGATGCGGAGGTAGTCACCATGGCCCTCGCATCCGATGGCACGGGCGAGCGCGGTCCTACGGATCCGGTGCCTGAGGTCGGGCCCGATCCACTCGCCCGGGTAAGGCTCGAGCGAGGACGCCGTGACGCGACGGAGCTCCTCGCGCTTGGCTGCGACCTCGAACTTGTGGGTCTCGTAGACCCAGCGGTAGACGTCCTGCTGGAAACGGCCGACCGGCCTCGCCGAGGGAGGTGGCAGGTGCCGGATGTGCCACTCGTTGTCAAACCAGACGTCCATGCCGTTGAGACGCAGGTCGAAGAGGTAGTCGAGGTCCTCGCCTCGCGTGATCCAAGGGTCGAAGGGCACCCGCGAGAACGCCTCGGCATGCACGGCCATGCAGCCGCCGCAACAGACGTTCGAGCGCGAGATGCGGACGCCCTGGAGTGCCGGGGCCATCCAGGCGTTGAACTCCTGCCGCTTGGGCCACCAGTGGTCGTACCAACGATTCTTCTTCTCGTCGGCAAGGGCCGCCCCGTTGCGGTCGATGAAGTAGCCGCTCTTGGCATAGATGGGGAGGTTCTGACGCGTGAGCGAGCCCAGCCCGTAGCAGGCCTGCACCAGGAAGTCGGGGTCGAGCGCGACCTCGTCGTCGTCGATGAACACGACCACGTCATGGCCGAGGGCTGCGCCTACGGCAAGCCCCATGTTCCTGATGGCGCCGTAGCCACGCAGGGAGACCGTCTCGCCCACCATGCCAGGCGACATGGCCGAGACGCATCCTCGCACGACCTGGGCCTCGGGATGCCCTATCACGAGGGGGTTCAGGTTCGGGTGCGAGGCGCAGATGGCGTTCACGCGTGCACGAGCGCCCTCCTCGGCCACAGGGGGAGCCACCAGCAGCACCGCGACCCTCAGGACCCCGCGGACCTTCTCGAGCGAGGCAAGGCAGCCCTCGAGCTCCGGCTGGGGCCTCGAGAGCGGCGTGGCATGGTCGTAGGTCCCCTCCTGCCCCTCGCTGTTGGACCAGTAGGTGGGAACGACGACGAGCGGGTTCATCGCACCTCACCGCCCGTGTCCACCTGGCCGGCGGCCTCCTTGGGCGCAGGGGCCGACGATGCACCCGCGAGGCCGGCCGAGAGCTGCGCTGGAAGCGCCGTCCTCCTGAGCGCACGCGAGAGCGGCATGCCGAGCGCATAGATCACCACGGCCTCGCCGAGGCCGGTGGTCACGAAGCCGAAGAGGTACATGAGCGGATAGGATCCCTCGAGGGAGATGCTCGTGAAGGGGATGGTGTAGAAGCCGAGGCCCGCAAGCATCACGGGCAGGTAGGCGGACACGATGAGGGCGTTGGCCAGGACCGGTCCCATGAGCGCGAGTGCCGGATGGCGCCGGAGCCTCCAGGTGATGGCCGCGCCCAGGGCGGTGGCCGCAGACCCGAAGACGACGTCGAGAAGGCCGAGCGTGCCGGTACCCCCCAGCACGATGTTGGCGGCGTTCGCCACGGCACAGCCCAATGCCAGCCCAGGGACGGCATCAGGCGTGAAGAGCGCCAGGACCACGAGGGCCTCGGAGAGGCGGAACTGGACGGGCCCCCAGGCGAGGCCTCCCATGAAGAGGATGGCCACGAGCGTGGTGGCGGCATAGACCGCCGCGATCATCCCTATACGTGCGATGCGGTCCGCACGGGCGTTTCCTCCCATGCGCACCCCTTCCTGCCTTCCTCGTCCCAAAGCAATCCCCCGTCTTGACGCACGCGATCGGCCCGCATGGTTGCGAGGCCCCTACGTCGGATGATGTGACCGACGTCGATACACTCATTCTACCCCAGGTGATACGCTATGCATCTGTACGGGAAAGAGGAGGCCATCCCTCCGGGATTCCGATTGGAGGCACGTATGCCCGCCGTCTATGCCCACCACTTCTTCGCAGAGCATGCGATCGCCCTGCTGCCACCTCGCACGCTCGCCTCGCTCGACGAGTCCTATGCCTTCACGCTGGGAAACCAGGGTCCGGACCCCCTCTTCTTCAGGTGGCGCGGCAGCAGGGCGGACGCCCGCGTCGCGCACTCCCTCGCACGTGCCTGCCACCGCACCCTCCCCACCACCGAGCTCGAGACCGCCCGAGCGGCCGAGGATGACGCCGACGAGGCCGAGCCGGGTGCAGGCCCCGTGGCACGCGCGTTCGCGTTGGGGCTCCTCGCACACTATGTGCTCGACTCCACCACCCATCCCTTCGTCTACGCGCAGGAGGCGTCCCTCATCGATGCCGCGGACGGCCTCGAGGACGCCCAGAGCGAGACGCACGCCGTGATCGAGGCCGAGCTCGACTCGATGATGCTCTGGCGTGAGCGCGGCAAGACCGTGGCCGACTACCCCGACGGGCTCCTCCCCGAGGTTCCCACGCGGGTCCTCGAGGTGGCCGACCTCGTGATGGGCATGGTCGCCGGGGACGTCTATGGGGTCACCCTTCCCGATGACGTCTACCGCTCCTCGCTCGAGGACATGCGATGGTGCTACCGGCACATCGAACCCGCCGGCTCGCTCAAGGCAAGGGCCGTCGGCACCTGCGAGCGCGCCTTCAGGTCGCACTCGCAGGCCCAGGCCATGGCACATCCGGTCATGCGCCAGGACACCTGCCCCTCGGACAACCCGGACCACCTCCCCTGGCGCGACCCCTTCACCGGGCGCACCTCGAAGGCGAGCTTCACCGACCTCTTCGACGAGGCACTCCGCCGCTGGGGTGACGCAGCCGAGCTCTCCGTGGCCGGTGAGCCCCTCGTTCGCGTGACGCACCACCGCAACCACAACGGGCGCGCGCTCGCCCCCGAGGAGGACCGTCCGCTCGCGGACCTGTCGGGTACCGCCCGCACGAGCCTGCGGCATGAGGTCCGATGAGTGGGACCGATGCATGTGCCGCCCCCGCTGGCCGCCGCATGACAAGTGCGCTATGATGCTCTAGCACCATGTTTGGAGAGCTGACCGAGAGGCCGAAGGTGCTCGCCTGCTAAGCGAGTAAGGGACGCAAGTCCCTTCTGGGGTTCGAATCCCCAGCTCTCCGCCAGAACGTTTCGAGGACCCACGTCCCTATGGATGTGGGTCCTCTCTCATGTATGCGCACGCCGACGCCTGATGCACGTCGCCCCATGACGGGCCCGCAGAAAGAGGGACCCCACATCCGGTCGGATGCAGGGTCCCTCGTCAGAGATGCGGTACGAAGACGCAGGAGCTAGTCGGTCACGGCGTCCTGCTCGGCGTCGTCCTCGGCCAGCTTCTTGGCCTTGACGTTGACGTCCATCTGGCTCATCTCGTCGGCATAGATCTTCTTGCCGGTGGGGTGCTCGTCGAGCCAGAGCTGGTCGGCGACGGGCTTCCAGGCCTTGGCGTACGGCGTGGTCTTGTCGCACAGCTCCTCGACGCTCTCAGGCGCGGCATAGTCCGTGTTGGGGGCATCGGCCTCGTGGACGATCTGGGGCAGGATCTCGGGGTTCTCGAGCATGGGGCAGGGCTCGAGGAGGTTGTCCGTCCAGGGCCAGTGCTTGCGGTAGGCCTGGAAGATCGGCTGCTGGAAGCACTCGATGAGGGACTTGTCGTGGATGTTGGCGTTGGAGTAGTGGATGAAGACGCAGGGCTCCACGTCGCCACGGGCGTTGATGTGGCAGTAGACACGGCCGCCGGCGATGCAGCCACCCACGTACTCGCCGTCGTTCTGGAAGTCCATGGCGAAAATCTGCTTGCCACCGGTGATGCCACGGACCTCGCGGATGCGGTGGAACATGTACTCGCGCTGCTCGGGCGTGCACATGAGGTCGGGGGCGGCACCCTTGCCCACGGGCATGAGGTGGAAGTACCACGCGAAGCGGCAGCCCTTCGAGATGAGCAGGTCGTAGTACTCGTCGGACGTGACGTCCTTGTAGTTGAGCTTGGTGTAGGCGGTGGAGGTGCCGAAGAGGAGCTTGTGCGCACGCAGCTTGTCCATGGCAGCCATGGCCTCGTTGAAGCTGCCGTCGCCACGACGGCCGTCGTTGGACTCCTCGAAGCCCTCGACCGAGATCGAGAAGACGATGTTGGCCACGCGGCGCACGTCGTCGCAGAAGTCGTCGTCGATGAGGCTGGCGTTGGTGAAGATGTTGAAGATGCAGTCCTGGTGCTTCTCGGCAAGCTTGATGATGTCATGCTTGCGCACGAGCGGCTCGCCACCGGTCAGCATGTAGAGGTGGCAGCCCAGCTCGGAGCCCTCGGTCACGAGCTTGTCCATGTCCTCGAGGGAGAGGTTGTACTTGTTGCCGTACTCGGCGGCCCAGCAGCCGTTGCAGTGCTTGTTGCAGGCGCTCGTGGGATCGAACAGGATGATCCAGGGGACGTTGCACTGGTACTTCTCGGCGTTCTGCGTCGTGGTGCGGAGGCCGCGGAAGGCGGACTCGTAGGCACCGTTCAGGATGGCCGTCTTGAGGACGGTGCGGTCGGTGTTGTCGATGACGTCGAACAGGAACTGCTCCCACTTGCTCCCCGGGTAGAGACCGGCCTTGAGGCCGCGGGCGGCTCCGGGGGCGGTGTCCTTCAGGAGCTTGGACGCCATGTCGACGAGCTTGCCGATGTTCTGGTCGCGGTCATCCGAGCTGGCGGTGTCGATGATCTTGTCGAGCACCGCGCCAAAGGCCTTGCGCTCTGCCGCATGGGCTATCTTGGACTGCATTGCATACCCCTTCTGACGGTCTGGGCCTTTTTGACCCGAATTCAAATTCTCGAATGTGATGATATCCCTTTCCGCGGCACAATGCGCGGGACATGGGGGAATTCGTGTTTTGTCCTTCGGTCGGGAAGGGGCATCGAGAGGAACGTCCCACCCGCGGCGCACCAGGCTCCGGGGAGGGCCTCCTCCGCTCGACGCCTATGCCCGGTCGGAGTCCCACCACTCGAGGCGGGAGATGTTCTCCTTGATGTGGGCGCAGGACTTATGGAAGGCCTCCTGCTCGGTCGAGTCGAGGTCGGGCATGAAGACGCGCTCCACGCCGCCAGCCCCCACCGAGCAGGGGATGGACGTGAAGTGCCCCTCCTCGCCGTACTGGCCGGTGAGCAGCGTGGAGCAGGCCGTGATGTAGTGCTCGTTCGAGACCACGGCCTTGACCAGGCGCGTGGCCGCATCGGCGACCGCGTACTCGGTGCATCCCTTGCCGGCATAGGTCACGTAACCGCCCTGGCGCGCGAGGTCCTCGAGCTTGGGCCTGTCGAATTCGAAATGCTCGGGGTCCTCCTCCTCGAGCTGCGCGAGCGGCTTGCCGCCGAAGTTGACCTGGCTCCAGCAGGCGAACTGCGAGGCGCCGTGCTCGCCGAGCATGTAGCAGCCGATGGACTTCTGGTCGTAGCCCGTGGCCTGCGAGAGGACGTTGCGCAGACGGGAGGAGTCGAGGGCCGTGCCAGACCCCACCACGCGCGCGGGGTCACAGCCGGTGAGGTGCCAGATCTCGGTGGCCACGACGTCGCACGGGTTGGCGATGGTGACCCAGATGCCGTCGAAGCCGGCCTTCGCGATGCGGGCGGCGAAGGTGCGGGCGGTGTCGGTGGTCCAGAAGAGCTCGCCATCACGGTCTGTCGCGGCAAGGGCGACCTTGCCCGCGGCGTTCACGATGACATCGCAGTCGGCCAGGGCCTCGTAGTCCGTGCCGCAGGCCTCTATCCTCACGTTATGGGGGCAGAAGGCCAGTCCGTCGCGAAGGTCCTGGACCTCGGAGTCGAGCTTCTTCTGGTCGAGGTCGCAGAGGTAGAGCTCGTCGGCCACCCCCTGGAGCACCATGCTGTTGGCCACATGCGCTCCGACGTGACCCTGTCCCAGAATGCCGACCTTGCGGATGGTTCCCATACGAGCTCCCCCTCTTGTGGCGACGCCCCTGACGCGGCATCGGTTGCACGACATTCTAGCAGCCTGAACGATCGGCGCAGGCACAATCTGAAAGAGGCCGTCCGCCCGCGGGACGCATATGGGGCACCTGGGCCCCAGCGCACCGCCTCGCCCCTCACACAGCTACACTGTACGCATGGGATTCAAGACGTACACCTGCCCGATCGCCCGCTCGTGCGGAGGCTGCGAATGGCTCGCGGTCCCGTACGCCATACAGCTGCGCCGCAAGCGCGAGTCCGTCGAGCGCCTCTTCGCGGACATCCTCCCCGACGACCCACGGCTGCCCCATGGCCCTCACGCCGACGGCACCCTTCCCCGCATCCCCATGCTCGGCATGGACGAGTCCTCGGGCATCCCCGGCCTCGAACCGGTCGGCTACCGCCACAAGGCGGCCTCACCCTACACCCCCGGTGCCAACGGCAGCGTCCGCTGCGGCTTCTACGCGCGTGGCACCCATACGATCGTCCCATGCTCGTCCTGCCTCGTGGAGGACCCCCGCTGCCGCCAGGTCCTGAACGCCGTGGCGCGCGCCGCCGAGGAGTTTCGCATCCCGGCCTATGACGAGGACCGCGGCCGCGGGCTCCTCCGCCATGCCATCGTTCGCGCTGGCTGGGCCACGGACGACCTGCTCCTCACCATCGTCACCAACGGCGAGAAGGTCTCGCACGGGCGCGAGTTCGTCGATCGGGTCCGCGCCCTCGCGCCGAGCGTCACGGCCGTGGCACAGAACGTGAACCAGCGCCGTACCAACGCAATGCTCGGGCACGACTCGATGGCCCTCGTGGGTGGCGGCATCATGCACGACGAGCTCCTCGGCGTCTCTTTCGAGATCGGGCCAACGAGCTTCTACCAGACCAACCCCTTCCAGACCGAGCGCCTCTATGCCTGCGCGCTCGATGCGGCGGGACTCTCGTCGGACGGCGTGCGCGGGGTACGCCTGCTCGACGCCTACTGCGGCATCGGTACGATAGGCCTCGCCGCCGCACATCGCGTCCCGGGCCTCAAGGTCGTGGGCGTAGAGAACGTCGAGGGAGCCGTGGCGTGTGCCAGGAAGAACGCCGCCGAGAACGGCCTGGCAGACCGCTGCCGCTTCGTGCATGCCGACGCCACGGCCTACATGCGTGACGCCCGTGCCGGCCACGAGCACTTCGACGTCATCGTCCTCGACCCGCCACGGGCGGGATCCACGACATCGTTCCTCGAGGGGGCATCGGCACTGGCACCAGAGCGGATCGTCTATGTCTCATGCAACCCCGAGACCCAGCGTCGCGACTGCGACGTGCTGCTCAAGCTCGGCTGGCACCTCGATGCACTCACGTGCGTGGACATGTTCCCCCACACCTCGCACGTGGAGACCGTCGCCGCGCTCTCGCGCGCATAGGCGCTCCAAGGCTGGTCCGTGACACACTGGGGGAAAGAAGGCCCGCGCGTCCCCTGCGTCGACATGTGACGCGGTGAGGGTATCGCGCGGGCCGTGGATCATGGAACCCTATTCGTGCGGAGCCATGACACATTCAGGATATCCTACCAAGTGGTGTATCGGTAGTCGTTCTCGACCGCCCTATATTGTCTCTATGAGCTCACCACATATGTGATGTGGTTCAACATATACCTTGACTCACCTTGTGTTAAGCATCTTTTCAGACATGAAGGGCGCCACACGCCCGTTCTTCCAGCTATCTACTGGTTATATCGGTTCCACACCATTTACGGTATATCATTCCGCCAGAATCTACCGAAGAAGAGGCCGTCTGCGACTAGGTCCCAGACGGCCTCACATGGTTCGCCCGCCCAAGGCGGACGGCCCTAGAACGAGTTGCCGAACGTGCGCGCGTTCATCGTGTAGTAGCCACCGTCGACAGGAATCAGCGCGCTGTTGAAGAACTTCGAGACCTCGTCGGCCAGGAAGTTGTTCAGGTTGGCGACGTCCTCGGGCGTCCCGAGCCTCCTCGACGGGATCATGGACTCAGGAGGATCGGCAGCCTCGAACCTGGCCTCCTTCTCGGCTGAGAGCATATGGCCCTTGATGAGGCCGAACATCACCCCGTTGACGCGGATGGGGCGTATCTGGGCCGTGGCCTGGCGCACATAGTTTGCCAGCGACACGTTGAGCGTCGAGGTGAGATAGTCCTTCTCGATCATGAACGCCGATATGGGCAGGTCATAGATGACGCTGGCCAGCTCGGACTTGCCGAGGAGGTCCGTGAGGTGCTTGGTGAGCAGCATCGGGGCATAGAGGATGTGCTTGGAGGCCTGCTCCATCTCGGCCTCGTCGACCTCCCCGATCCTGCCGTCGTACTCGCGGTCGCAGACCGTCGTGAGGATGTCCAGGACGCCATAGCGCTCGCCTATCAGGTCGGAGAGCGACGCGACGTCGGACTCCTTGGTGACGTCGCAGACGACATGGTCGAGACCGTCGCCCAGGCCCTTGACCTCGTCGGTGAGGTCACCGACGCCGATGACCCTGGCGCCTTCCTTGAGATACCGCGTGGCAGTGGCAAGCCCTATACCGGTGGAGATGCCCGTGACGAGCGCCACCTTGTTGTTCAGCATGGTCTTCATCCCTTCCGTGTGAATGAGTGGTTTCGACGGCCTAGCTGAGACGCGTGAGCGTCCCGCCGTCGATGGAGATGTCACAACCGTTGATATAGGAGGCCTCGTCTGAGCAGAGGAAGCTCACGAGGTCGCCTATCTCGTCCGGCTCGGCCATCCTGCCACTCGGGATGAGCGTGCCCATGTACTTGATGACTTGCTCGGTCTCCTCGGGCGTGCGGCTCTTGGCGAAGATCGGGGTGATGAAGGGCCCTGGAGAGAGGCTCATGACACGAACCCCCGGAAGCCCCCCGGCTGACTGCTTGCTATAGAGGTTCATGCCCGTCTTGCAGATGCCATAGAGGATGTCGCCCGGCTCGATCGTGCGGGCGCCGATGCTCGACACGTGGATGATGACAGGACTTCCATGCTCGGCCTGCTCGAGGTACTCGTAGCAGTACCTGGTGAACATGACCGAGGACTTCAGCAGCAGGTCCACCGCGAAGTCGAACTTCTCGGACGTGACCTCCTTGACGGAGTAGTGGACGCCGACGCCCGCGGAGTTGATGAACACGTCGAGGTGGCCGTCGAAGAGCTCCCTGACCTTGTCGCATGCGGCCCTGATCTGGTCGAGGTCCGTGACGTCACACTTGAACGGGATGTACCTGTCGCCCAGGTGCTGCACGTTCTCGAAGTTACGGCCGAGGCCGAGCACCGTGGCACCCTCGCGGAGGAACATCTCCGTGATGGAGAGCCCGATTCCCGAGGTCGACCCGGCGATCATCACCTTGTAGCCGTCATACTTCCCTGTTGCCATGTACCTACCTCCCATTTCGTCGCTTCCTGCGTCATCCCTGACGCCTTAGGACTGCCGAACGAGGAGCATGCACGTGTCTGCAGAAATGCCAGGCAGCACGCTATTCTGTTACCCACACGACCTGCCGTCGCATCGATGGGGGGCTACGCCGACGCGACCTCCACGGTGCCGTCGGCACGTACGTGGACGCGCCCCTGGGCCAGCAGCTGGATGGTGGCCGGGTAGAGCTCGTGCTCGATGTCATGGATGTGGGACTCGAGCTCGTCGACGTCCCACCCCTCGCGCACGGACAGCGCCCGCTGGGCGATGATGGGGCCCGCATCATAGTCGGCGTTGGCGAAGTGGACCGTCACGCCGGTCACCTTGACCCCGCGCGCATAGGCCTCGGCGATGGCATGCGCCCCCGGGAAGCTCGGGAGCAGCGCGGGATGCAGGTTCACGATGCGGTTGGGGAAGGTCGCCAGTAGCGGCGCACCCACCTTGCGCATGTAGCCAGCCATGATGACGTAGTCCACGCCCGCACGATAGAGCTCGCCCGCGATGACCTCGTCGGCCACGACGGGGTCGGCATAGGTCTCCTTCGAGAGCGTGAGCGTCTGGATGCCGGCCTCCTCGGCACGCTTGAGGCCGAAGGCCGACGGCCTGCTCGAGACCACGAGCGCGACCTCGGCATCGAGCGCACCGGCGGCGATCGCGTCGATGATGGCCTGCAGGTTGGTCCCGTTGCCCGAGATGAGGACCCCCAGGCGCAGCGGGCTGTGCGGCGTGAAGCCGTCCCCCTCGGCCGCGGTCCCCACGACCGAGCACAGCTCCGACTCGAAGGCGTCGGAGCCCTCGGCCGCATCGAGCGTCGAGGTGTCGAGGGCAGGGTCCCTCTTTGCGCTCATCGGTAGGTCACCGTGCCCGTGCCAGCGACGCACTCGCCCATCACGAAGGGCTCCTGTCCCTGGGCCACGAGGGCCTCGCAGACCTCGTCCACGTCATCGGGGTCGCACAGGACGCTCATGCCCACGCCCATGTTGAAGGTCTTGTAGGCCTCGTCGGGCGTGAGGCCCGCCGCGCGGACCATGTACGAGATGACCGGCGGGACGGACCACGCGGGGTCGTCGCCTGCCACGCCACCGCGGCCATCGGCACCACGGTCGACCACGGCGTCCACGTCCGCCGGAAGGGCGCGGTTGAGGTTCTCGGTGATGCCGCCGCCGGTGATGTGGGCCATGGCATGGATCGGGGCACCTGCGGCGAGGGCCGCCACCAGCGCACCCGAGTAGATGGTCGTCGGGGCCAGCACGGCATCGGCCAGGCTCTTGCCTCCGAGGTCCGCCTGCGGCTCATCGAGCTGCTCGACGGTCTTGCCCTCGATGGCGACCTTGCGGACGAGTGAGTAGCCGTTCGAGTGGATTCCCGAGCTGGGAAGCCCGATGATGACGTCCCCGACGTGCACGCGGTCGGCCCCGAGCATCTTGGGGCGGTCGACCGCGCCGACGCAGAAGCCCGCGAGGTCATAGTCATCCGCACGCATCACGCCTGGGTGCTCGGCCATCTCGCCGCCGATGAGGGCACAGCCCGACTTCTCGCAACCGCGCGCGATACCGGCCACGATGTGCGACATGCTCTCTGCCTCGATGCGGCCGATAGCGACGTAATCCAGGAAGAACAGGGGCTCGGCACCTGTCACGACCACGTCGTCGACGCACATGGCCACGAGATCCTCACCCACGGTGTCGTTGCGGCCGAGCATCTGGGCGATGGCGAGCTTGGTGCCGACGCCGTCCGTGCCCGAGACGAGCACGGGGTCGTCCATCGCCTTGAGGCCGGCAGCCGAGAAGAGGCAGCCGAAGCCGCCGAGGCCTCCCAGGCACTCGGGCCGGTCCGTGCGTGCCACGGCATCCTTGATGGCGTCGACGGCGCGGGCGCCCTCGTCGACGTCGACGCCTGCATCCGCATAGCTCACGTGCGTGGGGGTCTCGCTCATCTGGTGCTTCCCTTC
Organism: Atopobiaceae bacterium; assembly: GCA_022483015.1. Classification (NCBI taxonomy): domain Bacteria; kingdom Bacillati; phylum Actinomycetota; class Coriobacteriia; order Coriobacteriales; family Atopobiaceae; species Atopobiaceae bacterium. Next base: position 544,308 of record JAKVOB010000001.1, on the reverse strand, counting down.
TCGGTGGTGGAATCTCCTGGTCCGTCTGGAACAAGGTCCTCGATCCTCATCTGCGAGGTCCGAGAGGCGTGTGAGAGGTTGTTGGGCTCGTAGCCCTCGAGGAACTTGCCCGCAGAGAAGCTCTCGGGAATCTCGACGGGATACTCCCCCGTGAAGCAAGCCTGGCAGTAGCCGCTCATGGGCACCGACTTCAGGAGGCCGGGAACCGAGAGGAAGGCGAGGGAGTCCGCCCCGATGTAGTCGCATATCTCGTCGACGGACTTGTTCGCCGAGATGAGCTGGTCCTGCGTGTCGGTGTCGATGCCATAGAAGCAGGGCCAGATGACCTCGGGGGAGTTGATGCGCACGTGGACCTCGAGCGCACCGGCATCCTTGAGCATGCGCACGATCTGCTTGGACGTGGTGCCGCGCACGATGGAGTCGTCGATCATGACGAGGCGCTTTCCGGCCACGTTGTCGCGGAGGGCGTTGAGCTTGAGACGGACGCCGAGCTCGCGGAGCTCCTGGGTGGGTTGGATGAAGGTCCGCGCGACGTAGCGGTTCTTGATGAGCCCCTCGCCGAAGGGGAGTCCCAGCTCGTGGGCGAAGCCCTCAGCAGGCGGCAGGCCGGAGTCAGGCACGCCTATCACGAGGTCGGCGTCGGCCGGGGACTCACGGGCGAGCTCGGCGCCCATCGCATAGCGCATCGAGTAGATGGAGCGACCGCCCGCGATGGAATCGGGACGCGAGAAGTACACGTCCTCGAAGATGCAGTTGGCCGGAATCTCACGCGAGACCCCCTGCAGCGAGGAGAGGCCGTCGCCCGAGATACGGATGATCTCGCCCGGCACGACGTCACGCACGTACTCGGCACCGAGGATGTCGAGGGCACAGGTCTCGCTCGCGACGACCCAACCAGCATCGGCAGCGAGCCGTCCGAGGACGAGGGGCCTGATGCCATGGGGGTCACGGAAGGCATAGAGCGCGTCCTCGCGTACGAGGGCCATGGCATAGCCCCCCTCCACCATGGACATCATCCTGGCGATGCCCTGCGTGATGTGGTGGGTCTGCTCGGTGAAGTACCCCACGAGCTTGGCCGCGACCTCGCTGTCGGTGTTAGACCTGAAGGGTATGCCCAGGTTCACCAGCTCGCGCCTGAGCTCGTCGGAGTTCACGAGGGTGCCATTGTGCGCGAGCGCGATGATGACGTCGTTGATGGCCGAGAGGTGCGGCTGAGCCGCCTCCCAGCTCTTGGCTCCCGACGTACCGTAGCGCACGTGGCCCACCGCGACATGGCCTGGCATGGCCGCCAGGTCGGAGTCGGTGAAGACCTGGCTCACGAGGCCCAGGTCCTTCCTCACCAGGACGGTGTGCCCATCCCCCACGGCGATGCCAGCCGACTCCTGGCCCCGGTGCTGCAGGGCACGAAGGGCGAAGTAGGTCATGCGGGCAACGTCGTGACCGGGGGCCCAGATTCCGAAGACGCCACACTCCTCATGGAGCTGGTCCCTCTCGTCGTCATAGGCACCCGTCGAGGCGGGACGGCTGGTCGGTGTCATGCGGGACGCCGCACGATCGTCGTTCTGCACCATGCTGTGAGGTCCTCCTAGCTCGTCGCGTTGAGCGCGGCGTTCGCCTCTGACTTCGGGACGCACACCAGGATGGTGCGCCCATAGCCATCGATGTAGTTGCAGGTCGAGAGCGTGAGGGCGTGAGAGGCGCCCCCGATGATGGAATCGGCCGATCCCACATGTGCCACCGAGGATCCCAGCAGGCCATCGAGGTAGGTCCGGAACTCCTCCTGCGAGGTGAACGAGAACCTGCGCACGTTCTGGTCGTCAGGATTGGTGTAGTAGACGAGCAGGGGCTCGAGCTCGTAGTTCTGGGCCTCCGTGCAGTACCAGACCGTGGTGATCGAATCGAAGAAGCCTTGGTCGGCCATGTCGGCGACCTGCTTGAACATCGACCCGTTCTTGAGGTGGTGCCCATAGATGATGGTCTGCTGGTCGACCATGCCAGGAGCGGTGTTCTGATAGTCCATGAAGATCTGGCCACCCACGCCGTAGATGCCGTCGGCGTTGGTGTTGAGGTAGTGGTCGTTGTCGGACGATTGGAACACGGGATAGTTGATGACGGTGCCAGGTACGTAGATCCAGCCGACGACGTCCGGGTAGGTCGCCTTCAACGTGGCCCAGTCGATGACCGGGGCCGTCGAGGCATCGTCGGAGACGGTGGCATACTCGGCAAGCTTCTCGTTCTCCTGGTCCTGCTGACCGTACTGCCACTGTGCATAGCCCCACATGCCGGCAGCCACCAGGAGCAGGATGATGCCGAGCGCGATGAGTATGTTCGAGATGATGCGGGACTTCGACCTCTTGGGCTTGTCGGGCTTCGGTGACGGACTGGCGGCCGATGAGGCATCGGCGTAGGCCGGCAACGGCGACTGGACGGACGTAGGTCCCGCAGGATCGGGGGCCCGGGACACATTCTTGAGGTGAGAGGCCATGGGAGTCTCCTAGCCGAGCTTCTTGCCGGCATAGGCCGCGGCGGCCGGCTTGTCGAAGTTGCCGTTCGTACGCGTGGCGAGCTCACCCATGAGACGGCCCATGTCACGACGGCCGGAAAGGCCGAGCTCATCGATCACATGGTCGACCTCGGTCTCGAGCATGGCACCGTCGAGCTGCGCCGGAAGGAGCCCGTCGAGGATCTGGGCCTGGCTCGAGAGCTCCGCGATGCGATCGGCATGGGCATCGTCGCCTGCCTTGTGGAGGGCGTCGAGCTCCTCGCCGGTGACCTTCTGCAGCTTCTTCACCGCGGCCGTGATGTCGGCCTCGGTGACGTCGCGGCGTTCGTCGACCTCGATCTGCTTCACGGCCTGGTTGACCTGGCGCAGGATGGAGAGGCGCACCTTGTCGTGGGCCTTCATGGCCTCCTTGATCTGGTCGAGCAGCTCTGCCTTCTGCATCCTGCGATGCTCCCTCCTTGTCGCCGGGACGGGCCCGGCGAGGTGGTCTCGTGTGGTTGGGCCGACGCGCGGACGCGCCCGACCCGGAATGGTGCCTGCTAGGCCTCTGCCATCTGGCGCTTGAGCTCGATGATCTTCTCGCGGTACTCGGGATCCGTCGCGCCGATGATCTGCGTGGCATAGATGGCCGCGTTCTTGGCGCCGCCGATGGCCACGCAGGCCACCGGAACGCCAGAGGGCATCTGCACCATCGAGAGCAGCGAGTCCATCCCACCGAGGTCACTCGTCTTCATGGGCACACCCACGATGGGCAGGGGCGTGAAGGCCGCCACGACACCGCCGAGGTGCGCCGCCTTGCCCGCCGCGGCGATGATGACCTTGAGGCCACGATCGGCAGCGGTGGAGGCCCACTCACGGACCTTGTCGGGGGCACGGTGCGCCGATGCGACCACGAGCTCATAGGGGACGCCCAGCTCGTCAAGCTCCTTCGTGCACGCCTCCATGGCCGGCATGTCGGACTTCGATCCCATGATGATGCCTACGACGGGCTCTGCCATTGCTTCTCCCTTGGTGATGGACCCACATATTGACTCTGGTCACCAGTATAGACGGCCCCGGGGCTTGCGGGTTCCGGCAGGGCGGCTTAGATGCCAGCACCCCTCCTGAACGGGTCAGGCAAGGGAGGTGGGGAAGGCGAGGTCGGCCGATAACGGCTATCCTATGTGCCGCACGCCGGTCTTTCAGTCCGCGTCGGAGGGAACCACCAATGACCCATGCAAGCAACCTCTACCTCTACAAGCGAAATGGCTCGTACATTCCTCGCGTCGCCGCGGTTCATGACCTGTGCGGCTATGGGAAGTGCTCGCTCGGCGTCGCCATCCCCGTGCTCTCGGCAGCAGGATGCGACGTCTGCCCCGTGCCCACGTCCCTCTTCTCGGCACACACCAAGTTCCCTGAGTTCTACATGCACGACACCACGTCCATGCTGTCCGACTACCTCGACGCCTGGGTGAAGGAGGGTATCGAGCTCGACGCCATCTACTCCGGCTTCCTCGGTGCCGCTGACCAGGTCGCCTGCATCACGCGTCTCTACCGCGAGCATCCCAAGGCGCTCCGCGTGGTCGACCCCGTCATGGGCGATGCCGGCCAGATGTATCCCACCTACACCCCCGAGCTCTGCCAGGCCATGAGCGAGCTGGTCGACGGTGCCGACGTGCTCACCCCCAACCTCACCGAGGCCTCGATTCTCACGGGAACCGACTACGCCGGCCAGGACGTCGACAACGCCTACATCCACACCATGATCGACAAGCTCCTGGGCATGGGTGCCAAGAACGTCGTCCTCAAGGGCATCGTCCGCGGTGACGGCAAGATACGGAACTACCTCGCCTGCACCGAGGCCCTTGACAACGGCTATGGCGTCAACGGCACCGGCATCGTCGAGATCGACGAGGACGTCCTGCCCTACATGCTCCACGGCACCGGCGACCTCTACTGCTCCGGACTCCTCGCCGCCATCATGGCAGGCAGGAGCATCCAGGACGCCACCGAGTTCGCCGGCCGCCTCGTCATCGACGCCATGAAGGTCACGCGCGAGCAGCCTGACTACGAAGTGCGCGGCGTGAGCTTCGAGTCCGTCCTCGGCGACGTCACCGACCTGCTTCGCTGACGACCGAGATGGCATGTGGGACGTCCGTCCCTGCCGAGGGGAACCGATGACGCGAAGGCGACCACACACCCGTCAGGGCGGCAGCGCCGGAGGTCGCCGGCATCAGCGCGCTCGCGGCCGAGGCGCCCCGTGGTCACAGGAAGGCAAGAGAATCGAGAAGGACGGCCGGTGTACGCCGGCCGTCCTTCTTGCCCATATGCGATGAGGCGCATGGTGACGGCCGAACGCCAGCCTTGCATCGCGGACCTTGGGATCAGGAAGCGCTTGCCGTCGCCGACGCGTCGGCAGAGGCCGCCGTGTCCGCGGTCGTGGCATCGTCGGTCGTGACCGACACGGTCGTGGCAGACGACGTGGTGGACGAGCCGAATGCCGAGAGGAGCGGGTTGTCTGTGAACGACGTGACCTTGTCCTTGAGGTTCGCGGCTGTGGTCGAGTCCATCCCGGTGATGTTGCAGTTGAGGTTGAACGCGTTGTTGGTCGTGGTCGTCTTGGTCCACACGAAGGTCATGAAGGTCTTGGTGCGCCCGGTGGGCTTGAGGAACCCGAAGGCCTGCGACTGCTCGATGTCGCCGTCGTCGTCCACGTGAACGCTGACGTGATAGACGACCGTATCGATATTAGGGTTGAGCAGGGCGTTCACGGCGAACGCCGTCGCCTGGATCTGGGAGCCCGAGAGGCACTCCATCTCATCCTTGGAGGAGGTGTCGACAACCGAGACCTCGATACGGCCGGTGTTCTCGTCGGCTTCCTGCACGGAGAAGTCCTCGGGGAACTGGGTGAAGCCATTGCCCCACTCGACGCCCCCCTTGAGCGCCGACGTCACGGTGCGCACGCTGACGTCGCTCGAGAGGTCGGCGGTGTTGGCACGACGGGCGACGCCGCACGACACCTGTGCGAGCACCACCACTGCGAGGACGAGCACCACGAAGATCACGGCGGTGCGAGCGATGATCTTGCCCACGTTGGAACCGGACGGGTCGTCCTCGGACAGCGGGTCGACGTCGATGCCGTTGCCCTTCTCCTTGCGATGGCGATGCTGCTTGGCGGCATTCGAGGCGTTACTATGCCCCGACTCGTCTACCTCGCCAAAGAGCTCCTCGACCTGCTCGGAGTCAGGCGCGAGGGCCTTCTGCTTCTTTGCCATCACGTCTCCCGTCGCGCACGGCCCCGAAGGGCCGGCCTCATCGACCAAACAAGTGGATTATACGCGCGAGGCACCTCGGCAGAGGGCTCGCACGCCTACCTTCACGGTCCCTTCGCCCTAGCCTTGCGAGGGGTCCTCCGGACTCAGGCGATGCGCCACGGCATCGCAGACGAGCGCGCCGACCACGGTCTTGGCATCCTCGATGCGACCGTCGAGGACGGCATCGATGAGCTCAGGAAGGTCGACGAGGTCGACGTTGATGAACTCGTCGGCGTCAGGGCTCGACTCGTCCTGCGTGAGCTCGGTCGCCATGTAGAGATGGATGAGCTCGTCCGAGAAGCCCGCCGAGCTCGCGATCGTGGTGAGGAAGGCCATCTTCCCCGCCCGGAGGCCCGTCTCCTCCGCAAGCTCGCGGTGGGCACAGTCGAGCGGGTCCTCGCCCGGGTCGAGCTTGCCAGCCGGAATCTCGACCGTCACGCGACCGAGGGCCGTGCGGTACTGACGGACCAGGCAGATGCGACCGTCCTCCGTCAGTGCCACGATGGCGACGGCACCACAGTGCCGGACGACGTCTCGCACGGCCTTCCGGCCATCGGGAAGCGCCACGTCGAGCCTGTCGACCGTGAAGATGCGGCCCTTCCAGGCGGCCTGCTCGTCGAGCACGTGCTCGGCCAGCGCATCGTCGCGCGGGTCGTCGTCACCCAGCACGAGCCGACGACGCTCGGGCATGCCCGAGGCGTGGTCCTGGGACGAGCGGTCGCCATCGAACGTGAAGGCCTCGGCCTGCTCCCTGATGCCGTCGAGGGCCGCGTCACGGGCCTTCCCCAGGGCGTCGGCATCGCCAGGGACCACAAGGGAGTCGTGCTCGGAACCGACCTTCCGTGGTGCCGTCATGCCTACACCTCCCAGGCGTCGCGTCCGCGCAGGGCGCGGAGCCCGATGTCACGACGAAGCGTCTTGCCCTCGAAGTCAATGAGGTCGCAGGCGGCATAGGCCCCGTCGCGAGCGGCCTCGAACGTGTCAGCGACGCAGGTGACATCGAGCACGCGTCCCCCAGCCGTCACAAGCGTGCCATCAGCCGCAAGCGCGGTGCCCGCGTGGTACACGGTCACGCCGGGGTTCCTCTCGGCATCCGTTATGCCCTTGATGGGCTTGCCCTTCTCGTAGGGACCGGGATAGCCCGCGCTCGTGAGCACCACGGAGACCGCCCAGTCGTCTGCCCATGAGATGTCGGCAGCGTCGAGCGTGCCGGCATCGCAGGCGAGGAAGGCCTCGACCAGGTCCCCGCGCATGCGCGGCAGCACGACCTGGGTCTCGGGGTCGCCGAAGCGGGCGTTGAACTCGAGGACCTTGGGACCGTCCTTGGTGAGCATGAAGCCGCCGTAGAGGCACCCCGAGTAGCGGATGCCCTCATGGGTGAGCTCGGCCAGGACACGCTCCTCGATGTTCGTCATCTCGGCAAGCTCGGCGTCCGTCACGAAGGGGACGGGCGAATAGACGCCCATGCCGCCCGTGTTGGGTCCTCGGTCCCCCTCGAGGGCACGCTTATGGTCCTGCGAGCTCGCGAGGGGTACGAGCGTCGTGCCGTCGGTGAGGGCCAGGAGGCTCACCTCAGGACCCTTGAGGAACTCCTCGACCACGACGGTCGAGCCAGCCGCGCCGAACTGTCCCGAGAAGCACTCGTGGACCCCGGCCAAGGCCTCGTCGGTGTTTGCCGCCACGATCACGCCCTTGCCGGCAGCCAGCCCGTCGGCCTTGACGACGCAGGCACACCCCAGCTCGCGAACATAGTCTGCGGCCGGGCTCTCCTCGGTGAAGGAGCGATAGCGCGCGGTGGGGACGCCAGCCGCCTCCATGACCTGCTTGGCGAAGACCTTCGAGCCCTCCATCTGAGCCGCGTCGGCGTTGGGTCCGAAGACCGGGATCCCCGCCGCGCGCACCGCGTCGCCGACGCCGTCGACGAGGGGCACCTCGGGACCGATCACCACGAGGCCGATGTGCTCGCGCGTGGCGAAGTCCGCCACGGCAGCAGGGTCGTCCTGGTCGACGGGAGCCGCCTCCGCCATGGAGAGCATCCCTCCGTTTCCGGGCGCGACCCAGAGCCTGCCAGCACGAGGGCTCTCGGCGAGCTTCTTGAGCAGGGCATGCTCGCGGCCGCCAGCTCCGAGCACGAGGATGTCGATGACGCTGTCTGACATGGTCACTCCCCTCCGGCCGGCGAGGTCTCGCCGGCATCTTCCTTCACGTTCGCATGATAGACCGCGTCCGCGGCCACGACCCCCACCGACACCAGACCGACACCGGTGTGCGTCGCGATGACCGGGTCACAGTCATAGGTCCCCTGCACGTCGACCTCGAGGCCGGCCGATCGCATGGCCCCGAGGAGCTGGTCGGCACCCGCCCTGTTCCTCACCTGGATGAAGGTGACGACCACATGGGCGCCCTCCCCCATCAGCCTCACCAGACGGTGGGCTATCCACTGGTAGGCCCCTCGGGCGCCACGGGCCTTGTGGATGGGGATGATGGCACCGGCATCGTCGAGCGTCAGGTTGACCTTGATGTCGAAGAGCGAGGTCGCAAAGCCGGCCAGCTTGGTGCAGCGACCGTTCTTCACCAGGTTGTCGAGGGTGTCGGGGACGAACAGCGACGAGAGTCCCGCCGAGAAGGACCTCACGTGGTCGATCGTCGCCTCGAGCGACTCACCGGCATCACGCATCCTGACGGCCTCCTTGAGCGCCATGCCGTGCCCCATCGAGGCCAGATGGGTGTCCACGACCCTGACATCGGCAGAGGAGCCCTCGGCGGCAAGGCTCGCCGAGTTATAGGTCCCCGAGAGGGCCTGCGAGATGGTGAGGACGAGGATGCGCCTGGCGCCCGAGGCCTCCAGGTCTGCATACGCCTTCCCGAACATGTCGGGGGACGGCTGCGAGCTGTGCGGCAGTTCGGGGGAGGCCGCCATGAGGTCGTAGAACTCCTCGGGCTTGACCTCGACCTCGTCGAGAAGCGCGCGCTCACCGACGAAGACGGTGAGCGGCACCATCGCCACCCCCATCCCGTCGAGCTCGGCAAGGGGTATGTCACAGGTGCTGTCGGTGACGATCTCGAAGTCGTGGGGACTAGACATGGGTCTCTCCCTTGGATGCGGCGTCGTTCGGGACAGGTAGGTGGCGGACGGGCGCGAAGGCGATGCCGACGGCCCCTATGCCAGCATGCGTCGCCACGGAGGGGCTCGCCGTCTCGACCGCCACGCATCGGCTCTCGAACTCGTTGGTGTCGAGGGGCTTCTCGAGATGCTCCAACAGATGTGGGATGCCAGCCGCGACCTCGACATACATGAGGGGGCCCTCCTGGGCCGCCGTCTTGCTCATGATGCGGGCGATGCGCCCGGTAAGGTCGGTGAGGTCGGGCGACAGGGCATCCCGGACGACCGTGCCTTCCTTCGAGACATGGAGCATCGGAAGCGACCCCGAGAGGCGCGCCAGCAGACCAAAACCACGACCAGCCGCATACATGCTGGTGGATGGCGCCACGAAGTAGAGCGAGGCATGACTGGCGACCTCGTCGGCACGTTCGAGGGCCTCCTCGAGGGACGCACCGCGGTCGCGCTCCATGACGACCGCCCGGACCACGAGGCCCTCGGCCGCGCTCGCGGTCGCCGTGTCGAACACGCGGCACGGGACCCGCTTGTTGGCATCGCGGGCTGCAGTGGTGGCCGACGAGACGGTCTCGGAGAGCCCACCCGACACATGCACGCTCAGAATGGCCTTCGCGCCCCGTGCGATCACCTTGTCATAGACGCGCGAGACGTCGGCAGGGGACGGCTGGGAGGTCGTGGGTTGCACCTTCCCGGATGCGACCCGCTCATAGAACTCGGCAGGGAACAGGTCGGCGTCGTCGGCAAGGTCCTGACCGCCCAATCGGATGCGCATGGGGACCACGGCCACGTCATGCGCGGCGAGGTAGGCGAGCGACAGGTCGCTCGCCGCATCGGTCACGATATCAAACCGACGCTCCGGCTGGCACCCCTGCTCGGTCATGCTACTTCCAGTGGCGGTTGATGGTCTGCTCGCGGTCGGGGCCCACGGCGACGATGGAGACGCGCACGTCGGAGAGCTGCTCGATGAGGTCGAGGTAGTCCTTGGCCTCGCGCGGCAGGTCGTAGTAGTTGCGGCAGTCGGAGATGTCGCACTTCCAGCCAGGCATCTCGACGTAGACGGGCTTGGCATGGTAGAAGACGGACTGGTGCTCGGGCACGGTGGTGTAGCGGACGCCGTCGCACTCGTAGGCGGTGCAGACCTTGATGGTGTCGAGGCAGCCGAGCACGTCGAGCTTGGTGACCGCGAGGTCGGTGAGACCGTTCACGCGGGCGGCATAGTTCACGACGACGGCGTCGTACCAGCCGCAGCGGCGCTTGCGCCCGGTGGTCACGCCATACTCATGGCCGACCTCGCCGAGCTTGTCGCCGATGGGGTCTCCCTGCGGGAGCTCCGTGGGGAACGGACCCGAGCCGACGCGCGTGAGGTAGGCCTTGGCGATGCCGAGGACGCGCCCGATGTTGGTGGGTCCCACGCCCGAGCCCGTCACGGCACCGCCCGCGGTGCAGTTCGAGCTCGTGACGAACGGGTAGGTTCCATGGTCGATGTCGAGCATGGTGGCCTGGGCGCCCTCGAACAGGATGTTGTCACCCTCGGCAAGCATGTCGTTCAGGAGCTTGGAGCTCTCGACGATGTGCGGCTTCAGACGCTCGGCATAGGGCAGATAGGTCTCACAGATCTGGTCCACCGTGTAGGTGGGCATGCCATAGACCTTCTCGAGAATGGCGTTCTTCTCGACAAGCGCGGCCTCGAGCTTCTGGCGGAAGATCTTCTCGTCGAGCATGTCCTGGATGCGGAGGCCGGTGCGACCCATCTTGTCCTGATAGCAGGGACCGACGCCGCGGTGCGTGGTGCCGATGAGGTTCTTGCCGAGGCGACGCTCGTTGGCCCCGTCGAGGTCCATGTGATAGGGCATCACGATGTGCGCGTTGCCCGAGATCTTGAGGAGCTCGCACGAGACGTCCTGGGACTCGAGCATGTCCATCTCGTCGAGAAGGACCTTGGGGTCGACGATGCAGCCGTTGCCGATGACCGGCGTGACGCCCTCATACATGACGCCCGAGGGGACCTGGTGGAGGCCGAACTTATGCCCGTTCGCGATGACCGTGTGCCCGGCATTGGCACCGCCCTGGTAGCGGCAGACGCAATCGAAGTCACCGGAGATGAGGTCAGTCACCTTGCCCTTGCCCTCGTCGCCCCACTGAGTACCGACCAGAACCGTTGCAGGCATGGATTACTCCCATCGTGGACGTGGATGCAGGGCGCATCGGCCTCGCCGAGGCGCACAGCCTTGAGTATACGGCATGCGGCAGGCACATCCAGCCACAGCCGTGAGTCCCTCACAACCGCCCTTGACAGGCCGCGCGCGGCACCTACTCGTCGAAGTGCTTCTCGACCTCGACGAACTTGGTGGAGTTGGGAAGGAAGGTCAGTTCGACGATGCCGAGCGGACCCGAACGGTTCTTGGCGATGATGAACTCGGTCACGCCCGCATCGGGACGGTCGTCACGCTCGGCCTCCTCGTCGGTCATGGAGCGGTCGAGGAGGATGACGATGTCGGCGTCCTGTTCGATGGAGCCCGACTCGCGCAGGTCTGAGAGTTGGGGGCGCTTGCTCATGCCGCCACGGCTGGTACGATTCTCGACGCCACGATTGAGCTGCGAGAGCGCGACGACGGGAACGCCGAGGTCCTTGGCCATGATCTTGATGCCACGGCTCATCTCCGAGACCTCCGTGGCGCGGCTGTCGGAGCGCCTTCCCGGAGGAGGGCTCAGGAGCTGCAGGTAGTCGACGACCACGATGCCATGCTCCTTCTCATGGAGCATCCGGCGGGCCTTGGCACGAATCTCGGTCACCGTGATACCCGGCGTGTCATCGATCATGATGTCGAGTTGAGCGAGGTCACGGGTGGCATCGAGAATCCGCGTCCAGTCCTCGGCGTGGATGTTGGCCGCTCGGATCTGCTGCAGGTCGATCTTGGCATACGAGGACAGCAGGCGCTGCGCGATCTCGACCTTGCTCATCTCGAGCGAGAAGAACGCCACGGAGGCCCCAGCCGCCGCCGCCTGCGTGACGAGGTTGAGCGCGAACGAGGTCTTGCCGACGCCAGGACGGGCACCGATGACGACCATCTGGCCAGGGCGCAGGCCGAGGAGCTTGTCGTCGATCCCCTTGAACCCGGTGTTCACTCCGAAGGTGTGCGACTGGTCCTCGCACATCTTCGAGAGGTCGGTGTAGAGCTCGTCCATGACCTGGTCGATCGTGGAGTAGGAGTTGGCCACCTCGCGGTCGGTCACGTCGAGGATGAGCTTCTCGGCCTTGTCGACGACCTCCTTGGTGTCCTCGGGGGCATCGAAGGCGACGGCGCAGACCTCGGCGGAGGCCTCGATGATGTTGCGCAGGAGCGAGTCGCGACGCAGCATCTCGGCATGGTGCCGCCAGCCGGCGAGGGAGAAGGTGTCGTTGCTGAGGTCGAGCAGGTAGGCCCTGCCGCCGACGCGCTCGAGCTGGCCCTGGGAGTTAAGGTAGTCGGCCAGCGAGACGGGGTCGACCGGCTGGTTGCGGTCGAACATCTCACGGAGGGCCGCATAGATGGCACGGTTGGACGGGAGGTAGAAGTCCTTCTCGTCAAGCTCGACAAGGGCATCCTGGAGGACGTCCTGCGAGAGGATCATGGCCGAGAGCACCGAGCGCTCGGCTGCGACGTCCTGCGGCATGCTGCGCTCGGAGGCGGACGTCACGGGCGCGAGGTCCACGGGAGGCTCGTCCCACGGCTCGTCCGAGCGCATATGGGCGCCCTTGGCACCTACGCCATACGAACCCTGAGCCATTCGTCCTCCCCTCGGCATCCCTTGGTCGCATCCGTCGCACACGGAGCGCTTGAGCATCCTAACGCATTCCGGCGTCCTCGGGCGCGCAGGCGGAGGCCCGGGACATACCAGACCAGGCGCCTGTCTAAAGCTTCACCCATCCATCCCGCACGATGCTGCTTTTCACAGTTTTCAACATTTTCTGAGTGACTTTGTAAACGGCAGCCCGGGTCATACGGCAGTGCCCCACCCCTTATGCACCCATTTTCATCAGACTCCGGGTAAATTACCACCCATACAAACCAATGCCCATATAACCCCAGGTAGCTGTTCTATCGTATTCACCCGAGAAGTGCATGCACCCTCCCTGGCATGTGCCAGGGAGGGTGCATGGGTGTCGCCCTTCGTCGGCTACCAGGCATTCCTGCAGACACCATCGCGATGCCATTTGTCGAAATCCCTGATAGAAGAATATGCGACGAGAATTACTCGGCGGCCTCGGTAGACTGGTCGGCCTCGGGAGCCGCAGCCTCGTCGGTCGCAGCCTCAGGCTCGACCTCAGGGGCCTCTGCCTCGGCATCGGAAGCCTCAGGCTCGACCTCAGGGGCCTCTGCCTCGGGCTTACCGACCTGGAGCGTGACCTTGGCCTCGATGTCACGGTAGAAGTTCACCATGACCTCGTGGCGCCCTGCCGTCTTGATGGCATGGTTGAGACCGATGCGCTTGCGGTCGACGTCGACGCCGAGCTGCTCGTGGACGGCCTCGGCGATCATGGTCGAGGTGACAGACCCGAAGAGCTGGCCTTCCTCGCCGATCTTCGCGTCGATCGTGACGGTCTTGCCGTCGAGGGCGGCCTTCATCTCGTTGGCTGTGGAGATGCGCTTGTCCTCGCGCTTGACGATGTTGTGACGACGCTCGTCGAGCTGCTTGATGTTGCCGGGGGTCGCGGGGAGGGCGAGGCGCTTGGGGAACAGGCAGTTCTCCGCATAGCCCTGGGCGACGTCGACGACGTCTCCCTCTCCACCCTTGCCCCTGAGCTCACCCAGAAGGATGACTTTCATGGACACTCCTTTGGTTGGCCGGCACGGATGCGCCGGCTAGATATTACTCTGCGATCTGCTTGGGTCCTGGACCGCTCCCGCGATCGAGATGACGGAAGTTGGCCCAGAAGTCCACCAGACCGAAAACGCTCAGGACCATGAACGAGATCTCAAGGTCCACCGCGACGAACAAGAGAAGCACCTGCAGGAAGCAGCCGAGATGCCATCGCCCCATGAGGCTGGAGAGCACCCCGAGCCCTTGCACGGCAAAGAGCGGCCGCAGCGCGAGCAGGAGGTTGACGCCCAGGAGCAGGAGCACGTCGGCCTGGTCGGTCAGGACCTTCGAGGCCCCTACCAACGCGATGCCGACGCCCAGACCGATGACGGGCCAGCGCGGCATGTCGAAGGTCGCGACGGGCGCGGGCGTGGACGCCTCGGTGGTGCCACGCCTCCCTGCCAGCCACGCCCCAAGGTAGGAGCCGGCCACGAAGGCGAGTGCCATGAGGTAGTACGACACCGGCCAGATGACCGACATGACCTGCGCGATCTGGCTGGCCATGGACTGGTACCCGACACCCATCTGGCTCACCAACGTACTGGCAAGCTCGCTGGATGCCTGGGATGCCACGGCGAGGACGTCCGTGCCCTCCATGAGCGGCACCGCGATGTCGATGCCAAGGAGCACCGCCATGACGGCTCCGACCAGGACCGCGCCAAGCGTGAGGGTCATGCGACCCCTCGATGCCAACGCCGCCACCAGGCACGCCACGACACACGAGACGAGGCCGGAGATCAGGTCGTTCGGCGAGAAGAACACGCACGCCACGACGGCCGACGCGACGCAGGCGACGACGCCCGCCGCCCACCACGCACGGGAACGCCCCTTCGTGAGGACGATGAGCCCGTATCCCATGCAGATGCCGGCCAGGACGAGCGCATACCCGCAGAGCAGACCACCCAGCACGCACCACGTGATGCCGACGACGACAGGGAGCCATGGCGAGCGGTCGACGTTTCCGCCGTCCGTCCGTGCGAGCCCCATGCCCGGGTCATTCGACCCGTTCGCGACGTTGTCTGTGTCGGTCTCCTGTGACACGTGCCCTGCTTCCCGTTCGGTCTCTTAGGAACGGTCGCGGTCGCGCCCACGGCCACCGCGGCTGGAGACCACGGGGACGGTATAGGGCAGGAGAGCCATCTCGCGGGCGCGCTTGATGGCGACCGCGACTTTGTGCTGGTGCTGCGTGCAGGCGCCAGTGACACGACGGGGCTTGATTTTGCCACGGTCGGTCATGTACTTGCGAAGGAGCTGAGTGTCCTTGTAATCGATGAACTCAGTGTCTTCCTTGCAGAACTGGCAATACTTGCGACGCGGCTGACGCTGGTACTCAGTAGCCATGTCTCATTACCTTTCTTCTGGCGGACAAGTCCGCCGCTTACATACTTAGAACGGGATGTCCTCGTCGTAGACGTTGTCCGTCGGAGGAGCGCTGACAGGTGCGGGAGCCTGTTGGGGCTCAGGAGCGCCGGCGGGTGCCGGGGCCGGTGCGGAGTAGGAGGGCTGCTGCGGGGCATAGGTCTGCTGCGATGACTGCTGCTGAGCGTTACGTGAGCTCAGGAACTCGACCTCGTCGACGTAGACCTCGACCTTGCTGCGCTTGACGCCGTCCTTCTCCCAAGAGGACCAGTGAAGACGGCCCTCGAGGGCCACCTTGGTCCCACGCTTGAGATAGTTGGCAAGGGCATTGGCGCGGTTGCCCCACATGACGCAGTCAATAAAGTTGGGATAGTCTTCCCATTCACCAGTCTGGTTGTTCTTGCGACGGTCGTTCACGGCGACACCGAAGCGAAGGATTGCCGTGCCTGACTGTGTCTGCCTGAGCTCGCTGTCGCGGGTCAGGTTTCCAGAAATGTTCACCCTGTTGATGCTCATGTCTCTCACACCTCTCTTGCGGGCTCGCAAGCCCACGCTTCCAGTCTACTGACGATCCGGACGGGCAGTAATCATGTGGCGCTTGACGGCGTCGTTGATGCGCAGGACGCGGTCGAGCTCCTGAATCTGCGTGGGATCTGCGTGGAAGTCGATAAGGGTGTAGTCACCCTCAGCGAGGTTGTCGATCTCGTAGGCGAGCTTGCGCTTGCCCCAGTTGTCGACGTTGTCGACCTGGCCACCGTTGTCGGTGATTGCGACGTCGATGCGCTTCATGACGCCGGCGCGCGCTTCCTCATTGATAGAGGGATCGACAAAGAACAGCAGTTCATAAGCCTTCATGTGGTCACCTCCTCTGGGCTGATGGCTCCGGGACATGAAGGCACGCCCGGGGCAGGAAAGGTTCGGTGTTCGATACTACCACAGACAGAGGCTGCTCCAGCAACTGAACACACTCGTCCTCTCCCGCCATCCCACGAAGTTCGCTGATGCCATGGTAGCGGGCGCTCCTGACACCAATTCGGACCCGACTGCCAACGACCTGACAGGATGCCGACACCCGCCTGCTCAGTGGACGTTTCGGCGCCTATCGACCACCGACCGGCCAGGCGAGCCCCCATGAGATGCACAGAAGAGGGGGCGCCGGACACGCATGGTCCGACGCCCCCCACCATCCAAGCTGCCTCGGGTTCTAGCCCTCGTCCGGCGCGTCCGCCGACTCTCCTGGCCTCTCGCCCTCGGTACCTGCCACGGCATCAGACGGGGACGTGTCGGACTCGTCCACGGATGCTGCAGACTTCCCTGGCTCGTCGGTCGCGTCCTGCTCGGGGACGGGCGGGACGATGATCGGGGTCACCTGCTCGTCTGCGTGGGCCTCGGGCGCAGGTGTGGTCGGCTGCGCAGGTGCCTCGGGCGCGGGGGCAACGGATTCAGCGGCGGGTGTGGGCTGAGACCCGGAGGTCGGCGTCGGGGAAACGGGCACCGCGGTCTGCTCAGGGACCATGGATGCATCCACAGGCATGGGCCTCTCCGGCTCCACAGGTTGCTCAGGGGCGACGGGGGCCATCGGTGCCTCGGGGGGCACAGGTGCCGTAGCCGCCGTGGCTGGCACGTCGAGCGTCCCTTGAGGAAGCTCGGCGTCGGAGTTGCCCCATGCCGGGACGTCGAACTGACGGAGCCACAAGCCGCAGGCGTTCACGACGACGAGCTCGAAGAGGATACCCACGAAGGCGCAGGCGAAGATGCCGATGACGAGGACAGGCGCCATGCCTGCCAGCATGGAGAGCACCATCTGGATGATGCCGGCCGTCATGGCAGAGCCGGAGTAATACGAGAGATAGCTAAGCTGCGAGCCATAGGTGATCAGCGTGGGAACCCAGGAGATGAAGAAGCAGACGACCATGACGAGCAGGATCGCGCAGACGGCCAACCCGCCCAGGACGGCGATGCCGGCGATGCGGGCGATGCCACCGAAGTCATGGCTCACCATCTGCCAGATCCTGTCCAGGCGGAAGCCGGCCTTGAAGTCCTGATAGATGGTGGCACGGATCTGAGCCACCACCTCCACGATGGCAATGAAGATGGTGCAGATCGACCAGCAGAAGCGCACGAAGCTCTGTACCCCGTCGTTCCACGAGAAGAGGTAGCCGAGCACCGTGCCCACGAGCCATATCATGACGCCCCAGCCAAGGGCCACCACGAAGCCGCGCCACCCTGACTTGATGAGCTCTCCCACGCGCACGTCATGCTGCTTGGGAGCGGAGTCCACGTTCCACGCGGTGAGTCGCACCCATTCGAGGCAGTAGCCCAGCAGGGCGAGCGGACCCACCACCGGTACGAGCCAGGCGACGGCCAGCACGAGCACGGGCTTCACCCATCCCTTGTCGCGCGTGAGCATCGCCCACGAGCGTGAGAAGTACCTGTCGTTCTGGAAGCCGGAACTCTGCATGGTCTCTCCCTCATGTCATGCGCAGCCACCAGAAGCGGTGCGCGCCGGTGAAGCTGAGGCAAGTATACCTACAACACCTGACAGCATCACAAGCCGACAGCCGCATGCCACGAGGTGCGCCAAGAAGAAGGGCCGACCCCTTGTGGGGCCGGCCCTGGACGTTCTGGCGGAGAGGGAGAGATTCGAACTCTCGTAGCCACAGTGTGGCTAAACGGTTTTCGAGACCGCCGCATTCAACCGCTCTGCCACCTCTCCGTGAGGTGTAGCGACGCTGGCGCGCCGCGGGATGTGCTGGCGGAGAGTCGGGGATTTGAACCCCGGAGACGCTTTAGACGCCTACACGATTTCCAATCGTGCTCCTTAAGCCGCTCGGACAACTCTCCAAGTTGTGCGTAGGCCAGTTTACACTAACCTCGGCCATATCGCACGGGCAATCCGCCAGTCGCCTACCGCTCGCGCACATTCACGACATCCCCGACGGGACGTACCGTCATACTACAGGCGTCGTCCAAGCCCGTCGTCCATCAGGAGCGGCCGTGCTCTCCTTCTTCACCACCCTCGCGCCCGAGGTCAGCGCCCTTGCCATCCCGGTCTGGCTCGACCTCGCCGCCGTCGTCGTCGGCGGGATCAACGGCGTGCTCACCGCCTGCGACCGCAAGCTCGACCTCGTCGGGGCCGTCGGCCTCTCCATCGTGTGTGGCCTTGGCGGCGGTCTCATCCGCGACATCACCATGCAGACGGGCCATGTCTATATGCTCGAGTCTCCCTATGCCATCGTGGTAGCTGTCATCTGCGGCATCGTCGTCTTCTACTTCCACGGGGCGTTCTCGCACATCGACCATGCCATCGCATGGGTGGACATCATATCGGTGGGCCTGTTCGCGGCGCTCGGTACCGACAAGGCCGTGATGTACGACCTGCTTCCCGTGAATGCCGTCCTCATGGGCACCCTCACCGGCGTGGGCGGTGGCATGCTCCGCGACATCTTCCTCGGTGACATCCCCCACATCTTCAGGCCGAGCCACCTCTATGCCCTCTGTGCCGTGTCCGGCTCCGCGGTCTATTACGCGGCGGTCGTCGTCGGACACCTCAGCAAGCCTTGGGCCGTGGCGGCGTGCGTCATCGTCACCGTCGCGCTCCGGACATGGTCGCTGCGCTGTGACATCAAGTCACCCGCCGGCATCGACCTCACGCCCAAGGTGGTCGAGCCGGTCCGGAAGGCCCGGGAGACCCTCCACTCCGACACGGTCAGCTGGCATATGGGCGGTCCCCACAACGGTGCCCACTCCCCTGCCGACGAGAAGGACCCCGCGCGCAAGGGACGCTAGCGCTTCGTCATCCCAACAAAAGGAGGGACGCGGCAGGCCCGAGGGCCCACCGCGTCCCATCGACACGTTGCCATCCTGGCCTACTTGTTGACCAGTCCTGCACGCACGTTGGCCTTCTTGCGGTCGGTGGTGCCCAGCACGCGCTTACGGAGGCGGACGTTCTTGGGTGTGACCTCGACGAGCTCGTCATCCATGATGTACTCGAGGGCCTCCTCGAGCGTGAACGTGCGCGGGGGGGTGAGCTGCACGGCGATGTCTGCGGTGCTCGAGCGCTGGTTGCCCAGGCTCTTGGTGCGGGCGACGTTGACGACCATGTCGCCGGGCTTGGAGCGCTCGCCCACGACCATGCCCTCGTAGCACTCGTCGCCAGGACCCACGAACATGGTGCCGCGGTCCTGCAGGGTGCCGAGCGCATAGGCGACGGCCTTCTCGGTCGACATCGAGATCATGGCACCGTTGTTGCGCGAGCCGATGTCACCCGCATAGGGACCGTACTCGAGGAACGTGTGATAGAAGACGCCCTCGCCGTGGGTGACGTTCAGGATGCGGTTCTTGAGACCCATGATGCCACGCGTCGGGATCTTGAACTCGATGTGGGTGACCTGCTCGCCGGCCTCCATGTTGGTCATGGTGCCACCTGCGTCACCGAAGACCTCGATGACCTTGCCCGAGTACTCGCCGGGGCACTCGACGACGGCCTGCTCGACGGGCTCGAGCTTGTTGCCGTGCTCGTCCTTCTTGAACAGCACGCGAGGACGACCGACCTGGAACTCGAATCCCTCGCGGCGCATGGCCTCCATGAGGACCGAGAGGTGCAGGATGCCGCGGCCGGCAACCTCGACGCCGGTCTTGTCGGGAAGCTCCTCGATGCGCATCGTGACGTTGTTCTCGCGCTCGAGCATGAGGCGCTCCTTGAGCTGGCGGGCACCTACGATGTCGCCGTCACGCCCGACGAGCGGGCTCGTCGAGGACTCGAAGACGATGGCCATCGTGGGAGGGTCGATCTCGATGGGGTCGAGCTCGACGGGGTTCTCGGGGTCTGTGTAGACGTCGCCGATGTCGGTCTTGTCCACACCCACCACGGCACCGATGTCGCCAGCGGTGACCTCGTCACACTCCTTGCGACCCAGATAGTCGAAGGTGAAGAGCTGCTTGACCTGTGCCATCGCACGCTCGCCGTCATTCTTGACCACGAGGATGTTGTCGTTGGTGTGGATGGTGCCCGAGTAGACACGCCCGATGCCGATGCGGCCCACGTACTCCGAGTGGTCGATGGTGACGCACTGCATGGCAAGGGGGCCGTCCGGGTCGGCGTCAGGGGCTGGCATGTCCGAGACGATCATGTCGAGCAGCGGGAACATGTCGTCATTGTCGTCGTCGGGCTGGAGACGCGCGTAGCCGTTCATGGCGCTCGCGAAGACGACGTGCTCCATGGTGAACTCGAGCTGCTCGTCAGTGGCACCGAGGTCCATCATGAGGTCCAGGGAGTCGTTCACGGCCTTCTTGGGGTTGGCACCGGGGCGGTCGATCTTGTTGACGACGAGCATGATGGAGAGGCTCGCGTCGATGGCGTGGCGCAGCACGAAGCGCGTCTGGGGCATGGGACCCTCGAAGGCGTCGACGAGGAGCAGGGCACCGTCGGCCATCTTGAGCACGCGCTCGACCTCGCCACCGAAGTCGGCATGGCCCGGCGTGTCGATGACGTTGATCTTGACGTCCTTGTACTCGATGGAGATGTTCTTGGCGAGGATGGTGATGCCGCGCTCGCGCTCCTGGTCGTTCGAGTCGAGCACGCGGTCCTGCACCTGCTGGTTCGCGCGGAACGCGTCTGTCGCGCGCAGGAGCTTGTCCACGAGGGTGGTCTTGCCGTGGTCGACGTGGGCGATGATGGCGATGTTCCTGAGGTTCTCCTGGCGCATATGTCTTCCTCACTGTCGTACTGCCGCATCATGCGGCGCTACCTACCTATGGCAGACGGCATGCCGTCCGTGCCGTGCCGCACGAAGACGGCGCAACCTTCAACATTCTATAACAGGAGCGGTACCTCACCAGCTGGCTCTGGATCACTCCACGAGAAGCCCTCGCCGAGACCGACGCCGTTCACGAGGACGAACGCAGAGTAGCCAGATAGGGCCCCCTTCTCGCCGAACTCGAGGATGAGGGCATCCTGATAGGCGTCCCTCTCGTCGGCCACGGCGCCCTCGTAGACGATGGCATAGCAGCGAGGCGTGCCGACGCCAGAGGCCTCGTCGCCTCCCGTCCGGTCGAGCCGTCGGACCCACTCACGAGCAGCCGCAATGCACGCCTCGGGGCCATCGTCCTCGAACTCGCAGGTCACACGCGTACCACCGGCATCCATGGCCTCGGCGACGGCGAGGACCTCTCCCCCGCCGGCAAGGCGGTCGAGCGCAAGGCCGAGAAGCTCCTGCCCCAGCTGGTCGAGCTCGGGCGAGATGCCCCCGTCGGACGGTCGTGTTCCCATGGCGCTCCCTCGAGACGTTGTCGGCGGATGACAGGACGAACGCTCGTCCCTCTCGGCAGGTGGATGCATCCGACTGCCAATCACTCACATGATAGAAAAAGGCGGACCGGTGTGCCCGGCCCGCCTCTGGCGTGTGGTGGAGACGAAGGGGATCGAACCCTCGACCTCAGGCTTGCAAAGCCCGCGCTCTCCCAACTGAGCTACGTCCCCGAACGTGCGTCGCCACTAAGGAATACGAGGTGACGGCTACCTTAGAAAGTAATAATCGCCCCAGCGGCGACTCGGCTCACGCTGGGGCGATTATTGTCAAAAGGTGGTGGGCCCGACAAGGTTCGAACTTGTGACCTCCCGGTTATCAGCCGGACGCTCTAACCAACTGAGCTACGGGCCCGACGCGCTAGATGATGGTAGCGCACGCCCAAAGCCAGGTCAACACCAAAGATGCACCTCCATGTGGACTCTTCGTGGGCGACAGGAGTCCGAATGGGCCGATGACCATGATGGTTTCGTGAGGTCGAAGGCCCTGTCGTCCGGTCCCTGTGCTAAGGTTTCCTCCCCCATGGCGCCCATGGGGAACCGCTGGGAATCGCTCGTGGCACGGTCGCATGAATACCACTACGATCGGGGTTGTATGGCAGGCGGCGTTGGGTACGATAGGGCGCAAGAGGACATGCGACCGAGGAGGCTAGGCATATGGATGCAGAACGTGTTCCCATGGACATCTCGTCCATCATCGTCGGGCAGGGCCCCATCGCCTCCCTCGTGGTGCTGAAGCCACATGCGGGGCACGTCCCCGAGGCTGCACCCCGCATACAGAAGGCCGCTATCGAGTCACGTGTCGATGCCACCGTCCCCGGCCAGCCATCCGCGGGCGAAGGTGCCCCTGCGACGGAGAGCCCCTCTCCCCTGCCACTCGACGCACTTCCCATCAGGATGGGTGCCGTCGAGGCCACGGCGATCGGCATGGGCGTGAACGAGGTCGGCCACAGGCAGCGCCCCATGACGCACGACCTGCTGCTCTCCTTGGTCGCAAGCCTCGGTGGGACCGTGAGGAGCGTCGAGATCGAGCGCGTGGAGGGTACCGTGTTCTATGCGCATGTCGACGTCGAGTCCTCGACGGGTGCCATGACCTCGGTCGATGCACGGCCCTCCGACGCACTTGCCATCGCTGTGCGCACGGGGTCACCCATCTACGCCTCGAGCGCGGTCATTCGCACGGCGGGCTGCCCTGACTTCGGTGCCGTCAAGAAGGACGAGCAGGCACGTGAGATGGCCGGCTTCCACGACTTCGTCGAGCACCTCTCCCCCGAGGACTTCGACTAGTCGCTCCCCCACACATCGCACCACCCAGCCATAGACACCCCATGCCGGGCGTCGTCCTTGCCCTTATGCCTTATGCCGCCCTGTTCGCCCGACATCGATGAGAAGAGCCTCCCTCCTTCCCCCACGCACAATCCACGGCCGCGTAGTATGCGGCGAGGACGTGCGAGGGGGGAAGGAGGGAGGCTCCCCTTGTTCAGCGAGGTTGCGGGCTACCTACTCATCCTCGTCATCGATCAGCGTGTCGTCGAGGTCCTCGTCCCCTCCGATGTCGACGGGCTCCTCGTCGTCAGCATCTGCCGCACCGGCAGCAGCCAGGTCGAGCGCACCCTGGTTCTCGTCCTTGGGCTTGGGCACGGCCTTCTTCACTACCATGCGGGCCAAGGACTTCACGGAGTC
Organism: Atopobiaceae bacterium; assembly: GCA_022483015.1. Lineage (NCBI taxonomy): Bacteria > Bacillati > Actinomycetota > Coriobacteriia > Coriobacteriales > Atopobiaceae > Atopobiaceae bacterium. The sequence continues at coordinate 521,203 of JAKVOB010000001.1, read as the reverse complement.
GCCACCGGCCACGTTCATGACCTTGACACCCTGCGTGGAGCGGCCGAGCTTGGAGATGTCCTTGGCCTTGACGCGGATGACCACGCCTTCCGCCGAGACGATCATGAGCTCATGCTGCGGCCCGATCACGCGCATGCCCACGAGGGCACCCTTGCGCTTGGTCATGGTGATGGTGAAGACACCCTGGCCACCACGCTTGTGCTCGGGATACTCGGCCACAGGCGTGCGCTTGCCGTAGCCGTTCTCGGTGATGACGAACAGGTCGCCCTTGCCGTTGGTGATCTCCATACCGAGCATGGTGGCGTCATCCTTCAGGGTGATTCCACGGACGCCGGTGGTGTCGCGGCCCATGGGGCGCACGTCGGCCTCGTCGAAGAGCATGACCTTGCCGTCGGTCGAGCCCAGCATGATCTTGTCGCCGGTACGGACGCGACGCACGTTCACGAGCTCGTCATCGCCCTTGAGGTTGATGGCGATGATGCCGTCGCGACGGGTGCGGTCATAGGCGCTCATGGACGTCTTCTTCACGATGCCGCGCTTGGTGGCGAACATGAGGAACTCGTCTGCCGGAAAGTCGCGGCAGGTGATGACGGCAGCCACGTGCTCACCCTCTGCGAGCGGCAGGAAGTTCACCACGGCCGATCCGCGAGCCTGACGACTGCCGATGGGCAGCTCGTGGACCTTGAGGCGGTAGACCTTGCCGAAGTTGGTGAAGAACAGCACATAGTCATGGGTGGAGGCTATGAAGAGGTCCTCCACGAAGTCGGAGTCCTTGAGGTTGACGCCCTGGATCCCCTTGCCGCCGCGCTTCTGCGAGCGATAGGTGGCGACCGGCAGGCGCTTCACGTAGCCGGAGTGGGTCATCGTGATGACCATGTCCTCGTCAGCGATGAGGTCCTCGACGTCGAGGTCTATCGGCGCGTCAGAGATGACCGACCGACGCTTGTCGGCGAAGCGGGTCGATATCTCGGTGAGCTCGTCCTTGATGAGGGCCAGGATCTTGTCCTCGTGGGCGAGAAGGTCCTCGTAGTAGGCGATCTTCTCCTTGAGGGCATCCAGCTCGTCTACGATCTTCTGGCGCTCGAGGCCCGTGAGGCGGCGCAGGCGCATCTGGAGGATGGCCTCGGTCTGGACGTCATCGAGCCCGAAGCGCTCCTCGAGGCGGGCCTTCGCGTCCTTGTCGGACTCGGAGCTCCTGATGATGTGAACGACCTCGTCGATGTTGTCGACGGCGATGAGCAGGCCCTCGAGGATATGGGCACGCTCCTTGGCCTTCTTGAGCTCATAACGGGTCCGGCGGGTGACGACGTCGACCTGGTGGTTGATGTAGTACTGCAGCATCTCGCGCAGCGAGAGCGTGCGCGGCACGCCATCGACCAGCGCGAGGTCGATCACGCCGAAGTTGGTCTGGAGCTGCGAGTGCTTGTAGAGGTTGTTGAGGACGACCTGCGGGATGGCACCCTGCTTCAGGTCGAAGACCAGGCGCATTCCCTTGCGGTTCGTCTCGTCGCGCATGTCGGAGATGCCCTCGAGGCGCTTCTCGTTGACCAGCTCGGCGATCTTCTCCTGCAGGAGGCCCTTGTTGACCTGGTAGGGGACCTCCGTCACGACGATGCGCTGACGGTTGCCCTTCATCTGCTCGACGTGGGCCTTCGCACGGACCGTGATGGAACCGCGGCCTGTCTCGTAGGCGTCCTTGATGCCATCGGAACCCATGATGGTACCGCCCGTGGGGAAGTCAGGACCGGGAAGCACGGTCATGAGCTCCTCGGTGGTGGCATCGGGGTTGTCGATGAGCATCTTGGTGGCCTCGATGACCTCACCGAGGTTATGGGGAGGGATGTTCGTGGCCATGCCGACGGCGATGCCTGAGGAACCGTTGACCAGCAGGTTCGGGAAGCGTGCAGGCAGGACGGCGGGCTCCTGGAGCGACTCGTCGTAGTTGGGCTGCCAGTCGACCGTGTCCTTGTCGAGGTCGCGGAGCATCTCCATGGCCGCACGCGTGAGACGGCTCTCCGTGTAACGCATGGCTGCTGGGGGATCACCGTCGATGGAGCCGAAGTTACCGTGACCGTCGACCAGGGGTAACCTCATCGAGAAGTCCTGGGCGAGACGAACCATCGTGTCATAGACCGCGGAATCCCCGTGGGGGTGGTACTTGCCGATGACCTCTCCGACCGTCCAGGCACTCTTCTTGTGCGGACGATTGGGAGTGATGCCGGCCTCGTTCATGGCGTAGAGGATGCGACGGTGGACCGGCTTCAGGCCGTCACGGACGTCCGGCAGGGCACGGGCGACGATGACGGACATCGAGTACTCGATGAAGGAGGTACGCATCTCGGAGGCCATGTCGGCCGGCTTGAGCGTGCCGCCGTGGATGTCAGAGAGGTCGAGGCGCTGGCCGCCCTCGGCTATCGCCGCATAGCGGTCGTCACCCGAGCCATAGAACTCGGATGCGTCACCCTCGGAGTCATCCTCCCCATCGGGCTCCTCATCGTCAACATCATCATCGGACTCATCGTCGGATGCGTCGTCTACCTCGTCGTCATCGTCCATGTCGCCGAGAAGGTTGTCATCACGGCCCTCGTCGTCGTCATCTCCGGGGAAGTGCGTGTTGTTGTCATCAGCCACGGATGTTGCCTCTCTGTTGTCTGTCGCGGTTCATGCCGAGCAGGTCGGCGGGGTTTAGATGTCCAGGAAGCGGGCGTCGAGCGCATGGGACTGGATGAACTCCTTGCGCTTCTCTACCTGGGTACCCATGAGGTCCGAGACCGCACGCTCGGCCGCGGCGGCATCGTCGATGTCGACCTTGAGCAGGATACGGTTCTTCGGCTCCATGGTGGTCTCCCAGAGCTGCTCGGGATCCATCTCTCCCAGACCCTTGTAACGCTGGACGGAGTACTTCTCGCCGGCTGGGATCTTGGAGGTCTCGGCTGCGAGCTCCTCATCCGTGTAGATGTAGGTACCCTTCCTGCGACCCTTGGGCTTGAGCTGGTAGAGGGGCGGCTGGGCGATGTAGATGTAGCCAGCCTCGATCATGGGCTTCATGTAGCGGTAGAAGAAGGTGAGGAGCAGGATGCGGATGTGGGCACCGTCGACATCGGCATCCGTCATGATGACGATCTTGTGATAGCGCGCCTTCGAGAGGTCGAAGGTATCGCCGGTCGTGACACCTGTGCCGATGGCCGTGATGAGCGACTTGATCGTGTCGGATGAGAGTGCACGCTCGTGACCCACACGCTCGACGTTCAGAATCTTGCCGCGCAGGGGCAGAATCGCCTGTATGGAACGGTTGCGCGCCATCTTGGCCGAGCCACCTGCGGAGTCACCCTCGACGATGAAGAGCTCGGTGGCCGCAGGGTCGCGGACGGAGCAGTCGGCGAGCTTGCCAGGAAGTGCCGCGCTCTCGAGAAGACCCTTGCGCCTGGTAGCGTCGCGGGCCTTACGGGCGGCATTCCTCGCCTTTGCGGCACTCGTCGCCTTGTTGACGATGGTGCGTGCCTGCTTGGGATGCTCCTCGAGATACTCGGCAAGTCCGTCCGAGACGACCTTCTGGACGAGCCCGCGCATGAAGGAGCTACCGAGCTTCGCCTTGGTCTGACCTTCGAACTGGGGGTCACCGAGTTTGACGGAGATGACGGCCGTGAGACCCTCGCGCACGTCATCGCCCGAGAGGTTGGCATCCTTCTCCTTGAGGATGTTCTGCTTGCGCGCATAGTCGTTGATGACCTTGGTGAGTGCGGCGCGGAATCCCTCGAGGTGCATGCCTCCCTCGGGGGTGTAGATGTCATTGGCGAAGCTCATGACGTTCTCGGAATAGGAGCCATTCCACTGGAGGGCTACCTCGACCTCGCCGCGACGGTCGTCGGAGACGCTCTCATCGCTCTCACCCTCGATGTAGATGGGGGTCTTGAGCCCGTCGGCGATCTCCTTTCCCTCGTTCAGGAACTTCACGAAGTCGATGATGCCGCCGGAATAGCAGAACTCGTCGACGCGAGGGGTGAGCTCGCGCTCGTCGGTGAGCGTGATCTTGAGGTTCTTGTTCAGGAAGGCAGTCTCCTGCAGACGGTCGCGCAGGGTGTCGTAGCTGAACGTCGTGGTCTCGAAGATGGTGTCATCAGGCCAGAAGGTCACGGTGGTACCCGTGGCCTTGGACTTGCCGACGACCTTCATCTTCTCGGTGACCTTACCACGCGAGAACTGCATCTCGTAGATGTTGCCCTCACGCTTCACCTGGACGATGAGCTTGCTTGAGAGGGCGTTCACGACCGAGACGCCTACGCCATGGAGGCCACCAGAGACCTTGTAGGCCTTGTTGTCGAACTTACCGCCGGCATGGAGGATCGTCATGACGACCTCGAGCGTCGGGATCTTCTTCACGGGGTGCTTGTCGACCGGGATGCCACGGCCGTTGTCGACCACGGTGACGGAGTTGTCAGCATGGACGGTGACCTGGATCTTGGTGCAATATCCGGCAAGTGCCTCATCCACGGAGTTATCGACGACCTCATAGACGAGGTGATGGAGCCCCGAGGCACTGGTCGAGCCAATGTACATGCCAGGACGCTTACGGACAGGGTCAAGGCCCTCGAGGACCGTGATCTCAGAGCCGTCGTACTTCTGTTCCTTCTTGGCCGCCACGCGACTCCTTCCCTCTTGTCCCATAACCTGACAATCATAGCGCATGGGAAGGAGAAAACCTGTTGTCCTATGACGAAAAGGTATCTCTTACGACATCAGATTGAGTCTGAGAGGCCATGAGAGGCCGTCTGAGGCGTCATTCTCCTGTTTTCGGCCTTTGGGCCATCTCCCATTTGAGGGAAGCCCTCATCGCGTCGGCGGCCGTGTCGCGAAGACCATCAGGGAGGTCCGCTACCTCTTGCGTCACCTGCTCCTCCTGCTCGGGGGTGAGCGGGGGAAGAGATGTGGCCTCGCAGCTCGAGGCAGCCGCCGTCACACCACCCTTTGGGTAGGTGGGCTCGCTCGGACGCTTATGCGAGAGCTTGAACCGTACGTCAGCGACCTCAAGACCCGCATGGGAGACCCTCCCCACATAGAGCAGATGATCCGTAGTGAAGTCTTGCATGAGTGCTGACGAGTCGATGTAGACGACCAGCGTCGGCAGTTCACCCTGCCGCTTGCCCTCGGCGAGATAGACACCACAGGTATGACGTCGCTCGAGGGCACCATTACACTCAAGCCAGGTGAGACGGGCCTGCTGCTGCACGGTGAACTGGGGACGTCGCTGACACGAGACGATCGAGCCCATGAGCGAGGACAGCGGTTCAGGGCCCTGCCCGCGACTATTCGACCGTTCCGTCATGGAACCTCACCACCTCTGCTGGCCCAAGGACCTCATCAGAGAAATACCCAAGGTCCGTCGTGGTAACCATGGTCTGGACCCCACCAAGGACAAGGTTACAGAGAGCATCCCGACGACGCTGGTCGAGCTCGCTCATCACGTCATCGAGGAGAAGGACGGGCGGGAAGGAGAGGATGTCCTCACAGACCCTGACCTCCGCCATCTTCCAGGCGATGGCAAGGCTCCGCTGCTGTCCCTGCGAGGCGAACGACCGCGCGTCACGGCCTGCGAGCGAGAAGGTGATGTCATCCCTCTGGGGTCCCACGAGTGTGATTCCACGTTGTAGGTCGGCCGCACGTGAGGCCCTGAGCTCCTGCATCATGTGCCCGCGGAGCTCCTCCTGGCTGAGGTCACCTATATCATCACCGAGGGTCGAGGAGTAGCGGCATCGCACCTCCTCCCCTCCACCGAGCTCACGATAGAGGGGGACCAACGCCTCGGCCACCCTACGGAAGAGGGCAAGGCGATGGAAGAGCAGGGAAGCGGCACCGTATGAGACCGACTCATCCCAGGCATCGAGCAACGACAGGTCGACGGGATCTTCCTTGAGGAGGCGATTGCGCTGCTCGATGGCCCGGGCATAGGTGGTGACCACCCTGTCATAACCGGCGTTGACCTGCCTACCAAAGGTATCGAGGCTCTCCCTCCTGACAGATGCGGAACCCTTCACGAGCGAGAGGTCATCAGGGGGTGAACAGGATGGATACCAGAAGTCCCGAGAAGTCCCGAGGCCTTGCACCCTTCTCGTTAAGGAAGAGCTGGCGCCGCTCTGGGGTCACGTCACATCTCACGTCGATGACCCTCCGTCCCCGGTGGCACGGAGGGTGGCCCTACCCTGACCCTGACCATCCCTGACGAGCTCGGAGGGGCGAGGATGTCTGAAGGACCTCCCGGAGGTGAGGAGCTGTATGGCCTCGAGCATGTTGGTCTTACCGGTCGCGTTCTCGCCGACGAGGATCGTCATTCCTGATGAGAAGGTGACGTCCACCTCCCCGGCAGACCTCCACCTCGCGAGCGAGAGCGTGTCAAGCGAGAGGGACACCCTACATCCGAACCGGCATGAGGAGATAGAGGTAGTTGATCTTCGAATATGACTTGAAGATGCCGGGTTGTGTCGGCCCTTGGAGCTCGAGGGTGACCTCATCCTCGGAGGAGAGGGCATTCACACAGTCAAAGACGTAGTGGTAGTTGAGGGCGATGGTCAGGGACGGGCCGGCAGCCTCGATCGAGAGGGACTCACGTGCATCACCCTGGTCGGTACTCGTGGTGGAGAGCGTGAGGGCACCTTGCTCGGAGTCGACCTCAAACCGCACGGAGGGGTTTGAGAGGGCGATGACCGAGACACGCTTCATGGCTGCTGAGAAGTCATCGAGCTTGATCTTCGCGCTCGTCTCGCAGGAGGCAGGGAGGAGCTGGTGATAGTTCGGGAAGTTCCCCTCGATCCTGCGGGAGATGTAGGTGGTATTGCCGAACACGAACACGACCTGACTCTCTGTCGAGCCGATGAGGATCGAGGAGGAGTCAGAGGGCAGGGAGAGGACGTCATGGAAGACGTCGCTTGGGATGATCATCTGGAAGGCACCCTCGAGTGAGGATGTCTCGATGTTGGTGTCACAGACCACGAGACGATAGGAGTCAGTGGCGACCAGACGGATGAGGTTATCCTCGACCGTCATGAGGATGCCCTTGAGGATGGGACGGGAGTTGTCCTTCGAGGCGACCTTATAGACACGGTCGACCATAGAGGAGAGGATGGACGCCGGGAGCTCTATCGAACTCTCCATGGCAAAGGTTGGGAACTCGGGGAAGTCGGCCACATCGAGGGTATTGAGGTGGAATGAGCTCTTGCCGGAGGTGATGGAGAGCTGATGATCCCCACTCTCGAAGGTGACGGCGGCATCGGGGAGGGTCTTGACGATGTTTGAGATCATCTTCCCTGAGATGACGACCTCACCCGGCTCCTCGACGTTGGCAGGGATGCGATGACGGATCGAGATGTTGAGGTCCGTCGTCTGAAACTCGAGCGTTCCCTCAGCAGTATGGATATAGACACCAGAGAGGATGGGAAGCGTCGAGTTGGATGCCGATCCCTTCATGACCACAGCGAGGGTACGGGCGAGTGCCGACTGACTGACGGTGAACCTCATCTTTAGTTCCTTTCTTTGAGAAAAGAGAGACTGGTAGAAGTAATAAGTGGTGTAGAGATGGTGATAACTCGCACGATGTGCTGCTCATACCCGTTAAACGAGGCTTCTCGTCGTTGTCGAGAACTAAGGGTACTTTTAAACACCTCTATTGTATGAGGTAGGTTTTAAACAGTGAGAGGTGGGTTCTCTTCCTTCTTCAACGTCCTTTCCTAACGTTGTTGACAATCATATTCCAAGAGCGAAACCTCATACGTCCTCTACGAGTTGCTCCTTGAGATGGTCGACGAGGTCATAGAACACCTTCCTCTGCTTCATCTCGGCGTCAACCCATCCTATGCTGTGCTTCACGGTCGCATGGGTCCTCCCACCGAAGTGGCGTCCGATCTCCGCAAGGGTCTCGTCGGTGAGGTTCCTCGTGAGCCAGATCGCGATGTGCCGTGGCTCCATCAGCTCTTGTTACGCTTGTTTCCGATGAGGTCGGTATGTGAGATCGAGAACTGGTTCTCGACTGCCTTCTGTATCTCCTCGACGCTCACGATTCGCTTGTTGGCACCCCAGTTGATCCTCGCAAGCCTGATTACGTCCTCACGCGTGAAGGTACGGCCCTTCTTCTCCCAGGTGGTGGCCTCGAAGAGGCAGTTCTGGCAGAAGCTCTTTATCAACCTGATGTTCGAGCCGGACCGTTCTGCCATGAGCTCGAGGCTCCCCTGCTCGATGGTCCCTTGGTACTCAGAGAGTCCCTCTTCCTTCATGTTCGAGTAGAAGCTCTTGATGAGGGCAAGTTTCAGCTCGTAGTTCGGTGGTTGGATGGGCACCGACATGCCGCTTGCGATCCTGCTCGAGACCCTCTCGTCCATGCCGAGCTCGATCGGTGGGACGTCTGCCGCCAGGACGATCTGCTTGCCATGGTCTATGAGGTAGTTGAAGGTGTCGAAGAAGAAGTCGACCGTCCTCGTGGCACTTCTCAGGTTCTGGATGTCGTCGATGATGAGTACGTCGATGTTCTGGTAGTTCTTCGAGAACGAGTCCCTGATTGTCTTCTCGGTGTTGACCATCGCATCCGTATAGTCGGATATGAAGTCGCTCGCGGTCTTGTAGACGCAGCTCCTTGTCGGGTCATTGGCATATATATAGTTCTGGATGGCCTTCAGGAGATGCGTCTTCCCAAGCCCGCTCCTTCCGAAGATGAAGAGTGGGTTAAAGTCCTTGGTCCCGTTCGCGACACCCTTGGCTGCCTGGAGTGCGAACTGGTTCTCCTCACCTTCGACGAAGGTGTCGAAGGTGAGCTTCGAGTCATTGTCGGATGGAACCGAGACGAGGGGGTTCTCGACCTTCTCCTTGATTGGCTCCTCATGTGGCTGCCCTACATCTTTCTGCGGTTTTCTCTGCCTCTGGGACCGCGCGAGGTCCTCCTCCGAGATGGTGGGGCTCGCGTCGATCTTTCGAAGTCTTGGCTGTCCGAGCTCGATGTTGACATCCATAGGGCGGAATGCGGCAGACTCGAGGCATCGGCAGATGTCCGGGAGGTACTTGTCGAGCGTCCTCTTCACGAACTTGGCATCAGTCGAGATGGTAAGTGTCTGGTCATCCATCCCTATGACGTCGCAGCTCTTGAGCATGGCTGTGACTGATGCGTTGGAGACGCTCCCCTGCATCAGCGTGCAGACGTCATCCCAGAGGTCTCTCGCCTCTGAGAGCCCCTCGCTCTTCTCGTTGCTCATTCGAATTCCCACCTACGTGTCTTCGTGATGTTGAAAACAGTATATGGGATGTCATGAGGTGGCGGCCACGCAGAGGGCTCAAACTCTGGTGAGATACGCCTTTCCGGCATCCGAGAGGTAGCGCTTCTGTCGGACCTTGATCATGAGGCCGGTCTCCTCGAGCGAGGAGAGGGTCCTCGACCAGGTTCCCTGTGAGAGGCCGTAGGTCCTCACGAGGTCCGACGGACCGACTGACTCATGCGTCCTGAGATAGGTCATCGCGTCACGCTCATGTGCCGAGAGTATCGGTGTCGTCGTGTTGTCATCACCGATGACCTCATGAGTGGGTGGTGCCATGGGGATGGTCTGGTTTTCGCTTGGTTGTACCTCTGGTCGTGGATGAGGTGATGCCTCCATCGAGAGTGTCACGATGGTCCCGGAGTGGATGTTGTCCTCGATGGAGAGGGAACCGCCCTTGTCCAGGAGGTATTGCTGCACATATGGCAGACCTGATCCCACCCCTCGTATATAGCGTTTCATCTCCTCCGTGGCACTCGTGGTGCCGAACTCCAACGCTCGTGACTTCTCCTGGATTCCAGGTCCTTGGTCAGAGAAGCGAATGGTATTGCCACCGGTGAGGATGTTGATCGTCGGTTCGATGAAGTAGGCGTGGATGTAGTTCTCTGCGACCTCCCTGATGACCATGAAGGGGATGGTCCCTCCTTGCTCGTGCGAGAGCTGCGTCACCTGCTTCGTGATCTCCTCGAGGAAGGAATGCACGTCGGTCGGCGCGACGATCACCACTCGTGGCGCCGCCATGGGGTCGTCATAGACGGCTATCCGCGCGGGGTAGCGGACCTCGAGGTCTGTCGGATCCTGCGAGGAAGGTGCTCCGTCGTTGTTCTCGACGAACGGATAGAACGTGGTCGCCATGACCCCTCTTTCACCATGTTGTGAACCATTGAAGAAAACTTGCGGAGGAATGAGCAAGGTCATGAAAGTTTTCAACAGGAGATAGAAACGTGTCGAAAAGTGGAATAGCAGCAGATTCCCAAGCGAAGATAGAATAGCATCACGCAGTGACGTCTCATACAGAGAGAAGAACTTGCGCATATGTGAAACGTTGCGGCCGCTCGTCACAGATAATTTCATAGGGGAAGTTTGTGCGTTCTGTAGGTCCAAGGCCCCTGAACGCAGGAGGTTGCTAGCTCACAATTGACAAATCATGGCCTTGACCCCTACACTTTGAGGGCTTTAGCAGCATCCGCGGTAATTATTCCGCCTTATCGGAGGTTTTGATATGAAGCGTACGTATCAGCCCAACAAGCGCAAGCGCGCGAAGTGCCATGGCTTTCGTTCACGCATGGCCACCAAGGGAGGGCGCAACGTCCTCGCTCGTCGTCGTGCCAAGGGCCGCAAGCAGCTCACCGTCTAGCATGTGATGAGAACCATCAAATCCAAGCTTGAGTTCGAGAGGGTGTTCTCCCAAGGACGTCGCGAGAATGGCCATCTTGTGCGGTTGGTCTATAAGGCCTGCGACGAAGGCGACCAGGGAAAGGTCGCCTTCGTCGCAGCTAAGCGTTTTGGGAACGCGGTCTATAGAAACCGTTGCAAGCGGGTCATGCGCGAGGCATTCCACGAGGTCGCACCATCATTGGATGAGATGGATGTCATTCTCTTCTCCACCCGGTCGACGAACGGGGCCCATCCCCACGAGGTCGCCCAGGAGCTCGACAAGCTTCTTTGTCGCGCAAGGCGTCATATGGAATAGGGAGCGGCAGCCGTTGAGGAGGAAGCATGGCAGGTCTTGTCTCTAAGACCTTCGTGTTCATGGTGAGGGGATATCAGCGTTTCATCTCACCGTTGCTCCCAGACAGCTGTATCTACTATCCCACCTGTTCGCAATACGCGATCGAGGCTGTCTCGAAGTACGGTGCGATGAGAGGTGGATGGCTTGCCTTCCGGAGGATACTCCGGTGCAACCCATTCCATAAGGGAGGCTACGATCCCGTGCCCTAGCGTACGGGAGATCGCGGAGGAATAGCTATGTGGGACTGGTTCATTGACTTCCTGACGATGATCCTGCAATGGATCGCGAACTTCGTCGGTGACTGGGGACTTGCCATCATCCTCCTCACCTTCATCATTCGTCTCGCCTTGACGCCTCTCACGGTCAAGTCGACGAGGTCGTCGGCCAAGATGCAGGCTCTGCAGCCCAAGATGATGGAGATCCAGGAGCGTTATGCTGACGATCCCACGAAGCAGTCCGAGGAGATGCGTAAGTTCTACTCCGAGAACAAGTTCAACCCGCTCGGTGGTTGTCTCCCCATGCTGCTCCAGATGCCTATCTTCTTTGCACTGTTCCAGGTGCTTCAGAACAAGATTCCTGCCGAGGCATGCTTCTTCAACATCCTTGACTCCCTGAGCAACTCGGTCTCGGGAGCCATCTCATCCATGGGGTGGACGGGTGCCTGGGTCTACATCCTCCTGGACGTCCTCTTCGGTGTCCTCACGCTCATCCCCATGCTCATGAACCAGACCTCGCCCGAGCAGGCCCAACAGACCCGCATCATGGGCATCGTCATGGCAGCCATGATGATGTGGTTCGGCTGGAGCGTCCCTGTCGGTGTCGTGCTGTATTACGACACGTCCGCGGCCTGGGGAGCGGTACAGCAGCTCTTCATCACTCGCCGGGTCATGGACAAGGTCAAGGAGGACGAGGCCAAGCGGCTTGCAGAGCAGCCTGTGCAGGTCGACGTCGTCCGCAAGGAGAAGAAGAACCGCCCGCACAAGAAGAACTAGCACGAGCGCGAGAGCCAAAGGTCCTGTAGGGCTCCGAGGAGGTATCCCATGGTTGAGAACGAAGATGATCTAGAGGGTACGGAGACAGATGCCCCTGTCCCTAGCGAGGATGGTCCCGAGGAGGTCGAGGCAGCTGCCTCCCCGGACTTCTCATCCATTCGTGAGAAGTATGAGGCTGGTACCGACCTCACGGATGACGAGCTCGACGCGATTGCTGATGCAGGTGTGACGATCGTAGAGTCCCTTCTCTCGTGCTTCGGTGAAAACGATTCGAGCATTGATGAGTATGATGGTGACGAGGGCGAGCTCATCCTCGACATCAACGGTGGGGACCTTGCCATTCTCATTGGAAGGCATGGTCGCACGCTCGATGCCCTGCAGCAGATCGTGAGTTCGCTCATGAGCAAGCAGCTGGGCTTCCATTATCCTGTGGTGGTAGACATCGAGGGCTATAAGAGCCGTCGTCGCGAGAAGGTCCAAGGGATTGCACGCTCCGCTGCAGACCGTGCCAAGAAGCAAGGTGGGTCTGTCAGCCTTTCTCCTATGAATGCCTATGAGCGTCGTCTCGTACATATCGCGCTTCGTGAGGATGGGGATGTTACCACTCATTCTGAGGGTGAGGATGCCGATCGCCATGTCATCATCACCTCAGTCAGGCATGATGGCTAACTCATCTGTCATAAGGTAATACCATTGGGGAGCCGTGGGCTCCCCTTTTTCATGACAAGAGTTCACGACACAAGACTTTTTGGCAGAGCATTAAGTGTAGTGGGAAAGGGAACCATGGATACCTGCGATACTGTCGAGGCTGTTTTGCAATCCTTTGACCCCCATGAGGAACGTAGGGTCGAGCTCGTCGAGCAGGCTTCCTCCATAGGGATAGACCTCACTGATCGTGAGTGTGATCTTCTTCTTGGTCATCTCGCTCTGATGCTCGAGAAGAACAAGGTAATGAACCTCACTGGTATCAAGGATTCCAAGGAGGCCGTAAACCTTCATGTCATAGACTCGCTCATGATGTTGAAGAGTTTCCAGATTACCAGGGGGCGCTTCGTTGATATTGGAACGGGTGGAGGGTTTCCAGGGATCCCCCTCGCAATCATGACGGGGCGTCCCGGTGTCCTTATGGACTCCGTGCACAAGAAGGTCGTGGCATGTAGTGAGTTCATCTCTGAGCTTGGACTCGGCAATCAACTAGATGTGACTTCCAAGAGGGCTGAGGACTATGCCCTCAGCCATAAGGGGGAATTCGGAGTCGTGGTCGCCCGTGCAGTCGCTCCCCTCGGGATCCTCTGTGAATACGCCTCTCCCCTTCTTATGGCAGGCGGATCGCTTCTCGTCACCAAGGGGAGGCTCTCTGATGATGAGTTGGCACAAGGGGAACAGGCGGCATCGATTTGCGGACTTGAGATTGTTTCACGTGAAACATCTGAGCTTCCGGATTCGAATGCCCACCGTGAAATCATTCTGCTCAAGAAGTGCCGAAAGCCATCGATACGACTGCCGAGACAAGTGGGGGAAGCAAAGAAGCACCCACTAGGGGAATAGATTCACTACAAAGTGAGGTATTCATCAAGGTAGGTGATATTTCCCGTGAGAATGTGTGCTGCCCATGAGCTATCTGAGATGAGATAGAGAGTGTTTCACGTGAAACACTCAAGGAGTGTGTCATAGTGTCTCTAGGATTACCAGAACACACAGGAGACACGGTGGACATTTCAAAGGTCAAGCGCGGAAAACCATCCAAAGACGCACAGACGATAGCGATCATCAACCAAAAGGGTGGGGTCGGTAAGTCAACGACTGCCATTAACCTCTCAGCGGCCCTCGGCGAGGCCAAGATGAAGGTACTCGTCGTTGACTTCGATCCACAAGGGAATACGACAAGCGGCTACGGCATCGACAAAGAGTCTCTCGAATACGACATCTACGATGCACTTCTGCACGAGTATCCCATGGAAGACCTCATACAGAAGACACCTGAGCCGAATGTATTCGTGATACCTGCGACGATACAGCTCGCAGGAGCGGAGATTGAGCTCGTGTCGAGCATGGCCCGGGAGGGAATTCTCAAGGGCATCATCGCACGGGTGAAGGATGAGTTTGACTATGTCTTCATTGACTGCCCTCCGTCACTGGGCCTCCTCACCATCAATGCACTCGTTGCAGCAGATAGCCTACTCATCCCAATCCAGTGTGAGTATTATGCCCTTGAGGGTGTAACGAAGCTCCTCGAGTCCATGAAGATGGTGAAATCCCGTCTTAACCCTGGGCTCGAGGTGTTCGGTGTGCTCATGACCATGTATGACAGCAGGACGACCCTATCGAATGACGTCGTCTCCGAAGTCAAGAAGTACTTTGGGAACCAGATGTTCAAGACGGTCATACCGCGCAGCGTCAAGCTCTCGGAAGCACCGAGCCATGGCCTTCCGATCACCATGTACGCGCATATGAACAAAGGCGCAACGGCCTATACGAAACTCGCCAAGGAAGTGATACGTCGTGGCTAAGAAAGCAGGACTTGGACGTGGTCTTGACGCTCTCATGGGTGAATCGGCGGCAGAGGTAGGGGACATCACTCCGGACGCCACCCTTCCGATTGCCAAGATCAAACCAAACCCCAACCAGCCTCGCAAGAACTTCGATGACGAGGCATTGTCAGAACTCGCAGACTCGATAGAGAAGAACGGTGTCCTTCAGCCTATCCTGGTGCGCAAGAAGGGATCAACGTATGAGATCGTGGCTGGCGAGCGACGCTATCAGGCAAGCAAGATAGCGAAGCTCAAAGAGATTCCAGTTGTGATCAGGGAAATCTCTGACGATGAGGTATTCAAACTCGCGCTGATCGAGAACCTCCAGAGGAGTGATCTCAATCCAATAGAAGAGGCTCAGGGTTACCGACAGCTCATAGATCGGGACAACCTCACACAAGAGGCTCTGGCGCAGATTCTCTCGAAGTCACGCTCGGCCGTCGCCAACACGCTCAGACTTCTCGACCTTCCCGAGGACGTTCAGAACATGATGGCTGATGGGAGCATCACAGCAGGCCATGCTCGTGCGATCCTTGCAGTTTCTTCCGAGGAGGGCCGCAGCAAGCTCGCACAGAAGGTCGTGCAGGAAAATCTGACGGTCCGTCAGACAGAAAACCTCGCACCGCTGTTCTCTGGCATGGACGCCCCAAAGAAGCCTCGTCCCGTCGCTCCCCAGTCATATAAGCGGGCAGCGCGCCAACTTCGAACGAGTCTGGATACGCCCGTCAAGGTACGACAGACAAGAGGGCACAACAAGATTGAGATAGAGTTCACCGACGAGGATGACCTCGAGCGAATTTGTCAGTCGATCCTTGGCCTGGCTATGGGGGAGGAGTGAACCACATGTCTAGGTTCCTACGCTCTGCCCTCACGGCAGGAGTCATTGTCGGTGGCTTCGTGGTCGCATACAGGTATCTGCTTGATGATGGTGCGCGATCACAAGTCTCCTCACTTTGCGCGACGACGAAGGATTTTGTCACGAAGATGTCCTCACAGGTCTGCCAAGGCGTGCCTTCTTCGGAATCAGCCCAGGAGACCGAGCGCAACCAGGCATGGGTAGCAAGTCAGTGGGAGTCGCTCGGGTACTGATTGGCAAGACGATACGAACATATGTTCGTTCCACGATGTATGAACAGCAGAACGGCCACCGAGGTGCTTGCGATTTCGGTGGCCGTTCTGCTGCATATGGAGGACGTGAGCCGGGTCCTACCTTGACCGCATGACCCTCTGGTGGAGCTGTCCGCATGCGGCGTCGATGTCCTGTCCCCGGGAGTTCCTGACCGTGGCCTCGACTCCGACGGATGTGAGGCGTTGTACGAACTGCTCCGCGCGCTCGTCGGTCGATGGCTTGAGCTTGGACCCAGGGCAGTCATTGAGCTGGATGAGGTTCACATGTGCGAGCGTGCCGCGGCAGAAGTCACAGAGCGCGGCAAGCTGGTCCTCGGTGTCGTTGACACCCGAGATGAGGGCGTACTCATAGCTTGGGCGTCTCCCGGTCCGGTCGGTATAGTCGCCCATGGCGTCATAGAGGCGCATGAGCGAGTACTTCTTGACCCCAGGCATGAGCTGGTCGCGGGTCGACTGAATCGCGGAGTGGAGCGAGACCGCGAGGGTGAACTGCTCGGGCTCCCTGGCAAACCTCCTGATCATGGGGATGATTCCGCAGGTCGAGACCGTGATGTGGCGCGCACCGATGCCGGCCCCCTCGGGGGAGTTGAGCAGGCGCATGGCAGCGAGCGAGGCATCATAGTTCGCAAAGGGCTCGCCCTGTCCCATGAGCACGACGCTCGTGGCGCGGGTCCCGAAGTCATCGGCCACATGAGCGACCTGGTCATAGATCTCATCGGCCGAGAGCGACCGCTCGAAGCCGCTCGCGCCGGTCGCGCAGAACGCGCATCCCATCCTGCAGCCGGCCTGGGTCGACACACAGACGGCGAGGCGGTTGCGGTTGGGCATGCCTACGCACTCGACGCTCGTCCCGTCCGAGAAGCGAACGAGGTACTTCTTGCTTCCGTCCACCGAGGCCTGACGTGCGACCTCCTCGAGCCCACCGAGGGTGGCCGTGGCGCTGAGCTGCTCACGGAGGGCCTTCGGCAGGTTGGTCATCTCGTCGAAGGAGGTCACATGCTTGACGAGGACCCATTCCTCGATCTGCTTGGCGCGGAAGGACGGTAGCCCGAGCCCCTCCACGAGTGACTGGAGCTGCTCGTGGGAGAGGCCCCTCAGGTCGACCTTGTGCCTGGTCGACGTGCTGGGAGCGCTGCCGTCGACCTTCTTGTTCGTCTGCATGCTGTTCCTGTCTCGAAAGCCGAACGGCTCGTGGGGTATCCTCGACTCCTGAGTCTAGCGCACGAACGTCCCCACGTAAGGAGTACCGCATGAGCCACATGGACGGGAGCCTTGGCCATCACAATCGTCGCGACGGGCAGGCCGTGCCATGCAAGGACGTCGGTCGAGCCATGGTGGACCATCTTCAGAGGGGTGCCTGCTGACGTGGGAACAGACAAGGGCATGACCGTGGACGACCTCATGATCCCAGGTATCCCGCAATCGGTGAGGGACACCTACCTTGGACTCGCAGATGAGGCTCGTACCCGTGAATTCGGGCTTCTCGAGGAGGACGTCGTCGTGCTCGACACCGAGACGACAGGGCTGTCCTTCTCGAACTGCGAGCTCATCGAGGTGGCTGCCGCCCGTCTCTCGGGGCGTGAGGTGACCGGCCGATTCCATGCGCTCGTACGTCCGAGCTCGCCCATACCCCCAGAGATCGAGCGACTCACCGGCATCACGAACGAGGATGTCAGCGGGGCAGAAGGCGCCCGGAAGGTCGTCAGTGACCTGGCGGGCTTCGTGGGCGGAGACCCGGTGCTCGCGCATAACGCGACGTTCGACCGTACCTTCGTCGAGAAGGTCCCCGGAGGTCGTGAGGTGAGCGACCTTTGGGTCGACACCCTGGCACTCTCGAGGATCGCCCTTCCCGCGCTTGCCAACCATCGCCTCTCGGCCATGGCCGAGGCCTTCGGATGCGCATCGGTGTCGCACCGGGCCATGGACGACGTCGACGCCCTGGCAGGCATGTGGCGGATCATCCTCTGTGGGCTCGTGCACCTGCCCGAAGGCATGCTCGGCCTCCTCGCCGACATGCACCCTGAGGTCGAGTGGGCCTATCGGCCGATCCTGTCGCACCTCGCCCTCGAGAGCGCCGGCGCCCCGCTCTCGCTCGTGGCCGTGCGCAAGCAGCTTGCGACGGACGCGCAGATCGGCATGACGCCCCATAAGGACGTCGAGGGCCTGCACCATGACCTCGTGGCACCGTCGGCGGCCGACGTGGCGGCGGGCTTCTCGTCCGACGGGGTCGTCGGCAGGATGTATGCGGACTACGAACCTCGGCCGGAGCAGGTCGCCATGGCGGAGGAGGTACGCATGGCGCTCTCGACGAGTACCCACCGTGCCATCGAGGCTGGAACGGGCGTGGGCAAGTCGGTCGCATACCTGCTGCCCCTGTCCGAGTTCGCCAAGGCCAACGACATCACCGTTGGCGTGGCCACCAAGACCAACGCCCTCACCGATCAGCTCGTCTCGCACGAGCTTCCGGCACTTGCCGCGCAGGTGCCCGGCGGCCTCACCTTCTGCGCCCTCAAGGGATACGACCACTATCCCTGCCTGCGTCGCCTGGAGCGTGCCTGCCTGGCCGACCTGCCTGACCCCCCGAGCTCGAGGGGTCGTGCGCCCCGTGGGGCCAAGGCCGAGATGCTCACGGCCATCGCGACCACATATGCCTATGCCGCGCAGGTGGTCGACGGGGACCTTGACGGCCTCGGCATCAGGTGGAGGTGCGTCCCCCGTAGGATGCTCACGGTCACCTCGAACGAATGCACGCACCATCGCTGCCCGTACTATCCCGATGGATGCATGCTGCACGGCGCACGTCGGCGGGCTTCGGCCTCCGACGTCGTGGTGACCAATCACTCCCTGCTGCTGAGGAACGTCGAGGCCGATGGCAAGATCCTGCCACCCATCCGCCATTGGGTCATCGACGAGGCCCACGGCTTCGAGGCCGAGGCACGCCGCCAGTGGGCCGCCGAGGTCTCGGCGGAGCGCGCGAAGGCCGCCTTCGAGGCCCTGGGAGGCGTGAGGACCGGAGCCATCCACTCGCTCATGGCCCAGGCCTCCGACACCGAGGCGTCGACCCTCGTCTGCGGCCTGCTCACCAAGGCGGCGGGCCTCGTCTCGCGCGCCCAGGTCTCGTCGGCCGACCTCTTCGACGCGATACGTGGCCTCTCGGCTGTTGCCGGCTCGAGCAACGGGTATGACTCCATCCAACTTTGGATAGGCCCCGACGTGCGTGCCACGCCCGAATGGGCCGCCGTGGCGGAGGCCTCGCATGCTCTCGCGGACCGCCTCGACGCATGCGTGACGGCCCTCGACGCCGCATCGGCCTCCCTGGCCGATGCCGTCAAGAACCCCAGCGCCGACCTCGATAACGCCACCTGCACCTTGCGGGAGCTCCTCGGCGCCCTGCGCCTCGTGGAGTCAGGGGAGGATGACTCGTATGTCTTCTCGGCGCAGCTCTCGCGCTCCACGGCCCGCATCGGGACCGAGCGCCTCGTGGCGGAGAAGCTCGACGTGGGTGCAGAGCTCTCCGAGCGCTGGCTTCCCGAGATGAGGAGCGTCACCTTCACCTCGGCCACGATCGCGGTGGGAGAGGACTTCTCCCACTTCGACCATGCCGTCGGCCTCGACAGGCTCGGCCCGGGCATGCACCGGGACGTGCGCCTCGACTCCAGCTATGACTTCGACGACCATATGGGCGTGGTCGTCTGCAGCGACCTCCCTGATCCGCGTGACCCCCTCTACGCCTCCTCGCTCGTCGACCTCCTCTTCGACGTGCACGTGGCCATGGACGGCTCGGTGCTCACCCTCTTCACGGCACGTCGCGACATGGAGCGTGCCTACGGGGAGCTCGCACCGCGGCTGGCCGAGAAGGGCCTGGAGCTCGCTTGTCAGGACCGTCAGGCATCGGTCCGCCAGGTGCGCGAGCGGTTTCTCTCGGAGGACCACCTGTCGCTCATGGCGTTACGCTCGTTCTGGGAGGGGTTCGATGCCGCAGGGGACACGCTTCGCTGCGTCGTGATACCGAGGCTTCCCTTCGCGAGTCCCAACGACCCGCTCTCACGGGAGCGGGACGCCCGCGAGCCCCGTGCCTGGTGGCGATACTCCCTGCCTGAGTCGGTCATCTCGGTGAAGCAGGCTGCGGGCCGCCTCATCCGCACGTCCTCGGACACGGGCGTGCTGGTGCTCGCGGACTCGCGTCTGGTCACCAAGCGCTACGGGAGCGCCTTCACGCGCTCGCTGCCGACGCATGACCAGTCGACGCTTCCGGCCTCCGAGGTCGGGGAGTTCATCAGGACCTGGCGTCAGGAGCATGAGGGCTGACGCCGTCCGAGGGCCCCGCATCCTCGAGGGCCTCGAGGGCCCATGCGTCGACGAGGCTCACGAGGCCTGGATCGTCGGCGGTGACGTCGCCCCCGCACGCGCAGAGGGACCTCACGAGCCAGCTGGTCCCGTACCAGGCGATCGTCGCCACGACGCGCCCCTCGGCGGTCGTCCCGACCTGCTCGAGGCCAGGCCATTCGAACATCGAGAGATATCGCTCGTCCGAGAAGGTCAGGGTCACGAGCCGTTGTTCCCTCTCGTCCGTAGGAGCGCCCCCCGTCGGTGCGTCGCCTGCCGGCCCCGCATCGTCGAGGCTGTCCATGCGGTCGCAGCGAAACGTCCGCACTGCCGCGCGGTCGAGGTCAATCGCCTCGAGGTACCAGGTCCCGTCCGCCTGCCTCACCAGGCGCGGCTCCACGCGCCGCGGCTGTGGCGACACGTCGACGGAGCCACGGTATGAGAACCCCAGGAGCCTGTGGCCGACGATCGCGCGCGAGCAGGTCTCCACGACGCTGGCCACGCCCGTGGTGCCGCAGGGCGAGACGAGCGCGTCGAGCTCGTCGGCATCGGCGTGCCGGGGCGCAAGGGAGGTCATGATGGCCTGCCGCGTCCGGTCGTCCTCGGGCATGCCGAGGTAGTCGAGTGCTGCGAGAAGGGCCCTCGCCTCGTGCCGCGAGAGGCGCAAGGGCCTGCCCCTCACGCCGGAGTCCGAGAGAAGCCCGAGGGTGGTCCCTGCATCATCGGCGTAGACGGGAAGCGTCGCGTCGGCATCCGTCGTGGTGGTCTCGATGAGGTAGAGGAGCTTCTCGGCCTGGGCGAGGCTCACGTCGAGACGGGCTGCCACCACTGGTGCGCTGATCTCGTCGCCGGCGTCGTCGAGGGACCCTATGAGGGCTGCCATGAGCCGTGACGTCTCCGTGCCACCCCGGCGTCCCCGCTGCGGCGCCGTGGATGGTGCCTCTCGCACGGGTCGGCTCGCTCGAGCCCCGACGTGGCCTGGGACGAGCGCCGCCGCTCCCTGGAGGAGCCGTCTGCGCTCATGCACGAGGGCTGCAGGTGCCGTCGGCACGATGCCCTCGAGGATCGACCAGCTTGCCGCTGCCGCGAGGTCACGAGCTGACACCTTCCAGGTGGACGTCCCATCCGTGGGCCGGCTGGTCGAGAAGCTCCCCTTGCCGATGGCGTCGTGGCGGACGTCCCGGAGCCGTTCGTCGGGTACGAGGAAAACCGCCTCGACGTCCCTTCCGTCACCGATCTGGAAGGGGAGGAGCTGGTGGTCCCTGACGTCGAAGTCTGCAGGGACCACGAAGCCCGCGCCCGCTCCCTTGGCCTCGGTCGCCCGTACGATGCGGTCGGCCCGATAGTCCCTGCAGGTGCCCTCGATGACACGGTCGCCCTCGATGCGTGGTGCGACGAAGTAGAGGTGCCCGCGCAGCCCGAAGAACCCATAGGGTGCCACCCGACGGCTGATCTCGTCTCCCTTGGCCGTGCGATAGCTGAGGTCCACCGCACGGCTGTCGGCCAACGCCGCGGCCATGGTGGAGACGGCGCGGCCCTGTCGGGGATGGGCAGGCTCGGGACCCGCGATCCCCTCGTGCGGCGAGAAGTGGCGGTTCAGCTTCGCGAGCGCGATGCGCAGCTCGTCGGACCAGGCGAACGAAGGGTCACCGACCAGGGTGTCGAGCGCACAGGAGAGCGCGCGGGCATCTGCCTGGTCCAAACCACGGACGTCGGCGAATGAGGCCTCGTCATCGACCCTCCAGAGGGTTCCTCGACCCTCGTCGTGCCCGCAGCGTCGAACGATGAGCCCGCATCGTGCAAGGGCCTCCATGTCGCGGGAGACGAGCTTGTCCCAGGACGAGCGTGCGGCGTCCGAGTGATAGCGCCGTGCGAGCTCGGCCGTCGAGACCGGGCCGGTCGTGTTCGAGAGGTCAATGAGCAGCGCTGCGATGCGGCGTGCCTGCTCGTCGTCGCTGTTGAGCTGTGGGGGAGGCTCCTCGTCGAAGGCGTCCGTGTGCCCTGCCATGTCCCTCCGTCCTGGCCCCATGAGGCCATATCGTGTGACTAGCACGTATTCTCGCATGTTAGACGTATACTCATCAGATAACACCGACTTGGCCGACGCCATTGTTCCTTGGAGGATGAAATCGATGGGGAAGACCGTGGACTATCTGGACTACCTCGACTCGCAGGTGGACATCGCGCCAGCCGCCAGCCAAGAGGAGCTTTCCTTCGCGCAGGGGATCTCCGAGCTCTTCGCGGCGCATGGTCTCGAGCCCGAGCTACAGGAGTTCGACGCGGGCAGGTTGGGGCGTCTTCCCTATGCGGTCTGTGGCGTCGTGCTGCTCGTGGGCACCATCCTCTCGGGCATCTCGGGAGCCGTGGGGCTCGTGGGACTTCTCCTTGCCCTCGTCTCCTTCGTGCTGCTCCTGATGGACCGGCTCGGCCATAGCGTGCTCTCCTCGATCGGAGGCACGTCGAAGAGCCAGAACGTCATCGCCGTGCATCGTGCCACCGGAGACCTCGTCGCAAAGGGGAACCGCCCCATCGTGGTGGTCGCCCACTATGACACCCCTCGCGAGGACCTGCTGTCCAACAAGGTCCTCTCGCCGTACCAAGGCCTCATCCGCCGCTCTTGCGCCGTCTGCGTGCCCGTGGCAGGCATCGCCGCCATCGTCGCCGCCATCGGTGCCCTTCCCACCGCCGTCCATGTGGTCTCGTGGGTCGTCGCCGTCGTGGCGTCGATCCCACCCGCGCTCGTGGGCGTCTCGCAGATCGCCAACCGCATCCTTCCCTGCACCGACGGTGCCAACGACAACAAGGCCTCGGTCGCAGCGCTCCTCTCCGTCCTGAACGTCGTCCGTCCTGCTGCCGATGACGTGCCGGAGGCGCCGGACCGTCCTGAGCCCGCCCCGATGGCCCCCGCGCCCACGGACCAGTATCCTGACGGGCAGGACGAGGTCGACTCGGCTCTCCTGACCGACGACTATGACGATTACGATGCTCCCTACCAGGAGCTCCAGCCGCAGGTCGTGTCGCAGGCGGCTCCGACTCCCGCAGCGGTTCCCTCCTCGTATGAGCCCGCGCCGTCTGCCGTGGGCGAGCCGGTTCCCTCCTCGCCCTCCGATCGCGAGGCACCGTCCGTCCGTCATGGTCGTGCCGTCATCGAGTCGATCGGGATGCTTCCCGCGGACTGTGAGATCTCCTATCTCAGGACGCCGGCTCCCGTGGTGCCGGCTCCTGCGGCACAGGACGTGCCCGAGCAGGCCGAGCCTGTCGAGTCCGAGCCTGCCGAGCCTGAGCCCATCGAGCCGCCGATGCCCTCGTTCCTCTCGCCCTCGAGGAGGCCGCGTGTCGACGTGGGCCGCATCGGCAGGCCTGACGACGACGTGGTCGACGCCTCCTACGAGAATGCCTATGACGATGCCCTGGCCCAGGAGAACTCTGGCAGGGGCTTCGATACCGAACATGCCAAGGAGGTCGCGGGCGAGGCGAAGGACAAGGTCGTCATGGTCGCCCACAAGGGCCGCTCGCTCATGTCCTCGTTCGCTGGCAAGGTGCGTGTGGCGGCCGGCAAGGCCAAGGAGACCGCAGAGGCCAAGAAGGCGGAGCGCGGCGCGTCCGCACCGCGGCAGGATGAGGTGCAATGGCAGGGCGGGGTTCCCGTGGACGACGTCCTGAACGATGACGACTCGCATCCCGAGACCTCTGCCCAGGACGAGGCGGCCTCTCCCGAACAGACCGTGGCGGACGGGCAGGGCGACCCCCTGATCCCTGGCCTCATCTCGCTCCCCACCATGGACGGCCGCGACTCCGTCGACTCCTATGCCTTCGGCTCGTCGGCCCCCGCACCTGATGACACCACGTCGGCGGCACCGCTCCCATCCGCGTCTGCGACTGTGCCAGAGGGGGATGCCCAGGAGACGGACGAGGAAGAGCCACCATCCGAGGACACAGAGCTTGGTGAGCCCGCCATGGCCGCAGAGCCCGCTGAACCTGCCGTGTCCGTACCGACGGACTCCTCTGCGACGCTTCCGATCGACGCCTTGTCCCTCTCGATGGACGAGGACCCCGGCGATGAGTTCGACAAGGACACGAGCGGCCTCGATGCGATGCCGCACGACGACCCCTCGGCTACCAAGCCCATGCCCGTGCAGGACATGCCGGCGGCCGCGGCTGTCGACGACCCGAGCTGGGGCACGTCGAGCTTCCACCCGGCCTCTGCCAACGTCGCACGCAGGGCGGTCCTCTTCGACCTTCCGAACCCCGAGACGGACGACCCGGACCCCCTGGCCTCCTCCCGTCCGCTCCCCAGGATCGACGCCGACGAGGGTGACCAGCCTGCCGGCGGCAATGTCGTGGGCTTCTCGCCGCGCGGGGGTTCGGCCTCCACGGCTGACGACCCCACGCGCCCGACGCTCTCGCAGATGCCTTCCCCGCAGCGGATCGACGGCGGGGTCGACCTTGGCTCCACCCAGCTCTATGCACCCATCCCCCCGACCGACGACGAGCCCATGGAGCCTCGTGTCTCGGACGACATCGGCGTCGTGAGCCCATCTGCGTCTCGTGGGGCCGCTGCCGTGCCGGCACCCGAGGAGGAGCCCTCGCGCAAGCATCACCTCTTCGGCCACAAGGCCAAGAAGTCCAGCGATGACGACTCGATGGGCGACTGGCTCGGCGTCGGCGACGACTATGACGCCAAGAAGGACGGTCGTCAGATCGGCTCGTGGGAGAACCTCGCGTCCGAGGACGATGCCGAGCAGCATGGTGCCCGCAGGCATCCCTCCGACTGGAAGGGCGGGGCGGCCGTCTCGGCCGACCTGCGCGACACTGCCGACGAGCCCGACCCTGACGACCTCCGTGACGAGATCCTGCACATGGGTGACGACCAGCTCGTCTGCCATGACATCTGGTTCGTGGCCACGGGAGCCTCCGCACTCGACCATGCGGGCATGAAGGCATTCCTCGAGGAGCACCGCCGTGACATCCGTGGGGCCTTCCTCGTGAACCTCGACTGCGTGGGGGCGGGTGACCTCGCGGTGCTCACGCGCGAGGGTGCCACGCTGAGTCGTCGCGCCGACCGCCGCCTGGTGGGCCTCGTGACCCGCACGGCCGATGCGCTCCATGTCCCTCTCGACAAGATCGACCACTCCTGGGGCGATACCGACGCGACGCCTGCCATGCGCAAGTCGGTACGTGCCATCACGGTGATGGGCACCGGCCGCGGAGGCTCGCCGGCCCTCTCGCATACGGCGGATGACGTCTCCGACCAGATCGACGCCCGTCAGGTCGACGCCGTCGCCCAGGTGGTCTGCGAGGCCATCAGGAGGTCGTAAGGCCTCAACCGGCGCCGGGGGCATGGCAGGACCCGGCGTTGTCGCGCTGTGATAGAATCTGCCACGTGCGGGCATCGCCAAGTGGTAAGGCAATGGCTTCCCAAGCCATCATCCGCGGGTTCGAATCCCGTTGCCCGCTCCAAGAACAGCCTCGGGCCCCGAAAGGGGCCCGTCTCATATCGGTCGGTTCCGGACGTGGGGACGGAAGCGAGGTCATGGTGGAGCCGCTCGTGCGCGAGGTCCTGGCGCGTCTTGCCCGCTGGGGGTGTGAGGCCGGGGATGTCGGCGTCAGCCCTCACCTGCCCAAGGCCGTATCGCCTGACGCACTCATGGCCCTCTCCCTCGAGGTCGCGGGTGGGGACCTTGCCTTCTTCCCTGCAGGGGAGATGCTCATCTGGGAGGTCGCCCGTCACGAGGGCTATGACATCCCCCCGTATCCGATGGCCGGGTGCGGGGAGGCAAGGGAGTTCCTCGCGGACTCGGGCGTGTCCTCGATTCCCGGCTGGTATGCGGCGCGTGGAATCCCGGTCGAGGTCACGCGTGACTTCTATGCCTATGCCTGCCTCATGGCGCGTGACCGGACGTTCTGGCGGAAGGTCTACGTGGTGCCGGCCGTCGTCCTCGGTGATGCCTCGATGCTGGCGGTCCCCCTCGCCCGTGCCCTCGGCTTCTGCCTGGGAGAGGACTCGGCGGCGGACGATCCCACGCTCTTTCGCTGCTGAATCACGACCGCTCGCGCATGTCAGGTTCCCACATGGATGATAGGGTACAAGCTGCCATGCGGGAGACCCCCAGGGGACGTGCCGGGGCCCGCAGGACCGCCCGTCCAGAGCGGACGGGCGACGATGAGGCTCTATGCGCCGAGGCGCAAAGGAGGACCGACCCAGATGGTTGAGATACCGATGTCTGATGCAGAGTGCGATGCCGCCATGCGCTCGCTCGAACACCGCGTGCGTGCCTATGCGAGGCTTGCCGTGAGGCAGGGCGTCGCCGTGGAGAAGGACCAGGAGCTCGTCATCACGGCACCGGTCGGCGCGGCCGACTTCTGCCGCCTGGTGGTATCCGAGGGATACAAGGCAGGGGCGTCTCACGTCACCGTGATCTGGACGGATGACGTCCTGCGCCGCCTCGAGTTCCAGAGCTGCCCGACGAGCTACTTCGAGACCTGCCCCTCATGGAAGGTCGAGCAGATGAACTCGCTCGCCGCCCAGGGTGCCTGCTTCCTCTGGATCGACGGTGATGACCCCGACGGGCTCAAGGGGATAGACCCCGTGAAGCCTGCCACGGCCAGTCGCGTGCGCAACGCCTCATGCAAGGTCTGGCGCCATGGCCTCGACTTCAACCAGAACGCGTGGTCCATCATCGGTGTGCCGCAGCTCCCGTGGGCGCGCAAGGTCTTCCCGGACCTCTCCGACTCCGAGGCGATGCTGCGCCTCTGGCGGGCCATCCTGGACGTGTCGCGCGTGGATGACGACCCGGCCGATGCCTGGGCCACGCATGACGCCGCCTTCGAGAAGGCCAAGCGCATGATGAACGGCAACCACTTCGACGCCCTGCACTACCAGGCTGCCAACGGCACGAACCTCACGATCGGCATGACGGCCGGGCATGTCTGGGAGGGTGGCAGCGGCCGTACCACGGCCGGGCATAAGTTCTTCCCCAACATCCCCACCGAGGAGGTCTTCACGAGCCCCGACCGGCTCCGTGCCGACGGCGTGGTCCACGCGGCCATGCCCCTCGTGCATGACGGTTCCGTCATCCGCGACTTCTGGCTCCGCTTCGAGGGCGGCCGTGTCGTGGAGTATGCCGCGGGCCAGGGTCAGGACGTGCTGCGCCACATCATCGAGACGGACGACTCGTCGTGCCGCCTCGGCGAGTGCGCGCTCATATCCAAGAACACCCCCATCCGCGAGAGCGACCTCCTGTTCTACAGCACCCTCTATGACGAGAACGCGAGCTGCCACCTGGCGCTGGGGACCGGCTTCCCCGAGTGCTACGAGGGTGGCTACGACCTCACCGAGGACGAGCTGCTGGAGCGCGGCGTCAACCACAGCCACACGCACGTCGACTTCATGATCGGGACCGACGACCTCGCCATCACGGGCATCAAGGCCACCGGCGAGGAGGTACCGGTCTTCGTCCACGGGCAGTGGGCCTGGGAGTAGGCGTGTCCGTGGCGGCCGGCCGCCCGACGCCGTGGTAGCATGTGACAGACGCACGGGTCGTTAGCTCAGTTGGAAGAGCAGGGGACTTTTAATCCCAAGGTCGTGGGTTCGAGGCCCACACGACCCACCATGCAGACATCGAGGTCGGGGCGGTTCGCCCCGACCTCGCGTTCGACCTCGGGAGGCCCCTGTGATCAACCAGAAGATGTATGCCTACGGCGCATCGAAGTCGTCCATCCGCGAGATCGCGGCCTATGGCGGTGCCCGGAAGGCCCAGATCGGTGCCGACAAGGTCTTTGACTTCTCGCTGGGTAACCCATCCGTCCCTGCTCCCGACGAGGTCCGTCGCTCCATCGAGCGTGCAGCGACCCTGCCGGCTGCCAAGCTCCACAGCTACACGCCGGCGAACGGCCTGCCCGAGTGCCGCGCCGCCATCGCCGGCTCGCTCAACCGCCGCTTCGGCGGCGAGGCCGGCTGCACCTATGACCCGGCCGACCTCTATGTCACCTGCGGTGCCGCCGCCTCGATCTCGATCACGCTCCATGCCATCACCAACCCGGGCGACGAGGTCATCGTCATCGCCCCGTACTTCCCGGAGTATCGCGTCTGGATCGAGACCTGCGATGCCACCTGCGTGGAGGTCATGGCCGATTTCGAGACCTTCCAGGTCGACGTCGCCGCCGTGGCAGCCGCTATCACGGACCGCACCGCAGCCGTGATCATCGACTCGCCCAACAACCCCACGGGCGCCGTCTACTCGGCGCAGAACCTCGCCGACCTGGCCTCCGCCCTCGAGGCCGCCTCGGCCGAGAGGAACCATCCCATCTACCTCATCTCGGACGAGCCCTATCGCGAGATCACCTACGGCGCGGACGTGCCGTGGGTGCCGGGCATCTACGGGCGCACCGTCGTGTGCTACTCGTATTCGAAGTCGCTGTCGCTTCCGGGCGAGCGCATCGGCTGGGCCCTCGTGCCCCCCACCAACCCCGAGCATGACCAGCTGGTGTCGGCTGTGGCTGGCGCCGGCCGCGCCCTTGGCTTCGTGTGCGCCCCGGCCCTGTTCCAGCATGTCATCATCGACTGCGTGGACGTGCCCGCCGATGTCGCCGCCTATGCCGAGAATCGTGTCGCGCTGACGAGTGGCCTCACGCGCCTGGGCTATGACTACATCGAGCCCCAGGGTGCCTTCTATCTGTGGGTGCGCGCGCTCGAGCCCGATGCCAACGCCTTCTTCGAGCGCGCGAAGGCCCTCGAGCTCCTGCCGGTGCCGTCGGACTCCTTCGGCTGTGGTGGCTGGGTGCGCGTGGGCTACTGCGTGAGCAAGGCCACCATCGAGGGGTCCATGCCTGCCTGGGAGGCGCTCGCCGCCCAGTATCGGTAGGGACCTCGCGCGCTCGCGCGGTTGCTGCCATACTCGAGGGAGTCCCGACAGGAAGGTCCCTCTCACATGCTGCAGAACCGCTGCGACGTCCATACCCATACGCTCTACTCCCGCCATGCCTACTCGACCATCGAGGAGAACGTGCGTGCCGCTGCCGATGCCGACCTGGAGCTCCTGGGTGACACCGAGCACTTCTCGAGCATGCTCTATGGCACGGGCTTCGACATCCGTGACTACCAGTACTTCGTCAACATGGCGGTCTGGCCGCGCGTGTGGCATGGTGTGCGCCTGCTCCATGGGGTCGAGGCCGACATCGTCGACCTGGAGGGACACCTCTACGGGTGGGACATCCCCGTACCTGAGAGCATCGTGGGCAGCCGCTATGCGACCGAGCGCACGCTCTACGAGCATGTGGTCCCCGACCAGGACTATGCCATCGCGTCGATCCACTATGCCGGCTTCTGCGAGGGCGCCACGGTGGCGCAGACCACGCGGATGTACCTCGCTGCCCTGGCAGATTCCAACGTGCTCGTCCTCGGGCACACCGGGCGCTCGGGTGTCGACTTCGACGTGCCCACGGTGGTCGGTGCCGCGCGCGATGCCGGCAAGCTCATCGAGATCAACGAGCACAGCCTGGACGCGCAGGCGGACCATTCGCTGGCACCCTGCACCAGGATCGCGGAATGCTGCGCCGAGCTGGGATGCATGGTCGCCGTGAACACCGATGCCCACATCAGCGCATCGGTGGGCAAGGTCCCTGCGGCATTGGCGATGCTCGAGGGAATCGGCTTTCCCCAGGAGCTCGTCGCCACGCGAGACGCCGCGACCTTCGAGGCCGTGCGGACGGCCGCACTGGGGTAGGCGGACGCCGGGGCTATAGCTCGATCGTGAGCTCCACGGGACAGTGGTCCGACCCGTAGACCTCGTCGAGGATGGAGGCGCCCGTGACGTTGGGTGCGATGTCATCCGAGACCAGGAAGTAGTCGATGCGCCAGCCCGCGTTGGTGTCACGTGCGTGGAACCGATAGCTCCACCAGCTATAGGCGCCCTCGAGGTCGGGGTGGCGGTCGCGGAAGGTGTCGGTGAAGCCCGCCGAGAGGAGCTTGCCGAAGCTCGTGCGCTCCTCGTCCGAGAACCCGGCGTTGCCTCGGTTGGGACCAGGGTTCTTGAGGTCGATCTCCTCGTGGGCAACGTTGAAGTCGCCGCAGGTGATGACGGGCTTGTTCCGGGCCAGCCCGCACAGGAATTCACGATAGGCGTCGTCCCAGGCCAGGCGCGTGTCGATGCGCTTGAGCTCGTTCTGCGCGTTGGGGGTGTAGACGTCGACGAACCAACAGCGTTCGAACTCGAGGGCACAGACACGGCCCTCGTCGTCGGCGTCGACGTCACCGATGGTGTTGATTACCGAGATCGGCTCCTCGCGGCTGAAGACGGCCGTACCCGAGTATCCCTTACGTGCGGCATAGCTCCAGGTCTGATGGTAGCCGGGAAGCTCGAGGGCCACCTGGCCCTCCTGGAGCTTGGTCTCCTGCAGGGCGACCACGTCGGCGTCGAGGCTGGCGAAGACCTCCTCGAAGCCGGGGTCCTTCTTCATGACGGCACGTAGGCCGTTCACGTTCCATGAGACGAGTCGTAGCTCGTGGCTGCTCGCCGGGTCGTCGCTCATACCATCCTCCTTGCGGGGTCGCTCCCGAACGTCGCGTACCTCTCGGCGTCCCCACTGGGCGAAGGTCCCGCCAGGCAGCTCCCGAAGAGGAACTCCCTCCAACGCGGCAGCTCGCGCATGCCCTGCTCGTGGCCGAGGTCATAGGCCTCCTGCAGCTTGGGGACGTTGAGGTCGGTGCTCTTGACGGGCATCGTGTCGGGACGCACCACATAGGCACGTCCCTCGGCCTCGAGCTCGGCAAGGTGGTCGAGCGCCGCGTTGTAGCGCTCGGCTCGGGTGAGCAGGGCGTTCCTGAGGTAGGGCATCCCCTCGGTCATGTGCATGATGCCGTGGAGGGCGGCGCCGGCGTACGGCCTCTTGCGGTAGCCCGGCTCGCGTGAGCAGATCACGAAGAACCGCTCGAGGCCGTCCGACTCGGCGAGGTGGGTCGGCATTCCGGCCCCCTGGCCGAGCCCGCCGTCAAAGAGGACGTGGTCCTCGATGCGCACCGGTTCCATGAGCTTGGGAAGGGTGGACCCCGCGCGGACGCGGAGCATGAGGTCGTCGAGGGTCGGCATGTCGGCGCGGGTGAAGGTGGGGGAGGCCCCCGTCGCGGGGTCGAAGGCCTGGATCCGCAGACGGGCAGGGTTGGCCTGGAAGGTCTCCCAGTCGAAGGGCAGCGTGCCGTCCTCGACCACGCCGGCATAGTCGTAGTCGGCATCGAACCAGCGCCCGGTCTCCATGAGGGTCC
The DNA here is from genome assembly GCA_022483015.1 of Atopobiaceae bacterium. Classification (NCBI taxonomy): domain Bacteria; kingdom Bacillati; phylum Actinomycetota; class Coriobacteriia; order Coriobacteriales; family Atopobiaceae; species Atopobiaceae bacterium. The sequence goes on along the minus strand of JAKVOB010000001.1, from coordinate 489,947 downwards.
GGATGCCACCCGAGTTGGGGCTCCCTCCCAGCTCGACGAAGGCATGCTTGGTGCGGTCGGCGTCGCGGGAGAGGTAGTCCACGGTGTGGCTCGACCCCGCGGATATGCCGCAGACGTAGTCGAAGTAGATTCCCTGCTCGAGAAGGACGTTCACGAGGCCTGCGGTATAGCTGGCCCGCATGCCCCCGCCCTCGAGCACGAGTGCCGTGCCATGGACGTTGTTGGTAAGCGGTGCGAGTTTCTCGGTCATGTTCTACCTGGTCCTTCTGGTGCTAGCATGCTGGGTGTGTTGTGGGACATGGTACCCGTCTTCCAACCATCGAGTCCTCCTGTGCATGGGTGCAGGCGGGGCGCGCCGCATCGGGACGGGTTGACGAGAGGGGCGTGGTGCTCGATGGCACGTACGATCACCGATCCGGCAGAGGCAGCCTCTGAGCTCTCGAGGCGCGTGGACGCTGCCGGGAGCATGGTCTTCTTCGGGGGAGCGGGCGTCTCGACGGCCAGCGGCATCCCCGACTTCCGAAGCGTCGACGGCCTCTACCACCAGCATTTCAAGTACCCACCCGAGGAGATGCTCAGCCACGGGTTCTACGTGAGCCATCCGGATGAGTTCTTCGACTTCTATCGCACCAAGATGATCGCGCTGGGGGCCAAGCCGAACCAGGCGCACCTGAAGCTCGCCGAGCTCGAGCAAGCAGGCAAGCTCACGGCCGTGGTCACGCAGAACATCGACGGACTGCACCAGGACGCTGGCTCGAAGAACGTGCTGGAGCTCCATGGATCCGTGCGCCGCAACGTCTGTCGTCGCTGCGGGAAGGTCCTCTCGGCGGAGTGGGTCATGGGCACGACCGGCGTGCCGGTCTGCCCTGACTGCGGTGGTGCGATCAAGCCCGACGTGGTCCTCTACGGCGAGAGCCTCGACCAAGGCATCCTCGAGGCTGCGGTGCGTGCGATCTCGAGCTGCGACCTGCTGGTCATCGGTGGGACCAGCCTGGTGGTCTATCCGGCGGCCGGGCTGGTGCAGTACTTCCAGGGCGACGACCTCGTCATCGTGAACCGTGACGCCACCCCGCAGGACGCGCAGGCGGACCTGGTGTGCGCCTGCGACATCGCCAAGGCCTTCGACTTCTAGGCGCCGGGCGAGAGGGACGGCAGGGGCGGGTGCCGACGGCAAGGTGCCTCCGGGCCCATCTCGCCTCGCCGCTGCGGATGCCATCGCTGCCGTCGCACCAGGGACCAGCGCACCCTCCGTCCGGCCGCGCCGCCTATGGCATCGTCGTGCGACTTTGGGCCAGGGCCTCCTTAGCAGCTACAATCAAGGTCAGTCAATTCTGCCAACCCAAGGGGAGCGCATGGCCGACCAGATGGACCACGGCAAGATCGAGCAGGGCGTCCGTCTCATGCTCGAGGGCATGGGGGAGGACCCCACTCGCGAAGGCCTGGTGGACACGCCCGCCCGTGTGGCACGTGCGCTCGAGGAATGCTGCGGCGGGCTCACCCAGGACCCCGCACCCCTGTTCGACGTCAGCTTCGATGCGGGCTGCCACGAGATGGTCATCGTGCGTGACATCCCGTTCTACTCGCTGTGCGAGCATCATCTCCTGCCCTTCTTCGGCGTGGCGCACGTCGCCTACCTGCCTGGCGAGTCGGGTCGGGTCTGCGGTATCTCCAAGCTCGCCCGCGTGGTCGACGTCTATGCCAAGCGCCCTCAGCTCCAGGAGCGCCTCTGCGCCCAGGTGGCCGATGCCATCGAGAGGAACCTCCAGCCCCTAGGCGTCCTCGTGGTCATGGAGGCCGAGCACCTCTGCATGACGATGCGCGGCGTCAGGAAGCCGGGCAGCCGCACCACCACCTCGGCCGTGCGCGGCGCATTCGCGACCCACGACGCCACACGCGCCGAGGCCCTGTCTCTGATCTTTGACGGAACCAAGTAGGGGGCATCATGTACCGAGACGACAACACCGTCTGGACCTGCGGAGACCATGAGATCTCCCTTGCCCGCCCGCGCATCATGGGGGTCCTCAACGTCACGCCCGATTCCTTCTCGGATGGTGGCGCGCATGACTCGCGCGAGGATGCCGTCAGCTGGGGCCTCTCCATGCTCGACGACGGTGCCGACATCATCGACGTCGGCGGCGAGTCGACGCGTCCCGGGTTCGCGCCCATCACCAGCCAGGAGGAGGCCAAGCGCGTGGTCCCCGTGGTCCGCGACCTCGCCGAGGCCGGCGCGATCGTCTCGGTGGACACGCGCCACGCCGATGTAGCCCGCATGTGCGTGCGCCTGGGTGCCTCGATCGTGAACGACGTCACGGGCTTCGTGGACCCCGAGATGGTCAAGGTCGCCGCCGACACCGGTTGCGGATGCATCATCATGCATGCCGGCGAGGTCTCCGAGCATGCCCCGCGCCGCGAGGTCGCCCTCGACCCGGCGCCGCACCTCACCACGCACGTCGGCAAGTATGCCGGCATCGCGGCCGCCCGCGAGGCCGCCGCGAAGGCCGACGGGCAGCCCTCGACCGACGCCGGGCAGCCCTCGGCCGAGGCGATTCGCGCCATGAACCCGGCCCAACGCGCCAAGGCCGAGTCGGCTGCCGTGCTCGCCGCAGCCGCCACGGCAAAGCCGGTGGTCCCTGCCGAGAAGGACGACACGCCTGCGCCTACCACCGACGAGCGGCTCGATGCCGTGATGGAGCGCTCCGCCCGAGGCATAGCCCATCCCACCGTCCGCATGGCCACGGCCAGCGGCCGCCGCTTCACCCTGCCCGAGGAGGCTCCCATCATGCGTCGCATCATGGGCTTCCTGGGCGACCAGGCCCGCACCTTGCAGCGTGCGGGCGTGAGCCACGACGCCATCGCCCTTGACCCTGGTGCCGGCTTCGGCAAGTTCGCCGACGAGGACGTGGTGATCCAGCGTGCCACCGCCAAGATGGTCTCGATGGGGTACCCGCTGCTCTGCGCCGTCTCGCGCAAGCGCTTCGTGGGCGCGGTCTCGGGTGTGACCGACGCGGCCCTCCGAGACCCCGCGACCTTTGGCGTGGCGCTCGCAGCCGCGGAGGCCGGCGCCCGCGTGCTACGCGTGCATGACGTGGCCGGCATGTCCCAGGTGCTCGCGGGCTACTGGTCCGTGGCCCACCCCGACCCGCGCCGCGCGTTCGTGTCGCTCGGGTCCAACGTGGGGGACCGCCTGGGCTACCTCGCCCGCGCCGTCTCGCTCATCGACGCGATTCCCCTCACCTGCGTCACGGGCGTGAGCCACGCCTACGAGACGGACCCGGCCTATGGCATCGCCACGCCGGTCGCGAACTGCGTCGTAGAGATCCGCACCGAGCTCGCGCCGCTGGTGCTTCTCGACCACCTGCTCGGCGTCGAGGACCAGCTCGGCCGCGTGCGCGTGGAGGGCCAGGAGGGTCATGGCCCGCGTACCATCGACTGCGACCTCGCCTGGATGGAGGACGAGACCCATGCCGGCCGTCGCCTCATGCTCCCGCACCCACACCTTGGCGAGCGTGACTATGTGATCGTGCCGCTCGAGGACCTCATGCACGACCCGGCCCGCTTCCTCTCGCACTCGGGCGTCAAGGTGCTCGACCCCGAGGACCGCGTGGGGCGCGTGCGGTCGGACCTCGGTGAGCTTCCGTGGCAGTAGGGAACGCCGATAACCCGGCGCTGCTCACCGTCGTGGCAACGACGGGCTCGACCAACGACGACGTGATGGGGCTGGGCCGTGGTACCGCGCCGCATGGGTCGGCCGTGGCCGCACGCGAGCAGTCGGCCGGGCGTGGCAGGCGTGGCCACGAGTGGAAGTCGCCGGACTCGGGGGTCTACCTGTCCGTGCTGCTGAGGCCGCATGTTCCCATGCAGCTCTACATGGGTCTTCCGGTGGTCTGCGCCCTGGGCGTGCTCGATGCGCTGCGGGGCTGCGGGGCCGATGGCGTGAGCCTCAAGTGGCCCAACGACATCGTGGTCGGGGCCGTCGGCGGATGCGTCCCGGATACCCCGTCGCAGGACGGGGCGGCCTGCGAGGAGGTCGCCAAGCTGGGTGGCATCCTCGTGGAGGCCGGCACGGGCGAGGCAGGCCTCTTCGCCGTCTGCGGCATCGGCATCAACCTGGCGGCCCCTGGCGAGCTTCCCACCGACTCCCATCGGGCGGTCGCGCTGCCGCCGGTCGGCCTTGATGCCGTGATGCCCGCTGGCACCGTGGCCCCTGGATTCGACGAGCTCGCGGAATCGCTCCGCGCGGGGATCGTCGCGCGGGTGGATGCCTGGGAGCAGGCGCTGCTCGCCGCGGGCAGCGTGACAGGCCCGCTCGCGCCGGTGCTTGACGAGTACGTGGACGACCTCGCCTGGATGGGTCATGCCGTCGCCGCGACCTCCGAGGACGGCCAGGAGCTCTGCCGCGGCATCCTCGCAGGGATGGACGTCTGGGGGAGGGTCACGATCCGTGATGCCTTCGGAGGCGAGCACGAGCTGTCATCCGAGATGGCGACCTTGCGCCCCCTTCCCGAGTCGGAGCGCGCCTAGGTCGGCGTCAGGAAGGCCATGCGTCTCGAGAAGAACGGAGGGGCCGCATCCGGCACATCGGATGCGGCCCCTCTCCTGTTCCTTGTGGCGTACGTCAGACCAGCTTGAACCCGTTGCTGGGGGCCTCGCTCGTGCCGGCGCCTGGCGTGGAGTCGACTGCGTGGTCGCCGGGGACGGCGCCGTCGTCGGCAGGCATGCTGCCGACCTGCTCGTGTGCCAGCTTGCTGATCTTCTCGTACTGCTCGACGCGCTTCTGGGCCTCTGCCTCGGTCTCGTGGACGTAGGTGCAGGCGCACTCGGCGGCCAGCAGGTGGCTCGCCTTCTCGCGCACGGCCGCCTGGTGCAGCATTGCCGTCTGGCCGTGCTCCTTCGCGTCGTTGATGACCTTCTCGGTATCGGCGGGGGAGAGGTTGAGGAGTGCCGGCAGCTCCTCGTCGGCGACCGAGAGCTTCCTCTCGGAGGCATAGGCGTCGAGCGCCGCCTCCTGCTCGGCAGTGGCCTGTGCCTCCTCGTCGAGCATGCGGTCGATCTGTGCGGTCGACATGCCGGTCTGCGCCACGAGGTCGGCGAAGGAGGCCGCGCCGCGCTGGCGGGCATCGGCCTCGAGGCCCTGGTAGACCATTTGCCTGGTGCGCTCGAGCTCGCTCTTCGGTATGGACTGGCAGAGGCGCGAGGCGAGCTGCTCGGCGCACAGGGAGGGCTTGGACTCCTCTGCGTAACGGCTGTTCATGTCGCCGATCTGGATGCGGATGGACTCCTTGACGTCGGCCACGGTGGTGGCACCCTCGAGGTTCTCGGCGACCCAGGCGTCCGTGGGGGCCGTGCCCTTGGCCAGGCCCTTGTGCTCGCAGAGCGAGGCGAGCGCCCAGTCGACGTCCTGGTCGGTGACGCATGGTACCTTGAGCTCGATCGAGACCGGGTCATACGAGGTGAGCGTGTAGTAGAAGCGGTCTCCCACCTGCAGCGGCTCTGGCTTCTGGATGTCCATGGAATCGTCCCTCCGTTTGCGGCGCCGTCACGGCGCCATCGATAACGATTGCATACGTTCCCGTTTTTGCGGGGAGCTAGCCGCGACGGTGCCCGAGCGCCCAAGAAACCCACGGACGCGCGGGCCGTGCGCCTCAGCCGAGGAACCCCTCGCGCACGGTCACGTCCCCGCGGTGCGCACGGACGACCTCCCACGAGAACCGCGCGAGGAGCTCGTCCGGCATGACGTCCTCCCGGGCCTCGGCGAGACCCACGCAGGCGGCGAGCCTCCCCACCACGCGGGGTGCCGGGACTCCGCGTGCACGGATGGCACCCAGGTCGAGGTCGTGCTCGCGCTTCGAGAGGCGTCGTCCGTCGGGGGCGACCAGCAGCGGCACATGGGCGAACTCCGGTGGCGCGGCAGCGCCTGCCGGCACGGCTCCCAGGCGTGCGAGCGTGGCGCGCAGCCAGGTCTGGCGCGCGGCGGACCCCATGAGGTCGCGGCCGCGCACGACCTGCGTCACCCCCATGAGGGCGTCATCCAGGGTGACGGCGAGCTGGTAGGCCGTCACGCCGTCGCTCCGCTGCACGAGGAAGTCACCGCAGTCGCGACCGAGGTCCTCGGAGAGGTCTCCGAACACGAGGTCATGGACGTGGACGATTCCCGCAGGGTCTCCTGGTGCCGGCACGGCGAGGCGGCATGCCGGCGTACGTCGCCGTGCCTTCGCCGCGACCTCGTCCGCACTGAGGTCTCGGCAGGTTCCCTGGTAGACATAGGTGCCATCCGAGGCGTGGGGTGCGCTGGCCGCATGGAGCTCGCCCCTGGTGCAGAAGCAGGGATATGTGAGGTCGGCATCATGCAGTGCCGAGACGGCCCCTGCGTAGAGCTGCCTGCGTTCGCTCTGGAACGTCGGACCGGCATCCCAGTCGAGCCCCAGCCAAGCGAGGTCCTCGAGGATGAGGCGGGCGGCCTCGGGGTCTGCGGCCCGTGGGTCGAGGTCCTCGATGCGCAGCAGGATGCGTCCGCCTGCCGAGCGCGCACCCAGCCAGGCGAGCAGCGCCGCGAGGGCGTTGCCCAGGTGCATCCGGCCCGAGGGCGTGGGGGCGAAGCGCCCGACCACGGGCGAGCTTGGTGTGGGCGACGTGCCTGTCGTGGAGGTCTCCATGCCTCGATGCTACCGCAGGGGAGAGGGGCCTGCAGCTGCAAGCCCCTCTCCCCTGCGTCGGTGGCCTTACGGGTGAGCCAACGGGCCCTACATCGGCATCGTCGGCGGGACGAAGGTGCGTGCCGCATACTCGCGGTCGAGGGCATAGAGGCCCTTGGCGTCCCCTCCGAAGAGCTCGTAGCTCTTGATGAGGTCGCTCGCGTTGGCCTCCTCCTCGCCCTGCTCCTTCACGAACCAGTCGAGGAGCTGCATCGTGCGGAAGTCGTGCACCTCGAAGGCCGCGGCGTAGCAGCCGTTGATGAGGCTCGTGACGTACCTCTCGTGCTCGAGGCCGGCGACCAGCGGGTCCTTGTCGGAGGCGAAGTCCTTGTCGGGCTGGTCGATGGCGAGCATCCTGACGTCGACGTCGTTGTCGAGCAGGTAGCGCCGCAGGACCTTGGCGTGCGCGACCTCCTCCTGCACCTGGATCATGTACCAGTTGGCGTAGCCCTTGAGGCCGCGGCCCTCGTAGTAGTCGGCAAAGGTGAGGTAGAGGTAGGCCGAGTAGAGCTCCTTGTTGACCTGGGTGTTCATGAGGTCGGCGACCTTGGTGTCGAGTGCCATGGGACAGCTCCCTTCCCCGCGTGGGCGGGCGTTCGGTGGTCGAGTGCGTCGTGCGGGTTTATACCCCGTGCATCACGGTCGCTGTCCAGGCGGTCAAGGGCGACGCACCAGCCTGATGCCACCTCCGGGCCATCCTGCCTCGGGTATGATGGGGGCAATGCCGTCAACCGAGGAGAAGCACATGGCAACGAACCTCACCACCTCACGTGCGCATCGGATCCCCATGCCTGCACGCGTCATGCTCGCGGCCCTCGTGGCATGCGCGCTCGTGCTCGTGCTGGCCCCCACCAGCGCCCGCGCCGATGACGACTACTCCATCACCAAGGTCGACATCGACGCCACCGTGGCCACGGACGGCACCATCACCGTGGTCGAGGACCGCACCTTCGACTTCTCGGGCAGCTTCAACGGCGTCTACTGGGACATCCCCGACGGCTCCTACGACGACCGCGACGTCACCGTGGACGTGACCTCCATGGGCGAGGTCGTGGACGGGCGGTTCTCTGCCTTCAAGCAGGCCTCGTCGGCCTCGAAGGGCGACGACGGCGTCTTCACCGCACGTGAGACCACCACCGACTCCGGGACCTCGGTCACGGAGGCCAAGATCTTCTCGCCGCAGGAGGACGAGGTCACCACCTTTCGCATGACCTACACCATCTCGGGCGTCACGAGCGCCTGGGCCGACACCGGCGAGCTCTACTGGAAGTACGTCAGCGACGGCTGGGCCGTTGAGTCCGAGGACGTGACCTGCACGGTCCACCTTCCGGTCGCGGCGGGTGCCACCGTCACGGGTGGAGACAACGTCCGCGCCTGGGGCCATGGCCCGCTCGACGGCACGGTGTCCTTCTCGGGAAACGACGTCGTCTTCCATAACCCCGGAGTCGGCAGCAGCGACTATGCCGAGGCCCGCATCACCTTCCCGGTCTCCTGGCTCTCGGCCATGACGCCCGGCACCACCTCCAAGCTCGACTCGATCCTGTCGGAGGAGCAGCAGTGGGCCGACGACGCCAACGCCCAGCGCACGCGCGCCCAGGTCATGCTCTATGGCGTCATCGGCATCGTGCTCGCCGGTGCCGTCCTCGGCTTCCTCAACGTGTTCCGCGTCAAGCGCCGCTATGCGGCCGCGCATGCGCCGCAGTTCTCGGACCCCTACTTCCGCGACGTCCCCTCGGCCGACCACCCATGCGTCCTGGGCGTGCTCTGGAACGGTGGGACCGTCCCGGACGACGACTTCACGGCGGCGCTCATGAGCCTCACCGACAAGGACGCGCTGGGCCTCGAGAAGGTCGAGCGCGAGAAGCGCCCCAAGGAGGACTACCGCCTCACGCTCCAGGCCGCGCGCGCCGATGCGCTCGATGACCCGTGCGACAAGGCCACGGTGGCGTTCCTGCGCGACATGATGTCCAAGGACGAGGCAGAGGGCGACGCCACGCTCGACTTCTCGCAGATCAAGAAGATCGCCAAGAAGCACCCCGAGTCCTACAACGAGTCCCTGACCGAGTGGCAGGACACCATCAAGGGGGCCGCCGAGGCGCGCGGCCTGTTCACCGACGACAGCAAGACGGGGGCGATGGGGCTCGGCATCCTCTCGATGGTCGAGATCGTGGTGGCCGTCTCCGCCTTCGTGGGACTCATCTTCATGGGCATCTTCAGCGGAGGCTCGCTCGCGACCACCATCGTGGCCCTCGTGGCCTGCCTCGCGCTCGCGGCGGCCGGAGGCTTCGGCCTCGTCTCGTCCGGAAGCATGGAGGACCTCTCCCGCGAGGCCATCGAGATCAAGGCAAAGATGGCCGCCCTCAAGAAGTGGCTCTGCGAGTTCACGCTGCTCAAGGAGGCCGTGCCGACCGACGTGGTCCTCTGGGACCGCCTGCTCGTGATGGCCGTGGTGCTGGGCGTGGCCGACAAGGTCATCGACCAGCTCAAGGTGGCCGCTCCCGAGGTCCTCGCAGACCCTGGCCTCATGCCGGTCTATGGCTGGTACTACCTGGGCTACGGTGGTCTCGGCCGCCCTGCCGACCTTCTCGGCCAGAGCTTCGAGTCGGCCCATTCCGTCTCGACCGCGGCACTCGCCAGCTCCTCGATGAGCTCGGGTGGCGGCGGTGGCGGCGGGTTCTCGGGCGGCGGTGGCGGCGGCTTCGGCGGTGGCGGTGGCGGCGGGGCCTTCTAGCGCCCGCCTGTCGCGGCAGGCCCCTCTCGACATCCCCCACGCCTCCACGTCTCCCGTCCTCGGGTGAGGTATCGTATACGTGCATGCGCGAGCGCGTAGGTGCCCGCGTCCGGCATCGTCGAAGGAGCATCCATGGCAGAGTCCCCCATCAGGCGCGCGCTCGTCTCGGTCACCGACAAGACCGGGGTCGTCGAGTTCGTGCAGGCCCTCGAGAACGAGTTCGGCGTCGAGGTGATCTCAACGGGAGGCACGGCCAAGGTCCTCGAGGACGCTGGCGTGCACGTGGTCCCCATCGAGCAGTACACGGGCTTCCCCGAGATGATGGGCGGCCGTGTCAAGACACTGCACCCCAAGGTCCATGGCGGCCTGCTCGCCCGTCGCGACGACCCGCAGCACATGGCTGACGCCGAGGCCAACGGCATCGGCATGATCGACCTCGTCTGCGTGAACCTCTACGAGTTCGAGAAGACCATCGCCAAGCCGGACGTCACCTTCGACGACGCCATCGAGCACATCGACATCGGCGGCCCCTCCATGCTCCGCAGCGCTGCCAAGAACAACCAGTTCGTGACCGTCGTGAGCAACCCGGCGGACTATGACCTCGTCCTCGAGGAGATGTGCTCCCACGACGGTGCCACCACCCTGGCCACCCGTCGTCGCCTCGCCCTCAAGGTCTTCCAGACCACGTCCTCCTACGACGGCGCGATCGCGGGCTACCTCGCCGGCCAGCTCGATGCCACCTCGGCCGATGCCGCTGATGACGAGCCGATCTTCCCCGAGCGCCTCACCCTCTCGTTCACCAAGCAGCAGGACCTGCGCTATGGCGAGAACCCCCACCAGTCCGCCGCCTTCTACCGTGACCCTGCGGCCACGCCCCACAGCCTTGCCGCGGCCACGCAGCTCCAGGGCAAGCCGCTCTCGTACAACAACCTGCTCGACACCGACGCCGCCTGGGCGGCCGTGCGCGAGTTCGACGAGCCGGCCTGCATCATCCTGAAGCACCAGAACCCTTGTGGAAGTGCCACGGCCGAGGACGTCACCACGGCCTACGACCGTGCCTACGCCTGCGACCCGGTCTCCGCCTTCGGTGGCATCATCGCCTGCAACCGTGAGGTGCCGCTGGACCTCTGCGAGCACTTCGCTGACGTCAACAAGCAGTTCGTCGAGGTCATCATCGCGCCGTCCTTCTCGCCCGAGGCCATGGAGCGCCTCTCGCGCCGCACCAACCTGCGCGTGCTCGCCACGGGCGGCGTCGACGCCCCGGCGGCCCGTGAGATGCGTACCGTCGACGGTGGGCTCCTGGTCCAGGACGTCGACCACGTCGACGAGGACCCCGACACCTTCACCGTCCCCACCAAGCGTCAGCCCACGTCCGCCGAGATGGACGACCTCCTCTTCGCGTGGAAGGTCTGCAAGGCCGTGAAGAGCAACGCCATCCTCGTCGCCAAGGACCATGCCGGCATCGGCATGGGTCCCGGCCAGCCCAACCGCGTGGACTCCGCCATGCTTGCCGGCGACCGCGCGAAGGCCGCCTGCGAGCGCATGGGGGTCTCGCCCGAGAACCTCGTGGCCGCCTCCGACGCCTTCTTCCCGTTCCGCGACGACCTCGACACCCTCGCGGCCCGTGGCGTCACCGCCATCATCCAGCCCGGTGGCTCCAAGCGTGACGACGAGTCGATCGCCGCGGCGGACGAGCATGGCATCGCCATGGTGTTCACCGGCGTCCGCCACTTCCGTCACTAGGCGCGACGTGGGAGACATGAAGAACAGCTCAGGAAAGGGCCCGGCGGGTGCCAGGCCGGCGGGGGTCTCCGAGTTCGGGAACTTCTCCCTCGGCTCGCCGGCCGTGATCTGCCGCTGGCGCCTTGCCGGCAGGAACCTCCCCATGGCGAACCGACACCTGCGTGCGCTGGGTGCCCGTACCATCGGCGGCAGGCGTCTCTCGCGAAACCTTGTCAACTGGGCCAAGCAGCACATCGAGTGGACGCTCGACACGGGTGCCGCCGAGCACCCTGACGGCGTGCTCATGCTGCTCGTCGACGAGGACGAGCATGCCGCGATGACGGTCGGCCCCTATGAGCCCCTCGAGGACACGACCCTCGATGCCCTTCTCGACCGCGCCGTCGCCGCATCGCTGGAGGCGTCCGGTACCGGGGTGGCACCCGAGACGCTTTGGCTCGTGAGCGACGGGGGGCTCCGCGCGCTCGCCCCCGAGGGCAACACGTTCTCGGCCACGACGTCGCTGCTCCGTGACCTTGCGGCGACCGTCGGCCTCCCCTTCGACCGTGAGCCGCTCCCCTTGGCCCATGACGCCCTCGTGGGTCTGACCGAGGCCGCTGACGAGGCATTCCTCGTCTCGGACGAGTTCGGCGTCGTGCTGCCCCAAGGCTCGAACGCGGAGGACATGCCGCTCGCATCAAAGCTCTCCGATTCCTATGAGCGCCTGCTCGAGGCGTGCAAGGACGGGAGGAGGTAGCGCCGTGCCGCGCATCGTCACCGTCGAGGACGACGAGTCCATCCGTACCGAGCTCAAGGCCATGCTCGAGCGCAACGGCTACGAGGTCGTGGCGCCCACTTCGTTCGAGGACGTTCCCGCGCAGGTGCTCGCGGCCGACCCTGACCTGGTCCTCCTCGACCTCAACCTCCCCATGGTGGACGGCACGGTGGTCTGCCGCGAGGTGCGTTCCCGCTCGGCCGTGCCCATCATCGTGGTCACGAGCCGCGTCGGCGAGATCGACGAGGTCATGTGCATGAACATGGGTGCCGACGACTTCGTGGCCAAGCCCTACAGCACGCACGTGCTCCTCGCCCGGATCGAGGCGCTGCTGAGGCGTGCCTCGGGGGACCTCACCGGCCAGGTCATCGAGCACAAGGGGCTCTCGGTCGACCTGGCGCGCTCGTGTGCCGAGGCGAACGGCCGCACGGTCGAGCTCACCAAGAACGAGCTGCGCATCCTGGCATTCCTCATGCGACACGCGGGTACCATCGTCTCGCGCGAGACGATCATGTGCGAGCTCTGGAACTCCGATGCCTTCATCGACGACAACACCCTCACGGTGAACGTCAACCGCCTCCGCTCGACGCTCGCCTCCATCGGCGTCGAGGACTACCTGGTCACGCATCGTGGCCAGGGCTACTCGGTCTAGGGCGGCGCGCCATGTGGCTGCTTCGCTACCTTCGCGACCATGTGGCCACGCTGGTGCTCTTCTGCGCTGCCGCCGCCATGGTGTGGCTCGTGCTGGGCGGCGTGGGGCTGGTGAGCGGCGTCCGCGAGCTCGTGCTCGTGATCATGGTCCTCTTCGGGGTGCTCGCGCTGGGCGTCGACTATGGTCGGCAGGTGCGGTTCTGGCGCCAGCTCGAGGGGGTGGTCCGGGCTGACGAGGCCGCCCGAGGGGAGCTCGAGCCCCGGGGCCACGGTAGGGCCTCCGCGCCCACGCGCCCGGGGAACGCCCTCGATGCCGCGGCGCTCGTCGAGGAGCCGCGCTTCTCGACGGGACGGGTGAGCGCCCGCGCGCTCGATGCCGTGTCACAGACCGCGCGCGACGAGGTGGCCGATGCCCAGCGCCTGGCCGAGGAGCACCGCTCCTACATAGAGACGTGGGTCCACGAGGTCAAGACGCCCATCGCCGCGGCGCACCTCATCGTCGACAACCATCCCGGTCCCGACTCCGCCTCGCTGGCCCACGAGCTCGACCGCATCGATGCCTATGTGGAGCAGGCGCTCTACGTCGCCCGCTCGAACAGCCTCGAGCGTGACTACGCCATACGTGCCTGCGACCTGTCGGAGCTCGTGGGCGACGCCGTGAAGTCACGGGCGCATGCCCTCATCGAGGACGGCGTGCATGTCTCGATGGAGGGCGTGGACCAGCCGGTGCTCGCCGATGCCAAGTGGGTCGGCTTCATCCTGGGTCAGCTGCTGGACAACTCCGTCAAGTACCGGGCGAGGTCCGAGGTCGATGGCCGCGAGCCCGAGGTGTCCTTCTCGGCCGAGCGTCTCGACGGGGGCACGGCCGACGAGCGCGTGGTGCTCGTGCTGGCTGACAACGGCATAGGGATCCCGGCCAGCGACGTGGGCCGCGTCTTCGACAAGGGCTTCGTGGGCGAGAACGGCCGTAGGGCCGACCAGGGCAGGTCCACCGGCATCGGCCTCTGGCTCGTGCGCAGGCTCTGCGACAAGATGGGGCTGGGGATAACCCTTGCCTCGACCGTGGGCGAGGGCACCCGCGTGCGCCTGACGTTCCCGGCCAACAGGATGCACTATCTGGACGAGTAGGGGAGAGGACGCGGCGGCACGGCCTACGTCCTACAGGTCGTAGCCGTACAGGTAGTAGGCGTCGGGCATGTCCTGGTCCGCCAGGGGCCGCTTGGCCGTGCGCTCCGCGAGGCGCGTGAGGCCCAGATGGTCGTAGAAGGCCCAGTCACAGGTGGTGTCCGTCACCAGGTGGAGCGCGGATGCGCCCTGGTCGCGCAGGTAGTCGGCAGCCGCCCTGAGCAAGGTCCGGCCAAGCCCGAGTCCGCGCGCTGCCGGGCCCACCATGAGGAGAAGCACGGTGTCGTCGGGGGACATCCCGACCTCGTCGAGCATCGAGGCAAGGGCCGCCATCTCCTCGGCATAGATGCCGGTGCGGTCTGGGTGCCCGAGGCCATGATGCCGCTCGCCCCAGGCACCCGCCGACCGCGGGTCGGGCGTGCCGTGCTGGGCGAGGACGCATCCGAGGAGGAGGTCCTTCTCGGACGTGGCACCCTTGCGCACGGCGACGCACGAGAAGGTCTGCCGCTCGAGGTACGAGAGCAGCTCGTCGGCCGCACGGGCGCGCCCTGCCGCCGGCTCCATGTCGTCGTACCAGGTGGACCTCATGAGGTCGAGCAGCGCGGGGTAGTCGCTCTCCGAGATTCCGCGAAGCGTCATCCTGCCGTCTGCCTGCTCCTCCATGCCGTCCCCTTTGTAGTCGATGCTGCCGTATGGCCTCTCGTCTAGTATCGGGGCTGTGGCGGCCAGGTCGGGCACGCTCACCAATACCACAGGACCACATGCCTGTCTCCGTCGTCCTCGAAAGGAGTTCCCATGAGTCACTTCGACAGGCCGGACCGCGTGGTCGTGGCCCTCGGCGGCAACGCCCTCGGGTCGACCCCGGCCGAGCAGGTCGCCAACATCCGCACGTGCACGCCTGCCCTTCTCGGCCTCATCGAGGAGGGTAACGAGATCATCATCACCCATGGCAACGGCCCGCAGGTGGGCATGATCCAGAAGGCCTTCGCCGAGGCGCACGATGCCGATGCGACCATCCCTCCCATGGACCTGCCCGAGTGCGGGGCCATGAGCCAGGGCTACATCGGCTATCACCTGCAGCAGGGACTGGGCGGCGAGATGCACCGCCGCTACAAGCGCTGGCACGTGGCCACCGTCGTGACCCAGATCGAGGTCGACCCCGACGACCCGAGCTTTGCCCACCCCACCAAGCCCATCGGGGCCTTCATGAGCAAGGAGGCGGCGGACGCCGAGAAGGCCGCGCATCCCGACATGACCTTCGTGGAGGACTCCGGCCGCGGATGGCGTCGCGTGGTCGCGAGCCCCACGCCCTGCAAGATCGTCGAGGCCGAGTCGATCCTGAACCTGCTCGACAACGAGTTCATCGTCATCGCCTGCGGGGGCGGTGGCATTCCTGTGGTACGCGATGCGGCAGACCACGGCACCTACAAGGGCGTGGCCGCTGTGATCGACAAGGACATGGCGGGGGAGCTCCTGGCCGAGGACTGCGAGGCCGACGTGCTCTTCCTGCTCACGGCCGTCGAGCGGGTGTGCGTGAACTTCGGCCGTCCTGACCAGCGTGAGCTCGACGAGCTCACCGCCGACGAGGCCGAGCGCCTGGCCGACGACGGGCAGTTCGGCGCCGGCTCGATGGAGCCCAAGGTGCGTGCGGCCATCAAGTTCTGTCGCAGCCGTCGTGGGCGCGAGTGCATCATCGGCGCGCTGGAGCGTGCCCCCGAGACGATGCGTGGCGAGTCGGGTACGCGCATCCATGGGTAGCGACGCATGCCGAGAGGGACGCGCGGGTCGTTTCGGGCAGGCAACCCGGCCCCGCCGGCGTGTTGCCTGGCGATGGTGACCCACAAGGGCTTTCGAGAGGGGCGCGCGGGTCGTTTCGGGCAGGCAACCCGGCCCCGCCGGCGTGTTGCCTGGTGACGGTGACCCACGCCCTCCTGCTCGGAACTGGCAGCCGCCCGGCCCCTCCCCGCCTGGCTGCCGCCCGTCCTTCTCGGCCGCTGCCGTGTCGTCCTTGTGACGCTCCGCGTCACTCTACCTGAAACTGCAGTAGTAAACCAGTTTACTAACAAACCGCCAGATTACTTTGCCCCCGTTTGCGGGATAATCCCAACCGTTGTGCGATGCGTCCGGCGTTCGTCCGTCCGCGCTCGTCTGCCGGGAGTACGCTAACTCCGTCCGTGCCTAATGCCCCCAGGGCATCGGCCCGGACGCAGAAGTCGTAGAGACCCGGGCGATCATGGCCCGGCAACAAGGTTGCGGTCGTGCTGGCACGCCAGCGCGCCCGCAAGGTGCAGAAGGAGAGGATATGGCGAGGAAATTCAAGTCCATGGACGGTAACACCGCCGCGGCACATGTGTCGTACGCGTTTACCGAGGTGGCGGGCATCTACCCGATCACGCCGTCCAGCCCCATGGCCGACTATGTCGACCAGTGGGCAGCTGCGGGCCGCAAGAACATCTTCGGCTCCACGGTCAAGGTCGAGGAGATGGAGTCCGAGGGCGGCGCTTCCGGCACCGTGCACGGCTCCCTCGGCGCAGGTGCCCTCACGAGCACCTACACCGCATCGCAGGGCCTGCTCCTCATGATCCCGAACATGTACAAGATCGCCGCCGAGCAGCTCCCGGCCGTGTTCCACGTGAGCGCCCGCTCCGTGGCCACGCAGTCGCTCAACATCTTCGGCGACCACTCCGACATCATGGCCTGCCGCCAGACCGGCTTCGCCATGCTCGGCGAGGGCAACGTCCAGGAGGTCATGGACCTCTCCCCGGTGGCCCACCTCGCTGCCATCGAGGGCAAGGTGCCGTTCCTGAACTTCTTCGACGGCTTCCGCACCTCGCATGAGATCCAGAAGGTCGCCGTGTGGGACTACGACGACCTCGCTGACATGGTCGACATGGACGCCGTCCAGGCGTTCCGCGACCACGCGCTCAACCCCGAGCATCCGCACGCCCGTGGCTCCCACGAGAACGGCGACGTCTACTTCCAGAACCGCGAGGCCTGCAACAGCACCTATGACGCGCTGCCGGCCATCGTCCAGGGCTACATGGACAAGGTCAACGCCAAGCTCGGCACGAGCTACCACCTCTTCGACTACTACGGTGCCGCCGACGCGGACCGCGTGGTCATCTGCATGGGCTCGTTCTGCGACACCCTCGAGGAGGTCATCGACTACCTCAACGCCCACGGCGAGAAGGTCGGCCTCGTGAAGGTCCGCCTCTACAGGCCCTTCTCCATCAAGGACTTCGTCGCGGCACTTCCCGCGACCGTCAAGAAGATCGCCGTCCTCGACCGCACCAAGGAGCCGGGCACCGTCGGCGAGCCCCTCTATGAGGACGTCGTCTCCGCACTCTACGAGGCCGGCCGCTCCGACCTCAAGGTCACCGGTGGCCGCTACGGCCTCGGTTCCAAGGACACGCCCCCCTCGTCGGCCTTCGCGATCTACAAGGAGCTCGAGAAGGACGACCCCAAGCAGGAGTTCACGGTCGGCATCGTCGACGATGTCACCAACCTGTCCCTGCCCGAGGAGGCCGACACCCCCAACACCGCAGCCCCTGGCACCATCGAGTGCAAGTTCTGGGGTCTCGGCGGCGACGGCACGGTGGGCGCCAACAAGAACTCGATCAAGATCATCGGCGACCACACCGACAAGTACGTCCAGGCCTACTTCCAGTACGACTCGAAGAAGACCGGCGGCGTCACGGTCAGCCACCTGCGCTTCGGTGACTCGCCCATCCGCAGCCCCTACTACATCACCAAGGCCGACTTCGTGGCCTGCCACAACCCCAGCTACATCACCAAGGGGTTCCGCATGGTCCAGGACGTCAAGCCTGGCGGCACGTTCATGATCAACTGCCAGTGGGACCTCGCCGGCCTTGAGGAGCACCTCAACGCCGAGGCCAAGCGTTACATCGCCAAGAACGACATCAAGCTCTACACGATCGACGCCATCGACATCGCTGCCAAGGTCGGCATGGGCAAGCGCACCAACACGGTGCTCCAGTCCGCCTTCTTCGCGCTGGCCAAGGTCCTTCCGCAGGAAGAGGCCATCCAGTACATGAAGGACGCCGCGACGCACTCCTACCTCAAGAAGGGGCAGAACATCGTCGACATGAACCACAAGGCCATCGATGCCGGCGCCACCGCCTTCAAGCAGGTCGAGGTCCCGGCCAGCTGGGCTGACGCCACCGACGACGTCACGCCTGCACCGCTTGCCGGCCCCGCGGCCCTCGTCAAGCAGGTCAAGGACATCATGGACCCGATCGACAACATGGACGGCGACCGCCTGCCGGTGTCCGCCTTCATGGACCACGTCGACGGCCAGTGGGAGCTCGGTGCGTCCGCCTACGAGAAGCGCGGCGTCGCCGTCATGGTGCCGCACTGGGACGAGACCAAGTGCATCCAGTGCAACCAGTGCGCCTATGTGTGCCCTCACGCCACGATCCGTCCGTTCGCCCTCACGCCCGAGGAGGCCGCGGCGGCACCTGCCACCACGCGTACCCTCGATGCCATGGGCCCCAAGGCCAAGGGCATGAAGTTCACGATGGCGATCTCGCCGCTGGACTGCATGGGCTGCTCCGTCTGCACCAGCACCTGCCCCAAGGGCGCGCTCACGATGGTTCCGACCGAGGGCGAGCTGCCCGAGCAGGACACCTTCGACTACTGCGTCGCCAAGGTCTCCAACAAGCCCGAGCTCGTTGCCTCCAACGTCAAGGGCAGCCAGTTCAAGCAGCCGCTGCTTGAGTTCTCCGGCTCCTGCGCAGGCTGCGCCGAGACCAGCTACGCACGCCTGGTCACCCAGGTCTGCGGCGAGCGCATGTTCATCTCCAACGCAACCGGCTGCTCCTCGATCTGGGGCAACCCCGCGTCCATCTCGCCGTACACCACCAACAAGGATGGCCACGGCCCCGCATGGAACAACTCGCTGTTCGAGGACAACGCCGAGCACGGCCTGGGTCTCTACCTTGGCTACACGGCCGTCCAGAACAACCTCGTCGACAAGACCAACGAGCTCCTCGCTGCTGACTCGGCAAGCGCTGGGCTCAAGGCTGCCGCGCAGGCATGGCTTGACGCGAAGGACGACACCGAGGCCAGCAAGACCACGGCCGATGCCTATGTGGCCGAGCTCGAGAAGGCCAACGACGACATCTCCAAGGAGATCCTCGCCAACAAGAGCTACCTCTCGAAGAAGAGCTTCTGGATCTTCGGCGGCGACGGCTGGTCCTACGACATCGGCTTCGGCGGACTCGACCACGTCCTGGCGTCGAACAACAACGTCAACGTCTTCGTCTTCGACACCGAGGTCTACTCCAACACGGGCGGCCAGGCTTCCAAGGCTTCCAACATCGGCCAGGTCGCACAGTTCGCGGCAGCCGGCAAGGAGACCAAGAAGAAGTCCCTCGCCGAGATCGAGATGACCTACGGCTACGTCTACGTGGCACAGGTCGCCATGGGCGCGAACGCTGCCCAGACGCTCAAGGCCATCCACGAGGCCGAGGCCTACGACGGTCCCTCGCTGATCATCGGCTACAGCCCCTGCGAGATGCACTCCATCAAGGGTGGCATGAAGAACTGCCAGGCCGAGATGAAGCGCGCCGTGGACTGCGGCTACTGGAACCTCTTCCGGTTCAACCCGGAGGCCGAGGAGGGCAAGAAGTTCACGCTCGACTCCAAGGAGCCCGCAGGTGGCTACCAGGAGTTCCTGATGAACGAGGCCCGCTACAGCCGTCTGACCCGCGAGTTCCCCGACCGCGCCACCGAGCTCTTCGAGCGCAACGAGGACAACGCCATGGACCGCTACCAGCACCTGCTCAAGCTCAAGGCGATGTACGCCGACGCGTAGGGTCGCTTAGGAAGCACAGGTACGGATGCTAGTCCGGCCGGGCCGGGAAGCGAAGAGCTTCTCGGCCCGGCCTCTTGCTGCATGTCGGGCATGTGCGGTGCCCGTGGGCTGTCCATTCAGACTTGTGCGAACATCCATAAAACTCTTTGAAACCGCAGTTGATTGCGGTACTATTCACGTAATGCACATCAGTCGTAGCAATGTGCCGCGCAGCAGAGAGGCCTCCGCCATGAGCCACACATCCACCAGGTCGAAGTTCCTGCCGAGAATCACCGCGTTCCTCGCGGCCGCGACCATGGCCGTCACCTGTGGTGCGACCTCGGCCCAGGCCCTCGAGGACCACGTGGTGAACTCCGACTTCGAGTACCCGGCGAAGACTGACATGTCGAAGATGGGCGACTGGACCATGATCGATCCGGCTCTCGGACAGTACTATGCCTCGCAGGCCTGGTATGACATCGATGGCTGGCAGCTTGGCAGCTTTGGTTGGTCATCCACACAGACCATCAATTCGGGCATCAACCGTGCGGGTGCCGTGGAGGTACAGGTCGAGAGTGGCACCTCTAACCACTATGCCGAGCTCGTCTGCTCGCAGGCCGCCACTTCCATCTACCAGGATGTGGCTACCACGCCAGGGGCCGTCTATAAATGGTCGCTCAGACATGCGTCGCTCAATACCAGCCATGTTGACACGGCATCAGTGCTGCTTGGTAGTGTGAGCGAGAGCGGTACGGCTCAGGCCGCGACGCGTGCCACCGTCAATGGCAACGGGGATGCGGCGGGCATGGTGGGGACCATCTTCGGCACGAAGGTGAGCAATACGGCCGATCGCGATCATGCCAAGCAGTGGGAGACCTATACGGGTACCTATGTGGTGCCTGATGGTCAGGTTGCGACGCGTCTCTCCTTTCTGAGTGTTTCGGGTGAATCGGATACTGGTGGCAACCTGCTCGATGACATCTCATTCTCCGCGGCTTACCCGATCTGGTATGACGCGAACTATCCCACGGGCTCCACGGGTGCCGGAGACGTTCCCGACACCGGTCTCAACCCGACCACCGGTGTCTATGACAACTACTTCATGACCACCGAGGACGCCGACCTGACCGACGTCTCCGACGCCAATCTCACGGCCACCAGCGCCGCGGGTGAGAGCTACGTGCTCGTGGGCTGGTCCAAGACGCCGAGTGGCCTCTGCACCTCCTATGACGAGATACAGGCCGCCGGGGTCGTCACCAGCTACGGCAATGTGGCTGCGTCGGGGACCGACAACAAGGTCTATGCCGTGTGGGCCACCAAGGACGCCGTCACCACGCACGACCTCACGCTCAGGAAGGCGGCCACGAGCCAGACGGGGATCCAGGACGGTACGACCTTCACCTTCAAGGTCGGCTTCACCACCCCAGGCGACGCAGCCCTTGCAGGCACCCTGAACTATATGGTGAACGGGATCGAAGCCTCGACCACCCTCGGCTCGGACGGGACCGCCACGGTCTCTGGCATCGCGGCGAACGACATGGTCGTCTTCGAGAACATCCCCGAGGGCTGCAAGTGGGCGATCGAGGAGACGAGCTATTGGGTTGGGACCGAGGAGAAGACGCTCGTGGGCAACTGGTCCACCACCTGGACGAGCTCCATCGAGGACAAGACGCCCACGCACGACAGTACAGCCAGCTCCGGTACGCTGAGCAAGGACACGACCGTCTCCTATACCAACACGGACCCGGCTCAGTGTGACCTCACCATCAGCAAGACGGTCATGGGGGCGGCGAGCGGCACGACCTTCTCGTTCAACATCGCGATCAAGGACGCATCGGGCAACCCGATCGCGAAGACGTTCTCCTACACGAAGTCCGACGGATCATCTGGCGAGGTCGTGTTCGGCAGCACGGGCGAGGGGACTATCTCTGGCGTGAAGGATGGCGAGTCGGTCAAGGTCCTCGACCTGCCATACGGCACGAACTACACCGTGACCGAGGTCGACCCCGGCACTGGCTGGACCACCACCAACCAACGTCAGCGCTCGGTCGTGATTCGCAGCAACACCTACACCAACCAGGCGGTGGATGGCTACAACACATGGCCCACCTCGATCGTCAGCTACCTGCCTCCGGCGGATGACTCCGAGGGGAAGACTGCCACCATCACTGACCTGCCGACCGTTCCCGATGGCTCACTCGTGGTCGTGAAGCAGATGGCGCAGGGCGCCAATCCCAACCCTGCCACGGATGGTACGGGCAACACGGCCAGCTTCTTCACGGCGGACCAGGATGGCTCCGGAATAAAGATCACGGCCGGTGATGGCTACAAGCTCTTCAAGAACGCCATCTACGCGCCGGTCCTCGGCGGCAGGCTATACGTCTATGTGGACTACAACTATCCCGTCGTCACTGGTCGAGAGGCCACAGGCACCCTCACCATGGACGAGGGTGTCACCTACACCAACGTGAACGAGACGCACGACCTCACCATCAGCAAGACGACGGCCGGGACTGGCGCACCGACCGACGCGACGTTCAACTTCACCGTGGGCTTGACCAATGCGCAGGGCAACCCGTTGGCGGGCACCTATAGCTACACCACGTCGACAGGCAGCACTGGCACGATTACTCTCGATGCGAGTGGCGAGGCCACCCTTCCCGCCATCGGCAACGGGGCAACCGTCACGATCAAGGACCTGCCGGCCGGCTCGACCTGGTCCGTGGACGAGGCATCGTGGACGCTTGGCCCCGTTACGTCCTCGCTCGCGGGCACCTGGTCAACCGGATGGACGAACTCCACCGAGGACAAGACGCCAACGCACGATGGCACCGCCTCCACGGGCACGCTTGCGGCCGACACGACCGTCAGCTACACCAACACCAGTCCCGCCACGTGCAGCCTTACCGTCTCCAAGACCACAGATGGGCCGGTGCCCAAGGGCTCGACCTTCTCGTTCGGTATCGTGCTCAAAGATGGGAAGGGCAATCCTGTCACGGGCACATATCCCTACGTTGGAACAGATGGCAAGACCGGCACGCTCGACTTTGGCACGACTGGCACGGCCACCGTCTCTGGTGTGACGAGCGATCAGGAGTTCACCATCTCGGGCCTGCCCTACGGCAGCACCTATACCGTGACCGAGAATGATCCTGGAACCACAGCCAACCCATCCTCAAACTGGACGACCACCAACCAGCGCGACCGCGGCATCGTGATCCGCGCGAACTCCTATACGGCCACGGCAGCCGATGGCTTCTGCACCTGGCCAAGCCCTGTCACCTATTACATCGACGGTACGACGACGGGTTCCACAGGAACCATTGCTGACATCCCTACCATCCCGACCGGTTCGGAGATCAAGTGCCTCAAGGCTGCTGGTGCCAACGTCAGTCCCAACCCGGCGACCGATGGCGACTCCTCCGGCCTGACGAAGAAGATCTACACGGCCTCCTTGAACGGTACTGGTGGTATCGACCTCGAGGCAACAGCGATGTGGTCTCTCATGTTCAACAACAGTTACAAGGCGGTCCTTGGCCAGTACTACCTCTACGTGGACTACAACTATCCGGTGATCGGTGACGACGCGGGCGAGAATGGTGCCATCTCCACGGGCACCCTCACCACGGACGAGTCGGTCGCCTACACCAACACCTATAACAGCCATGACCTCTCGATCTCCAAGACGGCCAAGGGCAGCGATCTGACCGGGGCCACGTTCAACTTCTCGGTGGGCCTGCTCGATGGGGCTGGCAATCCCCTCACGGGTACCTATGCCTACGCGACCAAGGACTCCACGGGCGCTCAGACAGGCTCGGGAACCATCACGTTGGATGTCAACGGCAAGGCTGCTATCTCCGGCGTCGCCTCCGGTAACACGGTTACGATTAAGGATCTGCCGTCAGGCACGGTCTGGTCGGTGGACGAGGAGACCTGGACGCTGGCGGGTGATACCCAGTCCCTGGCGGGCAAGTGGTCAACCTCCTGGATGAGTTCCATCGAGGACGAGACGCCCTCCCATGACGGCACGGCTGCGTCGGGTACGCTCTCCGCCGATACGACCGTCAGCTACACCAACGAGACCCCTGCAAAGGCCAACCTCACCATCGCCAAGACGGTGAAGGGCAACACGGCACCAGATGGTACGACCTTCTCGTTCGACATCCTTATGAAGGATAAGGACGGCAATGCGCTCACGGGCGACTATTCATACATCAAGCCCGCTGGCGGCACCGGTACGCTCACGTTCGTCGAGGCCGTTGACGCGTCCGGCAATCCCGTCGGTAAGGCGACCGTCTCCGGCGTGACGGGTGACCAGGAGTTCACCATCGAAGGCCTGCCCTATGGCAGCACCTACACCGTGACCGAGGCCGATTCCGGTACCGGCTGGTCGACCACGAACCAGCGCGACCGATCCATCGTTCTACGCAACAACGGCTACACGGCCACGGCGGTGGATGGCTATTACACCTGGCCCACGGCAATCACGGCCTATCTGCCAGGCGGGGGAACGGCCACCATTTCGGACATTCCGGCCATACCGACCGGCTCGACGGCCGTGCTCAAGAAGGCCAGCGCGGTTCAGGCTAATCCGAATCCCGGCAGCGATCCTGACGAAACAAAAGTCCCGGATTCCTTCTACACGACCACCGTCAACGCGGACGGAACGCTCGGCCTCACCGCCGGCAGCATGTGGGTCCTCGCGAACAATGCTGCCTATGCACCCAAGATGGGTCAGTGGTATCTGTACCTCGACTATAACTATGCGAGCGTGACCGGCCGTGAGGCCACGGGTACCGTCACCACCGACGAGTCCGTGACCTTCACCAACACCTATCAGTCCACCACGTGGACGCCCGGCGTCACCAAGACGTTGGCTGATGGCAGCGATACGGTCATGACGGCCCCCGACTTCACGTTCTCCATTGCGGCTGACGCGACGACGTCCGACGCACCGATGCCCAAGAGGACTACTGCCACTGCCAAGGGCCTGACCACGGCCACGTTCGACGCGATCACGTACAACGAGGCTGGCACCTACGCCTATGACATCACGGAGACCAAGGGCTCGGCCGGTGGCTGGACGTATGACGGTGATACGCTCAAGGCCACGGTCGTCGTGAGCGCCGACCAGACCACGGGTGCGCTCTCCACCAAGGTCACCTATACGAAGGCCGGCGACGCCATCACCGCCCCCACCTTCGCCAACACGTTCAAGGTTGGTTCGACCGATATCTCGGTCACCACGGCGTGGGTCGACAACTCCAATGCGGAGAAGACGCGACCTGACGATGCGACCTACCTCGCGTCCCTGCACCTGTACACGTCGGACGGCACGGGGGTCACGGCCACGCCGACCGTGGTGAAGAACGCCAACAACACCTGGAGCGTCACCTACACGGGCCTGCCCCAGTACACCTCAGACGGCTCGACCATCTCCTACTACGTCACGCAGGGCACGTCCGCCGGCTACAAGGCGCCCGCCTACTCGGGTGACGGCCATGCCCTGGCCGGCGGCACCATCACCAACACGCTGGCGGATCCCACCACTGTGGACATCTCGGGCACCAAGGTCTGGGACGACTTCTCTAACGCCGCCAAGACCAGGCCCTCGAGCGTGACCCTGACGCTCGCGAACGACGGCACCGCCGCCACGACGGGCTACGAGCCGGTGTGGACCAACACGACCGGCAACACCTGGACCTGGACCTACACCGGCCTGCCCAAGTATGACGAGAGCGGCAAGGAGCTCAGCTGGACGGTGACCGAGACGCGGGCCACGGGCTACGACGCACCTGACTACGGCACCGGCAAGGCCAGCGCCGGCAACGGTGGCACCATCACCAACAGGCTCACGGACCGCCACGACAGTGGGACCTTCTCGGCGACCATCTCCTGGGACGACTTCTCCGACGTCGACAAGGTCCGTCCCACGACGGCGCAGATCAAGGCGTCGCTCACGCTCACGGCCGACGGTGGGACATCTGCCGCGGTTCCCAGCGTGGTCGACAACGGTGACAACACCTTCACCGTGACCTATGACAACCTGGCGACGTACAACGCCGATGGTTCTACCGTGGTCTACGCGCTCACGCAGGGCCAGGTCACGGGCTACGACGCACCCACGTTCAGCGGTGGCGGGGCGACCGTGGCGAACGGCGGCACCATCACCAACAGGCTCACGGACCGCCACGACAGCGGGACCTTCTCGGCCACCATCTCCTGGGACGACTTCTCCGACGTCGGCAAGGTCCGTCCCACGACGGATCAGATCAAGGCGTCCCTCACGCTCACGGCCGACGGCGTGGGGTCCTCCGCGGTGCCCACCGTGGTCGACAACGGTGACAACACCTTCACCGTGAGCTACGCGGGACTCCCGACCTACGCGGCAGACGGCACCACCATCTCCTACCTGCTCTCCCAGTCTCAGGTCACTGATTACGACGCACCCACGTTCAGCGGTGGCGGGGCGACCGTGGCGGACGGCGGCACCATCACCAACAGGCTCACGGACCGCCACGACAGCGGGACCTTCTCGGCGACCATCAGCTGGGACGACTTCTCCAACGTCGACAAGGTCCGTCCCACGGCCGACCAGATCAGGGCGTCGCTCACCTTCACGGCCGATGGTGCCGCGTCAGCCGCGGTGCCCACCGTGGTCGACAACGGTGACAACACCTACACGGTGAGCTATGACAACCTGGCGACCCATACGGCCGGCGGCACGGCCATCTCCTACCTGCTCTCCCAGTCGCAGGTCACGGGCTACGACGCACCCACGTTCAGCGGTGGCGGGGCGACCGTGGCGAACGGCGGCACCATCACCAACAGGCTCACGGACCGCCACGACAGTGGGATCTTCTCGGCCACCATCGCCTGGGACGACTTCTCCAACGTCGGCAAGGTCCGCCCGACGGTCGACGAGCTGAAGGCGTCCCTCACGCTCACGGCCGACGGAGCTGCGTCCTCTGCGGTGCCCACCGTGGTCGACAACGGGGACAACACCTTCACCGTGAGCTATGACAACCTGGCGACCCATACGGCCGGCGGCACGGCCATCTCCTACCTGCTCTCCCAGTCGCAGGTCACGGGCTACGACGCACCCACGTTCAGCGGTGGCGGGGCGACCGTGGCGAACGGCGGCACCATCACCAACAGGCTCACGGACCGCCACGACAGTGGGACCTTCTCGGTCACCACGAAGTGGATCGACAACTCCGATGCCGAGGGCAAGCGGCCTGACGATGCGGCCTATCTCGCATCCCTGCACCTGTACACGCCGGGTGGCACGGAGGTCACAGCTACGCCCAACGTGGTCGACAACGGGAACAACACCTGGAGCGTCACCTACACTGGGTTGCCTCAGTACGCCTCCGACGGCACGAGCATCTCCTACTACGTCACGCAGGGAACGGCCACGAGCTACAAGGCACCCGCCTATTCGGGCGACGGCCACGCCCTCGATGGCGGCACCATCACTGACGCGCTCGCCGATCCTGCCACTGTGGACATCTCGGGCACCAAGGCCTGGGACGACTTCTCCAACGCCGCCAAGACAAGGCCTGCCTCGGTGACCCTGACGCTCGCGAACGACGGCACCGCCGCCACGACGGGCTACGAGCCGGTGTGGACCAACACGACCGGCAACACCTGGACCTGGACCTACACCGGCCTGCCCAAGTATGACGAGAGCGGCAAGGAGCTCAGCTGGACGGTGACCGAGACGCGGGCCACGGGCTACGACGCACCTGACTACGGCACCGGCAAGGCCAGCGCCGGCAACGGTGGCACCATCACCAACAGGCTCACGGACCGCCACGACAGTGGGACCTTCTCGGCGACCATCTCCTGGGACGACTTCTCCGACGTCGACAAGGTCCGTCCCACGACGGCGCAGATCAAGGCGTCGCTCACGCTCACGGCCGACGGTGGGACATCTGCCGCGGTTCCCAGCGTGGTCGACAACGGTGACAACACCTTCACCGTGACCTATGACAACCTGGCGACGTACAACGCCGATGGTTCTACCGTGGTCTACGCGCTCACGCAGGGCCAGGTCACGGGCTACGACGCACCCACGTTCAGCGGTGGCGGGGCGACCGTGGCGAACGGCGGCACCATCACCAACAGGCTCACGGACCGCCACGACAGCGGGACCTTCTCGGCCACCATCTCCTGGGACGACTTCTCCGACGTCGGCAAGGTCCGTCCCACGACGGATCAGATCAAGGCGTCCCTCACGCTCACGGCCGACGGCGTGGGGTCCTCCGCGGTGCCCACCGTGGTCGACAACGGTGACAACACCTTCACCGTGAGCTACGCGGGACTCCCGACCTACGCGGCAGACGGCACCACCATCTCCTACCTGCTCTCCCAGTCTCAGGTCACTGATTACGACGCACCCACGTTCAGCGGTGGCGGGGCGACCGTGGCGGACGGCGGCACCATCACCAACAGGCTCACGGACCGCCACGACAGCGGGACCTTCTCGGCGACCATCAGCTGGGACGACTTCTCCAACGTCGACAAGGTCCGTCCCACGGCCGACCAGATCAGGGCGTCGCTCACCTTCACGGCCGATGGTGCCGCGTCAGCCGCGGTGCCCACCGTGGTCGACAACGGTGACAACACCTACACGGTGAGCTATGACAACCTGGCGACCCATACGGCCGGCGGCACGGCCATCTCCTACCTGCTCTCCCAGTCGCAGGTCACGGGCTACGACGCACCCACGTTCAGCGGTGGCGGGGCGACCGTGGCGAACGGCGGCACCATCACCAACAGGCTCACGGACCGCCACGACAGTGGGATCTTCTCGGCCACCATCGCCTGGGACGACTTCTCCAACGTCGGCAAGGTCCGCCCGACGGTCGACGAGCTGAAGGCGTCCCTCACGCTCACGGCCGACGGAGCTGCGTCCTCTGCGGTGCCCACCGTGGTCGACAACGGGGACAACACCTTCACCGTGAGCTATGACAACCTGGCGACCCATACGGCCGGCGGCACGGCCATCTCCTACCTGCTCTCCCAGTCGCAGGTCACGGGCTACGACGCACCCACGTTCAGCGGTGGCGGGGCGACCGTGGCGAACGGCGGCACCATCACCAACAGGCTCACGGACCGCCACGACAGCGGGACCTTCTCGGTCACCACGAAGTGGATCGACAACTCCGATGCCGAGGGCAAGCGGCCTGACGATGCGGCCTATCTCGCATCCCTGCACCTGTACACGCCGGGTGGCACGGAGGTCACAGCTACGCCCAACGTGGTCGACAACGGGAACAACACCTGGAGCGTCACCTACACTGGGTTGCCTCAGTACGCCTCCGACGGCACGAGCATCTCCTACTACGTCACGCAGGGCACAGGCCACGAGCTACAAGGCACCCGCCTATTCGGGCGACGGCCACGCCCTCGCTGGCGGCACCATCACTGACACGCTCGCCGATCCTGCCACTGTGGACATCTCGGGCACCAAGGCCTGGGACGACTTCTCGAACGCCTGCCAAGACAAGGCCCTCGCTCGGTGACCCTGACGCTCGCGAACGACGGCACCGCTGCCACGACTGGCTACGAGCCCGTCTGGACCAACACCGACACCAACACCTGGACCTGGACCTACACCGACCTGCCCAAGTACGACAAGGCCGGCAAGCAGCTCACCTGGACCGTCATCGAGACCAAGGCGGCTGGCTATGACGCGCCTGAGTACGGCGCAGGCAAGACCAATGCTGGCAACGGCGGCACCATCACCAACAGGTTGACCGACCGCCACGACAGCGGGACCTTCTCGGCCACCATCAGCTGGGACGACTTCTCCGACGTCGACAAGGTCCGTCCCACGACGGATCAGATCAAGGCGTCCCTCACGCTCACGGCCGACGGCGTGGGGTCCTCCGCGGTGCCCACCGTGGTCGACAACGGTGACAACACCTTCACCGTGACCTATGACAACCTGGCGACGTACAACGCTGATGGTTCTACCGTGGTCTATGCGCTCTCTCAGTCGCAGGTCACCGGCTACGACGCACCTACGTTCAGTACTGGCGGGGCGACCGTGGCCGACGGCGGCACCATCGTCGACGCGCTCTCGGACCGCCACGACGACGCGACGCTCAGCTTCACGACCGTCTGGTACGACGACTCCAACGCCACAGGCAAGAGGCCGGCGGTCGCCGACTATCCGTCGATGATTCGGCTCCATATGCCCGCTGGCACCCAGCTGGCGACCGCGTCGGTCGATGCGCTTCAGACGAGTTCGACGCCAGACACGGTGGTCTCGGCCGCACCGACGGTTCACGACAACGGTAACGACACCTGGACTACCACCTACACCAACCTGCCCATGTATGCGGCGGACGGGACGACCATCGCCTACTACATCACGCAGGACACGGCTTCGGGCTATGAGGCACCTGGCTACTCGGACGGCACGAACGCCCTCGACCGGGGCACCGTCACCAACACGATCGTGGCCCCCACGAGTCCCACGAGCCCCACCTCTCCCACCTCTCCCACGTCTCCCACGAGTCCAACGTCCCCCACGAGCCCCACGAGCCCCACGAGCCCCACGAGCCCTGCGGCCACCACAGCCTCTGAGACGCCTGCGGCTGATGGCTCTGCTGAGGCGACGACCGGCGCAGTGGCCCCTGTCGCGAAGGCGACCACGCCACAGACCGGCGATGCCACCGACACGACGGCCTCCCTCGCCATGGGTGCCGTGGGGCTGGCGCTCGTATGGCTGGCCGTCCGCAGGCGCGTGCGCGGATAGCGGAAGAGCCTACAAGCTCATCGACATGAGGCGCGTCCTGCGGCGATCCCGCAGGACGCGCCTCTGCGTTGGCGAACGGACGATACGTCCGCATCTATAGGCGGGGCCTTCAAGGGAGGCAGGGCCGCAATCGAGCCCATGGAGCCGGGCGCGTGAAACCGAGGCTTGAAAGCTGAGCGAATCGGCGGCTGCGCGAAGATTCGAGGTGTGTGCCAGAGGGACGCCGGATTGGCACTCGAATACAGGCCTCTGACCAGCAGGTTCGCGAGTGCCGTTTTGGGGCCGGCGTTCGAGTCTCGCGCAACCGCAATTCTCATCAGGAAGCCGGGCGCGGTTTTACGCGTGCCGTACTGTTTCCGGAACCTCAGTCGGAGACGGAGCTTCGTTCTGCCGCCGGCGGCATCGGACGGCGGTCCAGCCGTCGCATCCGAGCGCTAGACGCTCCTGAAGCCCTTGCCCAGGATCTCGGAGCTGTTGACCATCGTCATGAAGGCGGTGGGGTCGTGGCGGCGCAGCCACATCTGGAGCAGCGCCGCCTCGCGCCTGGTAAGCACGGCGACGACCTCCTCCTCGGGCTGCATCGAGAAGCCGCCCACGGCATCGCGCACGGTGGCGGTGCGGTCGAGCGTCCGAACCAGGAAGCCCAACACGGCCTCGGGGTCATGGCTTATGACGGTGCAGACCTTGCGCAGGTTGAGGCTCTCGATGACGTTGTCGACCACGAAGGCCTTCGCGATGAGCCCGAGCACGCAGTAGAGGCCGGTCTGCGGACCGTACAGCAGGAACGCCACGCCCACGATGACGCCGTCGCTCACCATGAGCGCCTTGCCGATCTCGAGCGAGGTGCGCCGCTTCAGGATCATGGCCACGATGTCGGTGCCGCCGGTCGAGGCGCCCACGTTGAACACGATGGCGCTTCCGATGGCCGGCAGCAGCACGGCGAAGCAGAGCTCGAGCAGGGTGTCGTGCGTGAGCGGTGCCGCCATGGGGATGGCAAGCTCGAGGATGCTGGTATAGGCCGAGAGCGCGAACGACGCGTAGATGGTCCACCCCATGGTGCGGTGGTCGAGGAACACGAGGCCCAGACCCACGAGTACGGCGTTCAGGATCCACATGAACGCCGAGACGGGCAGGGTGGGGAAGAGGGTCGACAGGATGATGGAGAGCCCCGAGGTCCCGCCGAGCGCGAAGTGGTTGGGCGCCTTGAACAGGATGATGCCGAAGGCCGTGATGAGAAGCCCGAGGTTGAGCATCACGAAGAACCTGAGGCGTCCGCGGCCCTCGCGTTGTGCGGAGACCTCCTCGGCGGCCTTGATCTGCTCGGGGGAGGATTCCTCCTGGTAGCTGATGATGGGCATGTGACTCCCTTGGGCCCGCGCGTGAGATGACGCCCTGAGGATGGGGCGATGTGGCGGAGAAGTCAACGGTTCCAGGCGAGCGGTATGGCAGCCATCGGGCCCGGAGCCGCCGCAGGCGCGGAGGACGCAAGACAAGCGTGAGCCGGGTCGGGAGGGGACGTGTCCCTCTCGGCTTGGCCTTGTATCGGGGCCTACAGGGGCTTCGCCTGAAAGCGCTCGCCATCCGAATCCATCCGATACGGCTACACTGTTCAGGTCGCAAGCGGTCCCACAGGGAACCGCGTCACAACGTCGCCCGTCCGGAGGGTCCCATGAAGATTGCCATCGTCTACTACTCGCTCACCGGTAACGTCCGCTATGTCGTGGAGAGCGTCGCCCCCCGTCTCGAGGCCGACGTCTTCGAGATCAAGCCCAAGAAGGCCTACAAGGCCGAGGGCATGGGCAAGTTCGTCAAGGGTGGCATGCAGGCGGTCTTCTCGGTGCTGCCACAGCTCGAGCCCCTCAAGGGATTCGACATGGACGCCTATGACGTCATCATCCTTGCCACGCCCGTCTGGGCCGGTCGCCCCTCCGCTCCCATGCTCTCGTTCGTGGCCGAGAACTCCGAGCTCTCGGGCAAGGACGTGGGCCTCATCATGTGCTCGAGCAAGGGCAAGGCGCGCGGCTGCATGAAGAAGCTCAAGGGCTACATCCCCAGCGTGGCCGAGATGCCGGGCATGAACCTGGTGGACCCGCTCACCAACAAGGACACGATCGTGGCCAAGTCGCTCGCCGACTATCCGCACTCCTTCATCGAGGGATACAAGACGCTCACCAAGCGCCGCTACGACCAGAAGCACCATCGCGAGCGCAAGAAGGCCGAGAAGGCCGCGAAGCGCGAGGCCAAGCTTGCCGAGAAGGACGCCAGCGAGGACGCGGGCGAGGAGTAGCGGACACGGCAGGACGTCCGAGAAGAACGCCCTTGCCGGGAATCGGCCTACTCCGGATGGACCTTGTTCCTCTCGACCGTCTCCTTGCGCTGGAATATCGCCGCGAGCGACTCCGTGTAGGGGGGACGAGCCACGCCGAACTCCGTCACGATGCCGGCGATGAGGTCGGCGTCGGTCACGTCGAAGGCCGGGTTGTACACGCGCACGCTCTCGGGTGCCATGCGTCGCTCATACCAGAGCTCGGTGACCTCCTCGGGCGCGCGCTGCTCGATCCTGATGTCGTGGCCGGTGGCGCAGGCGCGGTCGATGGTCGAGGTGGGCGCGCAGACGTAGACGGGCACATGGTGCCGCGCCGCGGCAAGCGCCAGGAGCGACGTCCCGATCTTGTTGGCGGCGTCGCCGTTGGCGGCCACGCGGTCGCATCCCACGAAGACGGCCTGGATGCGGTCCGTCGACATGAGGCTCGCACTCATGTTGTCGCACTCCAGGCAGGTATCGATGCCTGACGCCATGAGCTCGAAGGCGGTGAGGCGCGCACCCTGTAGGAGCGGGCGGGTCTCGTCGCACCACACGTGGAAGGTCATCCCGCGCTCGGCTCCCAGGTAGATGGGGGCGGTCGCCGTGCCATAGCGCACGGTGGCGAGGCGGCCGGCGTTGCAATGGGTGAGGATGCCGTCGCCGTCGTGCAGGAGCGAGAGGCCATGCTCGCCGATGGCGCGGCACACGCGGACGTCCTCGTTGCGGATGGCCACGGCCTCGTCGTGGAGCGCTTGCACGGCGGCCGCCGGAGTGTCGCCGGCGTGGCGGCTTGCGGCCGCACGGGCGCCCATTCGGTGCAGGGCCCATGACAGGTTCACGGCCGTAGGACGGGACGAGTCGAGGTAGGTCGCCGTCTCGGTGAGGCGGGCGGAGAGGCGCTCCCATCCCTCGGCGTCCGTGACGGGAGCGGAGTCGGTCGACGAGAGGTGCTCCCAGTAGCTGTGGACGTCGAGGTAGAGCGCGATGGCCGCGGCCACGCCGATGGCGGGGGCGCCCCGGACCTCGAGTCGCTTGATGGCGCGGTAGGCCTCGTCGCGAGACGACAGGTACTCGACCTCGAGCGTGGCAGGCAGCTTGGTCTGGTCGATGATGGCGAGCGTGTCGCTCTGGTCGTCGAGGGCGACGGTGTCCACTTCCGCGAGCGAGTCGAGCGGGAGCGTCTCGCGCGTCTCGGTGAGCGTTCCCTTGGCTGCGTGCAGGTTCATAGGTGATGCTCCTTGCTCGTTGTGGCGTGCCCTCGTCGTTCGGGCGTCAGGCGATGGTGTCGGGTGCCGTGTCCTTCTCGTCAACAAGCAGCGGGACGAACCGGTAGGTGGTGCAGTCCACGTAACCGCGGTCGGTGAGGCGGAGCTCGGGGATGCAGGCGAGCGACGCCAGCCCGAGCGTCATGAACGGCGAGTTCATGGTACATCCCATGTCACGCCAGACCTGCTCCATATGCGAGACCTGGTCGGCGACCTCCGCGGCGCTGCCCTGGCTCATGAGGCCGCAGACGGGCAGCTCGACGAGGCCCAGGACGTGGCCGTCGGCCACGGCGACCTCGCCGCCCCCGCAGTTCTCGAGCGTCGTCGCGGCGAGTGCCATGTCGGCGTCGTTGTCACCCATGACCAGCAGGTTGTGGGCGTCGTGGGCCACGGTCTGGGCGAGTGCCCCATGGATGCCGAAACCATGCACGAATCCTGCCGCATGCGTGCCCGTGGCGTGGTGGCGCTCGAAGACTAAGACCTTGAGCAGGTCGTTCGTTGGGTCGGCCTCGATGTGGCCGTCGCGCACGGGGGCATCCAGGTGGAGCTCGCGCGTGAGGGTGCTGCCGGCGCTCATGCCCATGGCGCGCACGCGCACGCTTGCGCCGGCTTCCTCAGGTGCGGGGATGGCGAAGGTGGCTGCGCTGATCCTCTCGCCCAGATGCATGGTATGCGTCATCCAGGCGGGGTAGGCGAACGGCTCGGGCGAGAAGAGCGCGGCGCCGTCCTTGGCCACCACGTCGCCGTCGACCATGGTGAGGCTCACGTGGAAGCTCGTGAGGTCGTCGAGGAAGACGAGGTCGGCGCACTTGCCGGGTGCGATGGAGCCGAGGTCGGCCTCGAGGTCGAAGCAGGAGGCCGTGTTGATGGTGACCATCTGGATGGCCGTGACGGCATCGATGCCGAGGCTCACGGCCAGGGCGAGCACCTGGTCGAGGTGGCCGTGGTGGACGATGGTCGCCGGGTGGTCGTCGTCGGTCACGAGGCAGCAGTGTCGCGTGTCGAGGGTCGGGTCGGCGTCGGGGCCCGAGATGGCAGGAGCGAGCGTGGCGAGGTTATTCCAGGCGGAACCCTCACGGAGCTGCACGTACATGCCCAGGCGCAGCTTGGCGATGACGTCCTCGGGACGGGCTGACTCGTGGCAGCACGAGACTCCCGAGTCGATGTAGGCGTTGAGCCCCTGGTCGACCTCGGGGACGGAGTAGTGGCCCGTGACGCGGTAGCCGCGACGGAGGGTCTCGTCGATCTCGCCCAGGGGATGGTCGTCCGCGGCGAGCACGCCGGGATAGTTCATCATCTCGCCGAGCCCCACCACGGAGTCCCAGCGCATGGTCTTGGCGGCGTCGTCGGGACCGATGGCCGAGCCCGTGTCCTCGAAGCCGGGGACCGCCGGCACGCACGACGGCGTGGTGAGCATGGCCTTGAGCGGCACGCGCGTGGCGTCGAGCGCCATCTGCCGCACGCCGTCGAGGCCGCAGACGTTGGCGCACTCGTGCGGGTCATAGAAGACGCCGACCGTCCCGTGCGGGACCACGGCGCGCGCGAACTCGGCCACGCCGACCATCGAGCTCTCGACATGCATGTGGCCGTCGAGGAACCCAGGGGCCACATAGGCGCCGGCCGCGTCGATCACCTGGGTGTCTGGCCCGATGCAGTGCTCGGCGGTGTGGGGCGCGAGGCCCAGGTAGGCCACGCGACCCTCGGCTATGGCGATGTCGGTCTGGGGAAGGACCTCGTGCGTACACACGTTGACGAGGGTGGCATGGCGGATCACGACGTCGGCTGGCGTGCGACCCTGGGCCACGTCGATGAGCGTCTTGTTGCATTCCCAGAGCTGGGCCTTGCAGGGAGCGGTGAGCATGGGCAGCCTTTCTCGGAGGGCGCGTCGCCGGGCCTGGGGGCGGAGCAGGGCGCGACCTTGGTTCTGATTCTACCCACGGCGCGCGGAGGGGAGCGGCAGGGCCCTGGGTGGCGTTGCGGGCGGCGGGGGCGAGAAGCACGGGCGGCACGGAGGGGCCTGCGCCCTGCACGACGCCTCGACCCGGATGTTCCTCTCGGCCGAGGCAGGTGCCGCACCCGAGCGTGTCGGCATCGTTGCGTCTATCATGGGCGGGAAACCCACGTCCGGGAAGGTGGCCCCATGCAAGCGCTCAGCACCAAGACCTCACAGTTCACCGACTCCGTGATCCGTCGCATGACGCGCGTCTCGAACGAGTGCGGCGCCATCAACCTCTCGCAGGGGTTCCCTGACTTCGACCCGCCCGAGGCCATCACTGGCCGCCTCGCCGAGGTGGCGCACGAGGGACCGCACCAGTACGCCATCACCTGGGGCGCGCAGAACTTCCGCGAGGCCCTGGCTGCCAAGCAGTCCCCGCGCATGGGGATCGACATCGACCCCGAGAAGAACATCGTCGTGACCTGCGGCTCCACCGAGGCCATGATGTGCTCGGTCATGACCGTGGCCAACCCTGGCGACAACGTGGTGGTCTTCTCGCCGTTCTATGAGAACTACGGGGCCGACGCCATCCTCTGTGGCGCGAACCCCCTCTATGTCGAGCTGCATGCCCCTGACTTCACCTTCGACGAGGCCGAGCTCGAGCGTGCCTGCGCCCGCCCCGGCACCAAGGCGCTCATCCTCTGCAACCCGTCGAACCCCTGCGGGCACGTCTTCTCGCGCGCGGAGCTCGACGTGATCGCCCGTATCGTGGAGCGCCACGACCTCTACGTCATCACCGACGAGGTCTACGAGCACATCGTCTACGCGCCATATGTGCACACCTACTTCGCGAGCCTGCCGGGCATGGCGGAGCGCACGCTGAGCTGCAGCTCGCTGTCGAAGACCTACTCGATCACGGGATGGCGGCTGGGGTATGTCATCGCGCCGGAGGCCATCTGCGAACGCCTCAAGAAGGTGCACGACTTCCTCACGGTGGGAGCCGCGGCCCCGCTCATGGAGGCGGCCGTCCCGGGGCTCCAGCTGCCGCAGTCCTACTACGACGACCTGCTCGCCCTCTATACGCACAAGCGTCAGCTCTTCTGCGATGGCCTGCGAAGGCTGGGGCTTTCGATCGTGGAGCCGCAGGGCGCCTACTACGTCATGGCCGACATCTCCGAGGCGGGCTATGCGTCCGACGAGGAGTTCGCCGTGGAGCTTGCGCGGCGGGTGGGCGTGGGCGTGGTGCCAGGTAGTTGCTTCTTCAATGCTCCTGAGAACCGCTTCGTGCGGTTCCACTTCGCCAAGAGCGACGCCGTGCTCGAGTCCGCGCTGACCGCGCTCGAGGGCTGGCAGGACAAGATGCGCAGGTAGGGGAGTGGACGCGGCGAGAGACCCGCTCCGTCGGCTGCCGTCTCGGCGGGGGCTCCCTGTGCACGCCCGCCGCCCCTGTCCCCATGGCGTTCTCATGGGGCGGGGGCGATGCCTTCAGGTGGCAGGTGCTTCTCGGCTATACTGCCTTGTACCGAGCGCGTTCGGTGGGTGTGGGCGGCGTCATGTCCCGAATCTGGTCAGGGCCGGGAGGCAGCAGCCATAAGGGGCCTCTGACGGGCGCCCACTCCCACCGAGCGCACTCTGCACGGAGACGCCCCTCACGACCCATCGAGGCCCGAGGGGCGTCTCCGCTCTGTGTGGTCTTGCGTCATGACTCTGCAGGCACGGCGCTTGTGCCGCGCAACGAAAGGGATTGCATGGGCTTCATCAACGGTGTCATCAGCCTGCTCCAGAACCCCAAGGCTGCCATTGCCGGTTGGATCGCGGTCAGCCCGTTCATGGCATATGGGCTGATCTTCCTCATCGTGTTCATCGAGACGGGCGTGGTGTTCTTCCCGTTCCTGCCCGGTGACTCGCTGCTGTTCGCGGCGGGCTTCTTCGCGGCGAGCGGAGACCTCAACATCTTCGCGCTGCTGGGCATCGCCTGGGCGGCTGCCATCCTGGGCGACCAGTCCAACTTCTTCATCGGTCACTTCTTCGGCCGCAAGGTCATCGACTCGGGCAAGGTCAAGGCCATGACGCCCGAGAGGATCGCCAAGAGCGAGGCCTTTCTCGACAAGTGGGGCAAGCTCGCCATCTTCCTGGGCCGCTTCTTCCCGTTCATCCGCACGTTCGTGCCGTTCCTCGCGGGCATGGGCGGCATGAAGTGGCACCACTTCTTCGCCTTCAACGTCCTTGGTGGCATCACGTGGTCCACGCTGTTCACGCTGCTGGGCTACTTCTTCGGTGGCATCCCCGTGGTGCAGGACCACTTCGAGCTGGTCATCGTGGGCATCGTGGCAGTGTCCGTGATCCCGATGATCGTGGGCCTCGTCAAGGCGCACCTCTCCAGCAAGAAGCAGGCTTCTGGCAAGCACGCAGCGTAGGCCCTACGCTGGGAGGGCGGCGAGCCGGGTGCCGTGGTCCTTGCGAGCAAGACGGCACGGGGCGCATGCCTTCTCTTGTGCCGTCACGGCCAGATGACGAGGGGCGCGTGAAACCAAGTCCGGCGGCCTGAGCGAATTGGCGGTCGCGCGAAGTTCTGGGGTGCCTGTGAGAGGGACTCCGAATCGGCACCCGGATTCGCGCCGCTGAACAGCTGGTTTGCAGGTGACGTTCTGGGGCTTGTTCCCAAGTTTCGCGCAATCGCAATTCTCATCAGGAAATCGGGTCCGAATCCACGCGTCGTACGTCGTGACGACATCCTGTGGACGGCAGGCTCGGCAGGAACCCGATGTCGCAGCCTAAGACTCCTCGTCGGCTGCGGGAAGTCCCGGCTGGTCGTCGTCCCTCGTCTCCTCGCTTCGGGCCTTGAGGTCGGCCACGAGCTGCTGCGCTCCGGCCCGCGCGTCGGCGATGGCCCCGCTCACGGCATCCCCCAGCTGCTTTGCCGCCGGTGCCACGGCATCGGCCATGGCACCTCCCGCGATGCCCCAGAGGAAGTCCTGCATGACCTTGCGGTCGTCGTCATCGAGCGACTGCAGCGAGGCGAGCGTCGAGGCCAGCCCGGCCCCGCCGTTCGAGAGCATGTCATCGAGCGACGTGATTCCCTGCACGGCCAGGGCCTGGTAGAGGTCGTCGAGCAACTTCTTGCGCCCTGTCAGGTCACGTGAGCAGAGCAGCTGGTCAAAGGCCTTGTTCACGTAGACGGTGCCATCGCCTGGACGTTCGCCCCGCACCAGGTCGCCGCGCATGACACGCCAGTCCATGGCGCTGTGCTCCATGATGCCCACGCCGTCCGACCTCACCACCACGGGGTCGGCCAGGTGCTCGAAGAGGGCTCCCACCACGGAGTATCCCGGCGTGAAGAGGTGGATCCTGCTGGCGATGGGCTCCAGGCTGGCAAGCGGGACGACCTGCTCGTCGAAGCCGGGGGAGTCGTTGCACCACACGGCGACGACGCGGTCGCGGATCGCCTGCGAGCAGCGGCTCGTGGCATAGGCGGCGAGGTTGCCGCCCTTGGAGTGGCCACCCACGTGGAGTGGCCCCGAGGTCGCGGCACCCACTCGCTCGAGGTAGTCGAGGGCATGCACCTGCGACGGCACCACCTTGTAGCTCATCTCGCAGTCCTCGAGCCATCCTACGAGCGAGGCGTCGGTCCCACGGAACGAGACGTAGCTGCTGCCGTCGGCCAGACCCACGACGACCGCGCCGAACTGCTCGTGAGTGGCGACGTCGAGGACCGACTCGTATGCAGACAACGTCGCCCCCGAGAAGCGCCTTCCTGTGGAGGCCATGCGCTGGAGCAGGTCCATGAGGTCGGGCGAGAGGAGCGGCCCGAGGTCCTCGCTCGCGGTGTGGTCGGCGAACGCCCGGGCAGCGTGCGACAGGTCGATGGGCTCGCCTGCAGGGACGACAGCCGAGAGGTCGAGATAGGAGACCTGGGACAGGATGAGGTTGTCGACCTCGTTGAACGGGACCGCATCGAAGTCGAGGTCTCCGTACCAGTCGAGGTAGTCGAGCAGATGTGCCATGGTTCCTCCGGATCGGGGCAGCGGGGTGGTCGTCGATGGGATGATACCCAGCCTGGTCGGGTCGTGGCTGCGCAGACGGTGCGTCACCGGGGGTGCGACCGGCGGGCCGGCCTCTGCTGGCCCTGCCGTTCGCCCAAGCCATATGCCTGGCACCTACTGACCTCGTCAGCGGACCGACGGGTTACGACAGGGCCCTTTACGCGCGCGAGGACTGCCGTATCTTGGTGCTCGGAAACAAGCGGCGGCCGTGACCTGCGCGACCGCCGGCAAACCGCAGCCTGAACGGAAGGCGACCCGAACGCGGCCCCACGTCTGGAAGGAACGTCCCATGAGCCTCAAGCATGCCGACATCATCGCCAAGATGGACCTCGAGCAGAAGTGCGCGCTGCTCTCTGGTGCCTCCGCCTTCGGCACGCGCGCCTATCCCAAGCTCGGCATCCCCGAGCTGCAGTTCTCGGACGGCCCCCACGGCATGCGTCATCAGGACCCCAACGTGGCCAACCACCTGGGCATCGGCGGCTCGATGCCGGCGACCTGCTTCCCCACGGCCGTGACCGTGGCCGACTCGTGGGATCCCAAGTTGGGCGAGGAGCTTGGCGAGGCCCTCGGCGAGGAGGCAGCGGCCCAAGGCGTGGGCGTGGTGCTCGGCCCTGGCCTCTGCATCAAGCGCAGCCCCCTGTGCGGCCGTGACTTCGAGTACTTCTCGGAGGACCCCCTCCTCGCCGGCAAGATGGCGGCCGGCTACGTCCGTGGGATCCAGGTGAACGGCCTGGGTGCCTGCCCCAAGCACTTCGCGGTCAACAGCCAGGAGACGCGTCGGCA
Organism: Atopobiaceae bacterium; assembly: GCA_022483015.1. NCBI lineage: Bacteria > Bacillati > Actinomycetota > Coriobacteriia > Coriobacteriales > Atopobiaceae > Atopobiaceae bacterium. Next base: position 449,336 of record JAKVOB010000001.1, on the reverse strand, counting down.
GGCCTCCGACTCCGTGCTCGATGAGCGGACCCTGCGTGAGATCTACCTCACAGCCTTCGAGATCGTCGTGCGCGAGAGCCATCCCAAGTCCATCATGAGCAGCTACAACCTCGTGAACGGCACCTACGCCAACGACAACGAGCGCCTGCTTAGCAACATCCTCCGTGGCGAGTGGGGCTTCGACGGAGCGGTCGTGACCGACTGGGGCGGCTCGAACGACCATGCTGCCGGCGTCGCAGCAGGCTCGACCTTCGAGATGCCGTCGCCGGGGCTCGATTCGGTGCGACGCCTCGTGGGCTCGGTCGAGTGCGGAGAGACCAGCGTGCATGATGTGGACGCGCGCGTCGACGAGGCCATCGACCTCGTGCTCTCCACGCGCACGGCCCTCGAAGGCGCGCCCGACTTCGACAAGGCCGCCCATCACGACCTCGCCCGCAGGATTGCGGCGGCAGGCATCGTGCTCCTCAAGAACGAGGCCGCCCCTGTCTCGGGCGACAGGCCTCTGCTGCCGCTCGCTGCCGGCACGCGCGTGGCCCTTGTCGGCGACTTCGCCAAGACCCCGCGCTACCAGGGTGCCGGCTCGTCGCTCGTCAACACCACCAAGCTCGACACCCTCGTTGACGGCATCGCCGGCTCCGGCCTCGACTGCGTAGGCTACGAGCAGGGCTTCGTCCGCACGGGTGACGGCGACGCCGCCGAGGACGCCCGCTTGCGCGAGGCTGCGGTCTCGCTCGCGGGAACGGCCGACGTCGTGCTGGTCTGCCTTGGCCTCGATGAGCTCGCCGAGAGCGAGGGCATCGACCGCGCCGACATGCGTCTCAACGCCAACCAGGTCGACCTGCTCCATGCGGTGGCCGAGAAGAACCCCAACGTGGTCGTGCTCCTCTCGGCGGGAAGCTCCGTCGAGACCGGTTGGACCGCGGATGCCGCCTCCGTGCTCTACCTCGCCTTGGGTGGCCAGGCGGGTGCCTCGGCCGCGCTCGACGTGCTCATGGGCCGCACCAACCCCTCCGGGAAGCTGGCCGAGACCTGGGCCAGGTCGCTGGCTGACACCGCGTGTGCCTCGAGCTTCCCCAGCGACGACCGCACTGCCGAGTACCGCGAGGGCATCTACGTGGGATATCGCTACTACCAGAAGGCTGGCGTGGACGTGGCCTACCCGTTCGGCTACGGGCTCTCGTACACGACCTTCGCCTATGCCAACGTGGCCGCGACGCCGGATGAGGTCTCGTTCGACATCACCAACACCGGCGCGGTCGCCGGGGCCGAGGTCGCCCAGGTATACGTGAGCAAGCCGGACGCCAGGGTCTTCCGGCCGGTCCGTGAGCTCAAGGGGTTCGCCAAGGTCGCGCTTGACCCAGGCGAGACCCGGCGCGTGACGGTTCCTCTCGACGAGAGGGCCTTCCGTTACTTCAACCAGGCGACCGGTGCCTGGGAGGTCGAGGGTGGCTCATACGTCATCGAGGTCGCTGCCTCGTGCGAGGACGTTCGTCTCACGGCCGAGGTCAGCGTGGCTGGCACCGACGCCCCCAACCCCTATCAGGGCCTCGATCTGACCTGCTATGACTCCGGTCAGGTCCAGGACGTGCCGGATGCGCAGTTCGCGGTGCTCCTGGGACACCAGCCGCCCAACCCCAAGGTGACCATCGACCGCAACATCTGCTTCCGCGACCTGGGCCACTCGCGCAGCCCGATCTTCTGGGTCGTCGCGGCCGTCCTGCGTGGTGCCGAGAGGGCGTCGGCCCGCTCGGGCAGGCGCAACCTCAACATCGAGTTCATCTACAACATGCCCATGCGGGCGCTCGCCAAGAACGCCGGCGACGTGGTCTCGATGGGCCTGGTCGACGCCCTGGTGCGCGAGCTCAAGGGCTGGGGCCTCGCGGGCATCGTGCCGGCGCTGCTGGTGCAGTGGCTCTGCGGCGGATGGTTCTGGCTGGTCTGGTTCGTGTGGTTCGCGGCGCCGCTCGTCTTCGAGCTGGTGGCCAACCTCGTCCGCAACGCCAGCATGGGACGTCGCCTTGCCGAGAAGGACGGCGCGTAGGGACGTCGACGTGCGCCGCGGCCGCCGGCTGCGCGCTATCCCTCGGGAATCGGCATGATCACGTTGAGGCTGAAGACCTCGTCGGTGGCGGAGCAGGCGAGCGTGCCCTGGTACTTCTCGGCGATGTGCGCCATCGACCTCATCCCGAAGCCGTGGCTCGTCGTGTCGGCCTGCGTGGTCTGGGGCAGCCCGTCGTGGAACGTGAGCTGGCCTGCGAAGCAGTTCTCCACGTGGACGCAGGCCATGCCAGCGTTGCGCCGTACCATGAGCGATATGCTGCGCCGACCGGTCTCGGGGATCGCCTGCACGGCCCCCAACGCGTTGTCGAGCGCGTTGCCGAAGAGCGCGTACAGGTCGGGTGCGTCCATGAACGACAGCGCGGCACCGTCGGCGATGCATGACAGCGCGATGCCCTCGCGCTCGCACAGCAGGCTCTTCTCGGTGAGGATGACGTCGAGCGCGTCGTTGCCGGTCTTGACCGTGGAGTCGTAGACGTCGACCTCGCGTGCGATGTCGTCGAGCACCTCCTTGTCCACGACCTGGCCCGCTCCCTCGAGGTGGCGGATCTGGTGCCTGATGTCGTGGCACTTCACGTTGATGGCGTCGATGTTCTCCTTCGAGACGCGGTACTGCTTCTCCTCGTCGGCCAGGATCCGCGAGACCGAGGCCACGTCCATCTGCAGGCGGCGGTTGTAGAGCAGCTCGTACTCCATGACCAGCGTGAAGATGCAGACCATCGCATGCACGAGGCGCAGGGCCACGAGGTAGGAGAAGCCTGTGCCGGCGGCGGTGAGCGCCTTGTTGACGAGGTCGAACCCGATGACGCCCAGGATGACCACGGCGCACATGAGCAGCATCGCCTTGTCCTCGACCAGCGAGAGCCCATCGCGCTCGATCTTTCGGATCAGGAGCAGGTAGCATCCCAGGTAGATGACACAGGTGGCGGCAATCGAGAAGAACACGGCGAGTGGGAGCTCGGCCAGTCCCGGTCCCGTCCCGAGCGCATGCGTCAGAAGGAGGTCGGCGAGGCCCTCGGTGCCGCTCACGAGGTTCTGGAGGGTATAGCCGGCGGTGCAGCAGAACAGGGCTGGCCACACGGAGGTGTCGAAGAGGAAGACGACCACGCCCACGGCGAACACGAGCACGGCCGAGAAGACCAGGAACTGGGTCTGATAGGCGTAGGTGCCTGTGAGGTCGGGCATGGCGACGTCACCGACCCAGGTGCTTGCGACCACCACCAGAAGCGTCACCGCGACCGCGACGCCGACGCGCACCACGAAGTGCTCCCGATGCGGCAGGGTCTGTGCGAACAGGTAGATGGCGACCGTGATCTGCGCGGCTGTGACGAGGGGCTGTGCCAGGTCCATGCCGTCCATCAGATGCTCCCGCCCAGGTAGTTGGCGATGGTCTCGAGGGCTGCGCGCTTCTTGGAACGGCTGCAGAAGAGCTGCGTGCCGTCCGACATGGTGAGGTCGCCGCCGTGAACGGTCGCGACGTGGTTCATGTTGGCAAGGCAGCTGTTCGAGATCCGTACGAAGGGGCCGCCCTCGAGGTCCTTCTCGACTGCGGCGAGGCTGCCGCGCACCCTGAGCGGCTCGGGCTCGCCCGACACGTGGTAGACGAGGGTATGGTTGGTGATCTCCACCGAGACGAGGTCGTCCACGGGGACGGTCCGCAGGCCGTCGGGCATCGTGAGGGCGATCGAGCGGCGGGCGCTGCGCTTGATGTGGCGCATGGCCTTGTCCATGCGCATGGAGAAGGCGTAGTAGCTCACGGGCTTCACCATGAAGTCGAGCGCGTCGACCTCGTAGCCCTTGACGGCGTACTGCGCGAGGTCGGTCACGAAGATGATGGGCGTGACCTGGTCATAGGCGCGCAGGAGGTGGGCCGCCTCCATACCCGAGATGCCAGGGAGGCCGATGTCGAGGAATACGAGGTCGAAGGTCCGTTCCTGCGAGACGAGGTCGACTGCCGTGTCGTAGCAGGTCACCGAGAGGCCCTCGCCATGCTCGGAGGCATAGCGGGCGATGTAGCCCGAGAGGCGCTTGGACTCGGTGGGGTCATCCTCGACGACGAGTATCTGGTAGTCTGCCATGTCCCCCCTCCCTCTGTTCCGGCCTGGCTCCGTATGGTCGTCCGAACGGCCATGTCATATCGTTGGGACCATCGTATCCGTTTGGTGCGCATTGCCCAGGCGCGCGACCGTTCGCCACGCCGTCCGCCGAGTCCCCTTGCAAGGCACGTCACGTGTGCGACCGTCTACGTCAAGGGTATTGGAAGCAGGCTGCTCGCACCCTATGTTCAGTCTGAAAGACGGGCGTGCTGACGGCATGTCCGCTCCATCAGAGAAGGTCGGGCGGTGCCCGGCCGAGCACAGGAGAAGGAGGAGGACATGATAGGCATCAATATGGCGGATGTGATCAGCGCGCTTCAGAACTGCATCCCCTATGGTGTCTTCTTTCTCATCGTTGCGGTAGCGGCCATCGTCGTTGCCATCGCGGTGCGGAAGAAGCCCCGGCCCTTGAGGAAGTTCATCCGGACGCAGTCCCTCATGGGGGTCGCGGCGGCGCTTGTCATCGCGGTGAACCTGATCTGCTTCATCCCGATGTCGAACCTGCTCACGCTCTCGACGGGCGCAGGCGCCGAGGTCTCTGACGAGACCACCCAGGAGGCACGCCAGGTCGGCACGGACGTGACCGACGAAGGCATCGTCATGCTCAAGAACGATGACTCCAACCTGCCCCTCTCGTCGAGCACCAAGAAGGTCAACGTCTTCGGCTGGTCCTCCACGAGCCCCTGCTACGGCGGTACCGGCTCCGGCGGCCTCAACGACAACTACGACACCACGACCCTCATCGAGGGCTTGAACGATGCCGGCATCGAGACCAACAGCGAGCTCACCGACTTCTATAGCAGCTACGGGCTCACCCGTCCTGCGGACGGCAGCCCGGCAACCGGTCAGAACGACTACACCACCCCCGAGCCCCCGGTCGACACCTACTCCGACCAGCTCCTCTCGGACTGCAAGGACTACTCCGACACCGCGATCGTCGTCATCTCGCGTATCGGCGGAGAGGGCAACGACCTCCCCAAGGACATGAGCCAGGTCAACGTCACCAACAACTCGTCCGACTACAACGACTGGGAGGCCGGCCAGAGCTACCTCGAGCTCTCACAGAGCGAGAAGAACATGATCAACATGGTGTGCAGCGAGTACGATGACGTCACGGTGGTCTACACCGGCGCCAACACCATGGAGATGGGCTGGGTCAACGACTATCCCCAGATCAAGAGCGTCCTCTGGGTCGCCGGTGCCGGCCAGTCCGGCTTCGACTCCCTGGGCAAGGTCCTCACGGGCGAGGTCAACCCCTCTGGCAAGACGAGCGACACCTTCGTCTACGACCTCACCGACCAGCCCAGCTACAACAACTCCGGTGACTTCGAGTACGACAACATGGACGAGTACAAGACGACCTCCCAGATGGGTCCCAGCACGACCGTCGAGACGACGCCCTCCTTCGTGGACTATACCGAGGGAATCTACGTCGGCTACAAGTACTATGAGACCGCTTCGACGGAGGGAGTGCTCGACTACGGCTCCACGGTGCAGTACCCGTTCGGATACGGCCTGTCGTACACCAGCTTCTCCCAGAAGATGGGTGACATCCAGAAGGATGCCGACGGCACCATCAGCTTCGACGTGACCGTGACCAACACCGGGAGCGTCGCAGGCAAGGACGCCGTCGAGGTCTACTACAACCCGCCCTACACCAACGGCGGCATCGAGAAGTCCTCGGCCAACCTCATCACCTATGCCAAGACCGACGAGATCCAGCCTGGTGCGAGCCAGACGGTCCATATCTCCTTCAGCCAGGAGGACATGGCGTCCTATGACGAGAGCGGCGAGGGCAGCTACGTGCTCGAGGCCGGCGACTACCAGATCTCGATCAACTCCGACTCGCACACCATCCTCGACCAGCGCACCTATGTGGCGCCTCTCGACATACGCTACTCCGGCGACAACAAGCGCTCGAGTGACGAGACGGCTGCGACCAACGAGTTCCAGGACGCAGAGGGCGACGTGACGTACCTCTCGCGCGCTGACCACTTCGCCAACAAGGACGCCGCGCTCGCAGCTCCCACGAACTACTCCATGACCGACGAGCAGAAGGCGAGCTTCACCAACACGTCCACCTATGACGCCTCTGCCGATGACGACCCGAACGCCACCATGCCCACGACGGGTGCCAACAACGGCGTCACGCTCTCGGACCTGCGGGGCAAGGACTACGACGACTCGCTATGGGACACCCTGCTCGACCAGCTCACGACCGATGACATGAACAACCTCATCGGCAACGCGGGGTACAACACGGCGTCGGTCGCAAGCGTGGGCAAGGTCTCCACCACGGACTGCGACGGTCCCAGTGCCATCAACAACAACTTCTCGGGCAAGGGCTCGATCGGCCTTCCCTCCGAGACCACGCTGGCGTGCACCTGGAACTCCGAGCTCGCGAACGAGTATGGCGAGTGCATCGGCAAGATGGCCAACGAGATGGACGTCTCCGGCTGGTACGGCCCTGCCATGAACACGCACCGCTCCGCCTTCGGCGGCCGAAACTTCGAGTACTACTCCGAGGACGGCACGCTGGCTGGTGAGATGGCCGCACAGGAGGTCTCTGGTGCGGCTGACCATGGCGTCTACGCCTACATCAAGCACTTCGCCCTGAACGACCAGGAGACGAACCGCTGCGGCATGCTCTGCACCTGGGCAAACGAGCAGTCCATCCGCGAGGTCTACCTCAAGCCCTTCGAGAAGGCCGTCAAGGAGGGCGGGGCCACCGCCGTCATGAGCTCCTACAACTACATCGGCACCACCTGGTCCGGTGGCAACTCGAACCTGCTCCAGAACGTCCTGCGCAACGAGTGGGGCTTCAACGGCATGGTCCTCACCGACTACTTCGGTGGATACGGCTACATGAATGCTGACCAGGCTTCGAGGAACGGCGGGGACGCCTGCCTCTGCACGCTCAGCAACGGCGTGAACACCGTGAACGACCAGAGTGCGTCCGGCGTCCAGGCAATGAGGACGTGTGCGCACGACATCCTCTACACCACGGTCAACAGCAACGCCTACGCAAGCGATACGGGAGGGTTCAAGTTGGCTACCTGGCAGATCGTCATGATCGTCGTCGACGTCGTGATCGCGGCCCTGGTCGTGCTGATGGAGGTGCTCGCCTTCAAGCGCATGAAGAGGCGCACGGCCGCCGGTGAGACCGACGAGTCCGTGAAGGCCGCCAAGGCCGCCAGGAAGGCAGCCAAGAAGGCTGACCAGAAGTAACGGTTCCGGTGTGCGGCCGCAGGTCCCGTGGGTCCTGCGGCCGCCCTACCGAGGAAGGAGAGCAATGGCATTCAAGGAATGGACCGAGAAGCACAACGGCCTCTGGGAGTTCATCAAGTTCAACGTGCTCTCGAACATATCGACCATCACGCGCTTCGTCTGCACGTGGGTCGGCACGGCCGTGTTCGTGAACGCGATGGGGCTGACGGGCGCCTTCTCGTTCCTCATCTTCAACTACACGAGCGCGGGCTCCAACGGCCTGGGGGGCTTCCTCACCTACCTCGTCGCCGAGGTCCTGGCGCAGGTGGTGAACTTCTTCGTCCAGATGAAGTGGGTCTTCAAGTCCGACGCGTCGTTCTCGAAGGCGGCGCCCAAGTACGCGGTGCTCGCCGTGATCATCGTGGTCGCGAACCTGGTGCTCCCGAGCTATGTCACCGGGTTCTGCTCGACGCAGCTGGGCATGGGCTCCGAGCTCGCCGCCACGGTCGCCTCGCTGGCCAACACGCTGCTTGCTGTGATCATCAGCTTCCCGCTGCTCAAGTTCTGGATCATGCCGGACAGCAAGGGCAAGCAGGCCGACGACAAGGAAGGTGATGCCACGACCGAGGTGGACGAGGCCTAGCTCGTCTCCCTGTGGCACCGTGGGGCGGCCGTACGTCCGCCCTCCCACGGTGTCCCATATGGCCCCCTCCTGTCGGGCCCCCGCGGACGGTCTTCCTCCGCGGGGGCCTTCTGCGTTCGGGGCGGCGTGATGCACGCGCCCCCTCTCTCATCGATAGTCTCCGGCACGTTCGTTCGATTCTGCGCCCGATTAGAGCGAAACAGGCGCGGAATCGAACGAACGTGTATGGCCCTTCAAAGAGGGAGATCGGATCATCGCAGCTAGATGCCAATCTCGGCTGAGAATGGCCTATCAGGGCAGGCGCGGAATCGAACGAACGTGTATCGGTGGGCCCATGTGGTCGGTGGTGGAAGCGTGACGGGCGACTCGTCAGTTCGCCACACCACTGCTCTCGTTCTCCGCCCACCTCGTCGCCATGGGCGCCCGCTATACTCGAAGGGGTCGGTCGCATCTTTGGGCTGCGCGCCTAACTACGCCATCAAGCTGCACGTTCTCTTCTCGGAGGCCTCATGGAGTCGCTCTATCGCAAATACCGTCCGCTCACCTTCGACGACGTCGTGGGCCAGCAGCATGTGGTCTCGACGCTCGAGCATGCCGTCACCGAGGACAAGGTGAGCCATGCCTACCTGTTCTGCGGTCCGCGTGGCACCGGCAAGACCACCATGGCGCGCATCCTCGCCAAGGCCCTGCTGTGCGAGAAGGGCGCAGGGCAGCTTCCCGACGGCACCTGCGAGGAGTGCAAGCTCATCGCTGCGGGCGAGCACCCCGACGTCCTCGAGCTCGATGCCGCAAGCCGCACCGGTGTGGACAACGTCCGCGAGGAGATCATCAACCGCGTCGACTACGCGCCTGCGCGCGGCCGCTTCAAGGTCTACATCATCGACGAGGTCCACATGCTCACGACGCAGGCCTTCAACGCCCTGCTCAAGACCCTCGAGGAACCGCCTTCGCACGTCATCTTCGTCCTCTGCACCACCGACCCGCAGAAGGTTCCCGAGACGATCCTCTCGCGCGTGCAGCGCTTCGACTTCCATGCCATTTCGTCCGCCGACATCGTGGGGCGGCTCGCCTACGTGTGCGACAAGGAGGGGTTCTCGTACGACGAGGAGGCCCTCACGCTGGTCGCTCGCCATGCGCGCGGCGGCATGCGCGATGCCCTGTCGACGTTGGAGCAGCTCTCGGTCTTCGGTGACGGCGCCATCACGGTGGGCGCGGCGCGCGACCTGCTCGGTGAGACGAGCTCTGCCACGCTCGATGCCTGTGTGGAGGCCGTCGCCCGCCGTGACGTCCCGGCGATCTTCGATCAGGTGGCGACACTCGTGGACGAGGGGCGCGACCCGCTGCAGTTCTGCCGCGAGCTCACGGCCCGCGTGCGCGACCTCTATGTGGTGTCGGTCGCCGGCGCGCGCGACGGTGTGGTCTCGGCCACGCCCGACGAGCTCGCCGACCTCGCCGCCCAGGCCAAGGACTTCGGTAGCCCGGACCGGCTCTCGCGCGTGCTCTGCGTGCTGGGGGAGGCGGCCACCGACATGCGCATGGCCACCAACCAGCGTCTCTCGCTCGAGGTCGCGCTCACCAGGATCGCCCGTCCGCAGGCGGACCTCACCATAGAGTCGCTCGGCGAGAGGGTCGCGGCCCTCGAGGCCGGCATGGTGGCGGCGCCGGGCGGGGGAGTGCAGGGTGCGGTCCCCGTGGCCGCGCCAGCATCAGCTCCAGCGACCCGGCCAGCCCCTGCCCCCGCGCCCCAGCCGGCTCCTGTGCCAACGTCCCAGCCAGCATCAGCTCCAGCGACCCGGCCAGTCCCTGCGCCTGCCTCTCGGCCTGCGCCGACTCCCCGACCCGCGCCTGCTCCCCAGCCCGCACCGCGACCTGCCCCGGCACCAGCGCCTGCTGCGGTGCCGACCGCTCCCTCGCCGTCCGCTCCCGTGACCGACGCAGGCGCGCTCCAGCGCCGCTGGGAGGACGTCGTCGACCGTCTCAAGCGCACGAAGCCCTCGTGTGGCGCGTTGCTCATGAACACCACCGCGCTCGGCGACGATGGCTCCGCGGTCACGGTCCTGGTCCAGAGCCCCTGGGCCAAGGGCATGCTCTCGCGCGAGGACATCAGGCAGGTCGTGGAACCCGCCGCGTCGCAGTCCTTCGAGGGGCCCCGCCATGTGACGTACGTGGCGCCTGACGAGAAGAACCCAGCACCAGCACCAGCATCCGCACCTGCGACGGCCCCTGCTCCGGCCCCCGCTCCAGCACCTGCGCCCGCACCTGCGCCCGCTCCAGCACCTGCGCCCGCACCTGCGCCCGCACCTGCGCCCGCTCCAGCACCTGCGCCCGCACCAGCGCCTCGGCCTGCGCCAGCCCCTGCACCCATGTCCGCGCCCGCACCGGCCCCGGCACCGATGCCTGCCCCGGCCCCAACCCCCGATGACGAGCCACCCTTCGATGACTCCTTCGTCCCGACCGACATCGACCCGCTCCCCGACATGCCTGCCGAGCCGCCCCTCATCATCGCCAACGAGGTCCCCGATCCCGGCACGGCCCCGGCTCCATCGCCTGCCGACGCCGACGCCCCTGACGCCGCCTCCCAGGACGGCCTCGCCGGTGTCCCGGATGACGTGGCCTCCATGCTCACCGGTGTGTTCGGCGACGGCGTGCGCGTGATTGCTCCCGGGCCCACGACTGCGGCGCCAGCCACGGCAGACGATGCCGACTCAGCTCCTGACGCCCCCGATGCCGACCCCGGCACGTCCGACTTCGTGGATGATGCGGATGATGCGGACGACGGGGAGGATGCGTAGCGCAGGCCCCGTCCGCCGCGTCGACGGGTAGAGTGTGACCAGACGGATTGGCGCCGGCTCGGGGAGGTCCCCGGCATGCCGGCACGAGCAGAGAGGGACGATGTCCCATGGCCCAGATGAACATGCAGCAGATGATGAAGCAGGCCCGCAAGATGCAGGAGCAGCTCGCCGCGGCCCAGGAGAAGCTCAAGGACGTCGAGGCGTCCGCCAGCACCGGCGGCGGCATGGTCAAGGCCACCGCCAACGGTGACATGCAGCTCACGGCCCTCACCATCGACCCCGAGGCCATCGATCCCGATGACGTCGAGCTGCTCCAGGACATGGTGCTCGCTGCCGTGAACGAGGCCCTGTCGTCTGCCCAGGAGGCCGCGGGCGCCCAGATGAGCCAGGCCACCGGCGGCATGAACATCCCCGGGATGTTCTAGGAGATGTCCCCCTCCACAGGAGAGGGCCCTGGGGCCGGGGTCTCGCGCCCCTCGGACGGCCATGCCCTCCAGCGCCTCCTCGACGAGCTCGGCCGCCTGCCTGGCATAGGCCCCAAGTCCGCGCAGCGCATCGCCTACCATCTGCTCTCGACGGACACCGCCGAGGCGACCCGCCTGGCCGATGCCATCCTCGACGTGAAGCAGCAGGTGCACTTCTGCCCGGTCTGCTTCGCCTATGCCACGCGTGACACCTGCGACATCTGTGCCGACGCGAGCCGCGACCGCACGCGCATCTGCGTGGTCTCCGAGCCGCGCGACGTCACGGCGATCGAGCGCACGCACACCTACCATGGCCTCTACCACGTGCTCGGCGGTGTCATCAGCCCCATGGACAAGATCGGCCCCGAGCAGCTCCATGTGCGCGAGCTCCTGGCGCGCCTCGGTGACGGCACGGTGACCGAGGTCATCCTCGCCACCAATCCAGACGTGGAGGGCGAGACCACGGCCTCGTACCTCTCACGTACCATAAAGCCGCTGGGAGTGGCCGTGTCACGCCTGGCAAGCGGCCTCCCCGTGGGCGGCGACCTCGAGTACGCCGACGAGGTCACGTTGGGTCGTGCCATCGAGGAGCGCCGCGAGGTCTAGCGGGTGCCCACCTGGAGGGGGCCTCGGCTCAGCCGTCCCTCTCGGCCAGCTCCTTGCGTCCTGGTTCGGGCAGGAACACCGGGCAGATGACCTTGGTGTAGAACGCGAGCCACGCGAGCGACACGCAGAATCCGGCAATGACGTCCGTCGCATAGTGCACACCCAGGTAGATGCGGCTCACGCCTACCATCACCACAAGCGCGCCCAGGCAGATGCACCAGAACCAGCGCATGACGGCGTCGCGCTCGTAGTGCCACACGTACCAGGCAAGCAACCCGTAGAACGCCATCGCGACCATGGAGTGTCCCGACGGGAAGCTGTAGCCGGTCTCGTCCACGAGGCGGAACCCCTCGGGGCGAGGACGTTGGACTATGGCCTTGAGCAGCTGGTTTATCACGACGATGAGCACGAGGTTGACCATCGCGCACCATCCCGGGCGCCTCCCGGGGGCGAATGCCGCCACCACCACGAGCATCGCGAGCAGCACCACGGGCGTGGCGAGCGAGGTGAACTCCTCCATGATGGGCGTCAGCGTGTCGGAGCGGATGTAGGCGACGAAGAACGAGTAGGCCAAGGAGTCGATGCGCGTGAGCTCGCCCTCGGCAAGCTCGCTCAGCAGCCAGACGAACACTACCACGCAGACGGCCGCGACCACCGTGCGGACGTTCTTGCGGAGAAGAACCGCGATGCTCGAGGCGATGCCGTGGACCTCACGAGGGCCCCTCCCGTCGTTCGTGGGTTCTGCCATGCCACTTCCTTCCGACGGTCGCCAGGCCGTTCGCCATGACGTGACCAGCATAGGACAAGGCCACCAGACGCGAGGGGTCGGCGTCTGGTGGCCACAGAGGGGCGGTCGTATCGGCTGCTACAGGTTGGCCTCGAGCTCCTTCTGGAGCTTGCCCTTGGGTGCGGCACCCACCATGGTGTGGACGGCCTCGCCGTTCTTGAACAGGATGAGCGTCGGGATGGACATGACGTGGAACTTGATGGCCAGGTCCTGCTCGTCCTCGACGTTGCACTTGTAGACGTCGATCTGGTCTGCCATCTCGTCGGCGATCTGCTCGACGATGGGACCGAGCGCGCGGCACGGCCCGCACCAGGAGGCCCAGAAGTCGACGAGGACGGGCTTTGCGGCGTGCGTGACCACAGCGTCGAAGTTGTCTGTGGTGAGCTGTTTGGTTGCCATGGTTCCTCCAGGATCCTCGCAGGCGGCCGACGGTCAGGGGAGCGTCGGCGGTCGCCGACGGATTGGTCAATTGCCTTTATACCCCGCGCGTCGAAGAATCGACGCGAGAGCCCTACCATGGCAGGAAGAGGTCTGCGAGCGGATGGAAGGAGGCCCTCAGGTGCCATCTGAGCGGACGGACAGAAGGGCTGCGTACGTCGATAAGGCCACGGTCGAGCTCCGGGGCCTGGTCGAGGAGGGCGTGGTCATGTCGGGCAACGCCTTCTCGCAGGTGCTGCTGGCGAAGGGACAGCCTGATGCAGGGGAGCTGCCCGAGCGCCTCCTTGCCGGGGCCGACGGGGAGGCCTTGAGGGCGGCGCTCGCGGCACTGGGATATGCCCCGGAGGACTGGGTGGGCCTCGCGACCTGCGATGCCGACGGCACGGCGCTCGACTCCCAGACCCTGCGGCTGGCCGTGACCGCCCTCGACCCTGCGACCGTCATCGCGCTCGACGACGCCGCGGCCGGGGCCCTGCGCGAGGCATACGGCCCCGAGCTCGTGGCGCTTCCCGACCTGCAGGCGGCCATGCTGGCTCCCGGCGTGGTGGCCCAGGTGGCAGGCATGCGGATGATGGGTCTCGGCGGCTTCGAGGCCGCGCTGGCCGACAAGCCTGCCAAGCAGCTCATGTGGGCCCGTCTGAAGCAGGTCAGGCCCCTCGGGGAGCCCTTCTAGGGCTTGGGCCGGGCGGTGTTGTCGTATGCTAACCCTGTCTGAACTTCTATGACGTAGACGAAAGAGGAGAGCACATGTCCAGCATTCCCGCACCGGTCGACGCAACGGCCACGCCCGCATGGGCGGCACTCAAGCAGCATCACGACGAGCTCGAGGCCCAGGGTATCAGCCTCAAGCAGTGGTTCGCCGATGACCCCCAGCGCGCGAAGGAGCTCTCCTTCGACGCGGGCGACCTCCACTTCGACCTTTCTAAGAACCTGGTCACCCCCAAGACGCTCGGCCTTCTCGCCGACCTTGGCCGTGCCTGCGGTGTCGAGGAGCGTCGCGACGCCATGTACGCCGGCGAGCACATCAACACCACCGAGGACCGCGCGGTCCTGCACACGGCCCTGCGCCGTCCGGACTCCGAGCGTGGCACGCTCGTCGTCGACGGCCAGGACGTCGTCACCGACGTGCGCGACACCCTGACCCGCATCTACGCCTTCGCGGAGAAGGTCCGCTCGGGCGAGTGGAAGGGCATCACCGGCAAGCCCATCAAGACCGTCGTCAACATCGGCATCGGTGGTTCGCACCTCGGTCCCGAGATGGCCTACGAGGCGCTCAAGTCCTATGCCGACGCCGGCATCGACGCGCGTTTCATCTCGAACATCGACCCCAACGACATCGGAATCAAGACGGCCGGCCTCGACCCCGAGACCACGATGTTCATCATCGTCTCGAAGACGTTCACCACGCTCGAGACCATCACCAACGCCCGCATGTGCAAGGCATGGCTGCTCCGCGAGCTTGCCGCGGCCGATGCCATCGACGGTACCCCCGAGCAGGACAAGGCCGCCATCGAGCATCACTTCGTGGCCGTCTCGACCGCGCTCGACAAGGTCGAGGCCTTCGGCATCGACCCGGCCAACACCTTCGGCTTCTGGAACTGGGTCGGCGGCCGCTACTCCGTGGACTCCGCGGTGGGCACCATCCTCGCCGTCGTCTTCGGCCCCGAGCGCTTCGAGGACTTCCTCGCCGGCTTCCGCGCCATCGACACCTACTTCAAGGACACGCCGCTCGAGAGGAACGTCGTCGCGCTGATGGGCCTCATGAACGTGTGGTACGTCGACTTCTTCGACGCCCCCACGCATGCCGTGCTGCCCTACAACCAGTACCTCTCGCGCTTCGCCGCCTACCTGCAGCAGCTTACGATGGAGTCCAACGGCAAGTCCGTGCGCTGGGACGGCACCCCCGTCACCTGCAAGACCGGCGAGATCTTCTGGGGCGAGCCGGGCACCAACGGCCAGCATGCCTTCTACCAGCTGATCCACCAGGGCACGCGTCTCATCCCCGCCGACTTCATCGCCTTCGCCAACACCGCCAACCCCAACGCGGTCGACGGCCAGGACGTCCAGGAGCTCTTCCTCGCCAACTTCCTCGCGCAGACCCGCGCGCTCGCCTTCGGCAAGACGGCCGACGAGGTCCGCGCCGAGGGCACGCCCGAGCAGATCGTGCCGGCGCGCTGCTTCGAGGGCAACCGTCCGACCACGTCGATCTTCGGTGACACGCTCACGCCCTTCGCGCTCGGCGAGCTCATCGCCCTGTACGAGCACATCACCTTCGTCGAGGGCACCGTGTGGGGCGTCGACTCCTTCGACCAGTGGGGCGTCGAGCTCGGCAAGCAGCTCGCCAAGCAGATCACGCCTGCCATCTCGGGCGACGAGGGCGCGCTTGCCTCGCAGGATGCCTCCACCAAGGAGCTCATCGCGTTCTATCACGAGCACCGCGACTAGCCTGTCTCGCGCCCGAGGGGCCGCGGGCTCGTGCCGTTCCCCCTCGGAACTCGATTCGTACCGCACGGCCGCCCGAGGTCCCTCTCGGCAGGCGTGCGTGGTACGCTGATGCAGATATGTAGGAACCGTGAAGGGGAGGGTCATATGCAGGACTCCATCAAGAAGTACGTGGCCGAGTTCATCGGCACGTTCGTGCTCGTGCTCATGGGCTGCGGGACGGCTGCGGCGCTGGGATGCAAGGGCTCGAGCATCGACGCGGCCTACATCGCCACGGCACTGGCCTTCGGCCTCTCGATCGTCGCCATGGCCTATTCCATCGGCAACGTCAGCGGCTGCCACGTGAACCCTGCCGTCTCGCTGGGGGTCCTGCTCACCGGCGGCATGTCCGTCAAGGACTTCGTGGGCTATGTCATCGCTCAGGTGCTGGGCGCCATCCTTGGTGCCGCCGTCATCGGCGTCATCCTCGGGCCCACCTGTGGCTACGGTGCGAACGGGCTGTACGAGAACAACGTGGGCATCTCGCTGCTCGTCGAGGTCCTCCTCACCTTCATCTTCGTGCTCGCGATCCTGGGCGTCACCTCCAAGACCGACAACGCCCATGTGGCCGGTCTCGTCATCGGCCTCACGCTCACGCTCGTGCACATTCTGGGCATCCACTTCACGGGCACCTCGGTGAACCCCGCGCGTTCGATCGGCCCCGCCCTGTTCGCGGGTGGTGCGGCGCTCTCGAACCTCTGGGTCTTCATCGTGGCCCCGTTCGCCGGCGGCGCGCTCGCTGCCGTGGTCTGGAACTTCCTCGGCAAGGAGAAGGCCGCGGCCTAGCGGGTCCCTCTCGTCGAACCGACGCACGCATGACGGCCGTCTGCCTTCGGGTGGGCGGCCGTCGTCCATGACGTGCGACATGCGAGGACCACGGGCTACACGTTCCCGACGAAGACGTTCTCGAGGTGCCGACGCGCGACCTCGGCCAGGTGATACAGCGTGGCCTCGGGCGTGGGCTCGGCATCGTGCATCTTCCAGCGCGGGAAGAACCGCGTTACGTGCAGGGTGATGACGGGGTCGAGGCTCGCGATCCAGGCAGCGAGCGCGTCCATCTCGGCGTCGGAGTCGTTCGCGCCGGGGATCACGAGCGTCGTCACCTCGAGGTGGCAGCCGGGGTAGCCTGCCAGCAGCCGGATGGTCCCCTTGACGCAGTCGAGGTCACCGCCGCATCCCTGGTAGAAGTCTGCCGAGAAGGACTTCAGGTCGATGTTCGCCGCGTCGATGAGGGGCATGAGCTCCCGGATGATGCCGCTCTCGGCGCAGCCGTTCGAGACCAGCACGTTCACGAGCCCGGCGTCGTGGACCAGGCGGGCGCAGTCGCGTACCCACTCCCACCCGACCAAGGGCTCGTTGTAGGTGTAGGCGACGCCCACCATGCCGGGGTCGATCTGGGCCTGGGCGCTCGCCACGTCGGCGACCTGGCCAGGCGTCATCTGGCGCCAAGGCACCTCGTCGGCTCCTACCTGCGAGATCTCGTGGTTCTGGCAGAAGGGGCATCGGAGGTTGCAGCCATAGCTCCCCAACGACAGCACGCGTGTTCCCGGCATGAAGGTCGCGAGCGGCTTCTTCTCGATCGGGTCGATGGCGAGCGAGGTCACACGGCTGTAGCTGTCGCAGACGACCTCGCCCCCCACGTTGCGTCGCGCGTGGCAGGCACCCAGGGCATCCAGGTCGAGCGTGCAGTGGCGGGGGCAGACCGGGCAGCGTGCCACCAGGCCGGCGCGGCGGTGCGCCTCTGTGCGTTCCGCCTCCTGACGTGCGGCCAGGCCTTCGAGGTAGGTGCTCATACGTGCCTCACCACCTGGAAGCGCTCGAGCGAGACGTCCTCATGGTCGGGGTCGATGCCGCCCTTGCGTGCGGCGATGCCCACCTGTTCCTCGACCGTGTCCACGCCGTCGAGGTCGGGGAGGAGCAGCCCCCTCCTGCCGTCGAATGCGCTCACGATGACGCCGTAGCGTGCGGGATCGAGCTCTTCGGGACCTTCCACGGGCTCCGGCTCGCCCAGCACGTCCACGTCGTAGACCAGCTCGGGGAGCTCGCCAGCCGTGACCGCTGGGAAGCGTGGGTCGCGCGTGCCTGCCGAGATGGCGTTGGCGCAGACCTCCTCGGCGAGCGTCGGGCAGGTGGGGCCGGTGGTGCCGATGCAGCCGCGCAGCTCGCCAGCGACCTTGAGCGAGACGAACGCGCCTGCCCTGCCCTGCGTGAGCTCGGCGGGGGCATCGGGAGCCAGGACGTCGGTCGGCCGGATGCGACGGCGCTCGGTGACCCAGGTCTCGAGCGAGGCCCTCGCGAGCGAGACGTAGGGGTCCTCCGCGGCCTTCCGGGCGGCCATGTCACGCGTGTGCCAGGTCTCGTAGCGCTCGGCGAAGTCGCGGGAGGCGTCGCTGCCGGCAGGGCCCGTGGGCGTGAAGGCGGCGGTCCCGTAGCCCACGCCGAAGGGGTCCTCGAAGGAGAGGAGCTCCGCCGAGACGGGCGTCCGGTCGAGGGCGCCGGCCATCATCTGGAAGCTCCTGAGCCCACATTCGGCCGCGCGCTCGCAGAAGCCTGGGTCGAACGTGAGCAGCGCGAGGAAGTCACCGGTGCGGAACGCCTCGCAGATCCTCCTGTCGAACTCCGGCCCCTCGGGGGCGTAGCCGTACGGGCCCTCCTCGCGGGTCTTGTGCGAGAGGTCTCCCGAGGCTACCCACACCACGCGCCGTCCCAGCTCGTCGGCGGCAGCCGCGACGGCCTGCCCGAAGCGGTAGTTGGCAAGGGGGCCCTGGCAGGTGAGGCCGCAGCGCAGCAGGCGGAAGTCGCGATACCTCTTCTGGATGAAGTGGAGCGGGACCATGCTGGCATGGTCCAGGCCGGCATCGCGCTCGCCCTCGGTCCCACAGGCGACGCCTGCCACGTTGCCCTTCTCGCAGGCGAGGTCCACGAGCTCCTCGTCATAGTCGACGCTCGTGTGCTCCTCGGGGGCGTCGAACTGCGCCATGCTGCCCGAGGCATGTGCGCCTCTGGCCACATGGAGGTAGTCGTAGTAGAGCTCGGCGTGGGGGCTCGAGATGACGATGGTGTCAGGGGCCAACGTGGCGATGCGGCGCGCGACCTCCTCGTAGGCGGCGACGGTCGCAGCGATCTGGCGCTCCCGTCCGTGACCGACGGCGGGGACGATGAGGGGCGGATGGGGCACGGCAAAGCCGGCTACGATGGCCATGGCAAGGACCTCCCGGTATGCGCGAGGTCGCAGGAGCGCGGCCCCTATCGCCTACTGTACCCGGACCTTGCGGCGCAGGAACGTGAGAAGCCCCTTGACGTCGACGCCCTCGAGGTCGGCCTTCGAGAAGACCGCGTCCTCGACCTCGTCGTGGGCGGCGAGGGCATCGGCATAGTCGCGCGAGGTGAGGCTCTTCCAGACCGGCTCGACCTCGTTGCCCGCGACGAGGATCACCAGGTGCTCGGTGACCTCGATGTGGGTGAACTCCTTGTACGGCTTCCTGACGGTCGAGGTCTCCTCGCCGTCGTGGACCACCGAGATGCGCACGCCGTCGGACGTGGCGGTGGTCTTGCAGGTGAATGACCAGGGGCGCTCGGCAGATGCCTCCACGCCATGGCGGCAGAAGAAGCGCTGGAAGGTCTTGGCCCAGGCCCTGCGCGGCCAGAAGATGGTCCGACCGGTGACGGCCTCGTAGACCTGCCAGGCGCAGAGGGCCGGCAGGACGATGCTCAGCACCATGCCCAGGGGCGTGCTGATGCCCACGATGAGCATGCAGGCATACCAGATGATGCTGACCACGGCCAGGACGATGGCGTAGAACATGGAGTCGCGCTTGGTGAGCGAGCGCTCGCGTGCGTCGTAGTACTCCTCGAAGCAGGCCTCGTCGAACGAGAAGGTCGAGCTGATGTGCTTGCTCGTCGCCATGGGTCAGTCCTTGTCGGTCGCGGTCGCGCCGCACGACTCGGCCGAGAGGCGCGTGCCCACATAGCCTGCGAACTTGTCGGCGTCGCCGCGCTGGAAGCCGCGGTGGGCGACCACGAGCGCGCTGCCGTCCGTCTTGAGCGTGAGGACGTAGATGACCTTGTCGGCCAGGAAGCCCGAGAGGTCGTCATAGCGGAACGTCTGCAGCTTGCAGCCGGGGATCTTGACGCAGAGGTGGTCGTCGCAGAACCAGTAGAGGCGGTGGCGCGCATCCTTGCCCGCGTCCTCGAGCTGCTTGTCGGTCTCGGCGGCCGCCGTGCGCGTGAGGCGCGAGCGCTGCATGATGAGCAGGACCCCCAGCAGCACGACCACGGCCATGATGAGGGGGTCGCCGTGGAGCAGGAGCCAGTAGGCCACGCCTGCCACGATGACCATGATGCCGACGACGCGGCAGAGGGTGTCGATCTTCTTGTTGAGGGTGAGCCGGGCGCTGCGGACCAGCATGTCGATGTCGAGGTCGAACTCGCAGACGTAGGGGGCATCGTCGGGCACGCCGAGGGCACGGAGCTGCGCGCGGCTGGCCTTGGGCCTCCTGGGCTCGGGGCCCTCGGCCGAGACGGCCTTGCCGGCGGGCGTCTGGGACGCGTGGTCTGCCATCTACCTCAGCCCCTCCAGGAACGCGATGAGGCTGGTATAGCGAGAGTCGGTCATGTCCTCGCGCGGGAGCACGAGGAAGCCCTTGTCGGCGAGCTGGACCACACAGGTCTGGCTGTCGGAGCGGACGCGCTTGACCTCGGACGTGAGGTAGCGGGACTCGGTGCCCTCCGGGTCGGTCGAGACGAGCTTGTCGTCAAAGACCACGAGCTGGCGCTTGGTCGTGCCCTTGGTGTCCACCGTGGCGAACCCATGGTTGCGAAGGCGCTTGAGCTGGATGTCCTGCCACTTCGACCCGATGGCCCAGAAGATGGCCGCCAGGACCGCCACGCAGATGCCGAAGGTGAGCTGGCGGTCGGTGGCGTTGTTGGTGACGAGCACGAAGACCATGATGGCGAGGAGCACTGCCGAGAAGACATAGCCGGGGTTCCTGGCCTGCGGGCCGGCGAGCACGCTCGCAGCCTGCTTGAGCGTGCTCGAGCTGACGAGGTACCTCACGGTGAAGAGGGGCTCCTCCTGCGAGGTGTCCAGGGAGTCGGTGTCGGTGGTGTCTGTCATGAGACCTCCGGGGTAGGTCGGCGAGACGTGCGAGTGGTGCGTGCGCGTCTGATTCTATCGCAGCGGACGCGCCCCGGCGACCTGGGTCACGTGAGCGGCGAGGCCGCTAGTTGCGGCCGCCATGGTCGCCTGGCCTGCGCGTGTGGGTGGTGTGCGGCGCCTGCTGGGTGCGTGCGCGACCGTCGCCCTGACGGCCACCGTCGTGCGAGCCGGAACCGCCGTTGCCACGGCGGCCGCCATTCCCACGACTGCCACGGCCGTTGCCTGAGCCACCGTTGCCACGGCCGCCGTTCTGTCCGCGGCCTCCGTTTGATCCATGGGTGCCACCGTTGCCCTGGCCGTTCCCACGGTTCGAGCTTCCGTTCCTACCGGCCTCGCTGCCGTTACCGCGGGGCTTGGCCTGCGAGCGGTCCGTGCCCTGCCTCGATGCGGAGGAGCCGCCGCCGTTCTGCCCACGGCTCCCGCGACGCTTGTTCTTGCCGCCATGCTTGTGGCTGCCGCCGGGCCTGCCACCCTTGCCGGGGCGCGCGGGGACGCGGTTGGGGTCGAGGGCGGGCGGTTCCTCTCCGCGGTCGATCTTGGCGGAAGGCATATAGAGGGGCACGACCTGCTGCATGAGGCGCTCGATCCCATACAGGTCGTCGATGTCGTCGGTCGTCACGAAGGTGAGCGCCCAGCCCGTCTCGCCGGCTCGGCCCGTGCGGCCGATGCGGTGGATGTAGTCCTCGGGGTCTGAGGGCACGTCGAAGTTCACGACGTAGCGCACGTCCGACACGTCGATGCCGCGGGCCAGCACGTCGGTGGCCACGAGCACGTCTACCTTCGAGTCGCGGAAGTCGGTGAGGGCGTGCTCGCGCTGGTTCTGGCTGCGGTTGCCATGGATGGGCGCGCAGGTGATGTTAGCGCGGCGGAGGCGGCGGCAGCAGGCGTCGGCGCGGTGCTTGGTGCGGCAGAACACGATGACGTGGCTGGGGCCCTCCGCGGTGAGCACGTCGGCGAGCAGGCCGTTCTTCGCCTCGAGCGAGACGGGCAGGCAGTACTGGTCGATCGTGTCGGCGACGGTGCCCTTGTGTGCGATCTCGATGCGGACGGCATCGTGGGTGAGGTCCGAGATGCCGGCGATGGCGGAGTCGTCGAGCGTGGCCGAGAAGAGCAGGGTCTGACGGGAGTCCGGGGTGCGCTCGACGATCTTGCGCATGGAGGGCAGGAAGCCCATGTCGAGCATGCGGTCAGCCTCGTCGATGACGAGGGTGTCGACCTGGCTGAGGTCGCAGCAGCCCTGGTCGATGAGGTCGACGAGGCGTCCCGGCGTGGCCACGAGGATGTCGACGCCGCGGCGGAGCGCCGACTTCTGAGGCTCGTAGCCGACGCCTCCCACCACGGTGACCGCCGAGTGGTGCGTGCGCTTGGCGATGGCACGGGCCACGTCGTCGATCTGCTGGGCGAGCTCGCGGGTGGGGGTCACCACGAGGAGGTGCGGGCCCTGGCCGTGGCGCGTGTGGTCGAGCTGGTCCATGACGGGCAGGAGGAAGGCCGCGGTCTTCCCCGTGCCGGTCTGTGCTGCGGCCATGACGTCGTTGCCGGCGAGCACGGCGGGGATGGCCTCGGCCTGGACGGGCGTGGGCTCGGTGTAGCCGAGGTCGTGCACGGCTTCGAGCATGGTGGCGGAGAGCCCCAGGTCGTTGAATGACATGGCGGTAGCGTCCTCGGTCGAGGACGTCTGGGTGGTATCGGTTATCTGCATGTGGTGATGATCCTGTCTGGCGCCGGAGCGCGTGTCGTGGCTTGCTGCGTATGGCAGCCGAGCCGTCGCAACGACCGTCTGCCTGTCCCGACCAAGAGCCATTCTCTGGAAACGGGGCATACCCACTGTAGCCGATTAGGACGTCGACCACGAAAAACCCAGCAGGACGGGTGGCGCCATGGGCCCGTTCGCATGTCTTCTCGCGAACGGGCCCATGAGGGAGCAACGTGCGCCCCGTAGCGGGTAAGAGGTAACCGTGGACGGCACAAAACGATATACTGCAGATAACATATAACGCCCGTCGCATGCGGGCCATACGAAGGAGAGCACATGCTCACGGCACAAGAGATCAAGCCCGACGTCTGGTGGGTCGGCGGCATCGACTGGAACGCCCGCAGCTTCCACGGCTACACCACCGAGCGCGGCATCACCTACAACGCCTACCTCATCATGGACGAGAAGGTCACGCTGGTCGACACCACCAAGGCCTGCTTCGCGGACGAGCTTGTCCAGCGCATCTCGCAGGTCGTGGACCCCTCTCGCATCGACTACGTCGTCTCGAACCACGTCGAGATGGACCACTCCGGCTCGATCCCGAAGATCATGGAGCTGGCCCCCAACGCCACCATCGTGACGAGCGACCCGGCAGGACTCGCCGGCCTCAAGGCCCACTACGGCGATGCCTACACCTACCGGGGCGTCAAGACCGGCGACACCCTCGCGATCGGCAAGCGCACGCTCACCTTCGTGCAGACCCCCATGGTCCACTGGCCCGACAACATGGTCACCTATGACGCGGCCGACAAGCTGCTCTTCTCGAACGATGCCTTCGGCCAGCACTTCGCCAGCTCGAAGCACTTCGACGTCGAGAACGACATGGCCGAGGTCATGCACCAGGCCAAGAAGTACTACGCCAACATCGTGCAGCCCTATGGCATGCAGGCAGGCAAGGCCGTCGCGGCCGTGCGTGGGCTCGACGTCGACATGATCGCGCCGTCGCACGGCATCATCTGGACCGAGCACATCGATGACATCCTCACCGCCTACGAGTCCTGGACCACGACCCAGCTGGCCGAGAAGGCCGTGGTCGTCTACGACTCCATGTGGAACTCGACGGCGACCATGGCCAAGGCCGTCTGCGAGGCCTTCGTCGAGGAGGGCGTCGAGGCGCACCTGTTCGACCTCAAGGTCAACCACCCGTCCGACGTCATGACCGAGTTCCTCGACAGCCGTTACGTCTGCGTGGGCTCGCCTACGCTCAACAGCCAGATGCTGGCGAACGTGAGTGGCTTCCTCACCTACATGCGTGGGCTCTCACCGAGGAACGCGGCCCGCGTGGGCCTGGCCTTCGGCAGCTATGGGTGGGCGCCGCTCGGTCCCAAGAACGTCGGCAAGGTCCTCGAGGAGGCCGGCTTCCAGCTTCCCGTGGAGACCCAGGCCGTCAACTGGATTCCCAGCCAGGAGGTCCTCGACGGGCTCCAGGGCACGGTGCGCAGCATGATCGAGGCCGCCAAGTAGTCGTCTGACGCCGAGAGGCCATGGCATATCCAGAGCTTCACATCGAGCTTCCCACACGTGTGCTATGTGTGGGAAGCTCGATGATATGTGTGATATGTTTCGTGACATGTGTGTGAAGTAAATGACAATAGATGATAAGCTATAGCAAGATCGGACACATCAGGGGGGGGGAACGGCTATGAACGCAGATAGAGGACAGTCATATCTCGACCGCACCATAGGGAGGCTGCGCCTCTTCGGTACAGACCTTCAAGAGATCGAGGTCAAGGAGTCGGTCAACCACCTCCCCAAGAGCATGGGGGAGACCCTTTCGGCTTTTGCGAATGGGACTGGCGGAGACGTCCTCCTCGGCGTCTCCGAGAGGGACGGTTTCTCTCCTGCCCCCCATTTTCAGGCCAACAGGATTCAGGACGCGCTGTCCAACCTCTGCGCCGAGGGGATGGAGCCCCCGCTGCGGCCCATGATCACCTTGGCTGAGCTCGGCGGTGCTCCCGTAGTCATGGCGCGTGTTGCGGAACTCCCGCCACGCGACAAACCCTGTTATGTGAAGAAGCGCGGGCTTCGACAGGGTTCCTTCATCAGGACGGGCGATGGCGATCGCCACATGACGGACTACGAGATCGACCGTCTTCTCGAAGAGCATGAGCAGCCGCAGCACGATGCCGAGCTCGTGGGGGACGCTTCTGTCGACGACCTTGACGATGCTCTCGTAGCCGGACTGATAGCAAGGGAGAGGGCCGTTCATCCTCGTGTGTCCGGCTCCCTTGCCGATGAGGTTATTCTCCAGAACCTGCGCGCACTTGCGCCTGATGAGGATGCCGTGCTGCGACCGACGATCGCTGGTCTGCTTGCGCTCGGTAGATATCCGCAGAAGTATTATCCGCGGCTTGCGGTCACATTCGCCTCGTTCCCGGGGAGGACCAAGTCCGATGGCGGAGGCGTTCCGTCACTCCTCGACTCGGAGACCCTGGTCGGACCCATTCCCGCCCTGGTGGCTGATACGTTGGGAGCAGTGCGCCGAAACATGCGGACGGGGGGACTCATCGATGGTGCCTTCAGGAAGGACCTGCCGGACTATCCTTTGGTCGCCGTGAGGGAGGCCGTGACGAACGCATTGATGCATCGTGACTACTCTGCCGTGGCCAGGGGCATGCAGGTGCAGGTCAACATGTATGAGGATAGGCTCGAGATCACAAATCCTGGTGGCCTCTATGGAACGTTGACGCTCGACATGTTGGGCGCGCCGGGCTTCTCGGCTACGAGGAACCAGCATCTTTCGCTTCTCCTCGAGGAGACTCCCTATCCTGATGGTGGATTCGTGGCAGAGAATCGCGGTACCGGTTACCAGCGCATCGTCTCGGAGTTGGCCGAGAACCTCATGCCATCGCCCGTTGCCAAATCAACGGCTTCCTACTTCTCCCTCACCTTCGAGAAACGCCGTCTAAGCAAGGAGGAGCACGGTACGCTCCCTGCAGGTGGGATGGAGAAGGCAATCCTTGCTGCCGTCGAGGAAAGTGGCTCGGTGAGCGCGCGCGAGCTCATGGAGATGTCGGGGCTCTCGCGAGGTGGTGTCATGCGCTATGTCAACCGGCTCGTGGATGGCGGCATATTGGAGCATATGTATCCGGGCAGGAGTCCCAAGCAACGTTACCGCCTCAAGCGATAGGGGCGCCGCCGGGACTTCACACGACATCTCATACGACTTCACACATGTGACATGTTGCGTGAAGTCGCGCATGGTGCCTGTCTTCGGTCGATTCGGCATCCGCTCGACTGCCACGTGCCAACCACCCTCCCCATGCGGGTATAGGCCAGATGTTCTTCTCGTCGTCCTCGAGCTAAGGGGTTCCCATGCCTACGTCCCAACCAGCCAAGGTCTACTTCTGCGACATGCGTACCCATGGGCGTACCAACCTGCCCGACAAGCTGCGGCACCTCATCCGCGCTGCCGGCTTCGACGACCTCGACCTCGCCAACCAGTATGTCGCCATCAAGATGCACCTGGGCGAGCCGGGAGGGCTCGCCTACCTGCGTCCCAACTATGCGCGCGTGATCGTGGACGAGGTCAAGGCGCGGGGCGGGCGCCCCTTCATCACCGACTGCAACACCCTCTATGTGGGCGGGCGCAGCAACGCGCTCGACCATCTCGACTCGGCCTACGCCAATGGCTTCAACCCGTTCCAGACGGGCTGCCACACCATCATCGCCGACGGCCTCAAGGGACTCGACGAGGTCGAGGTCCCCGTGGTGGGCGGCGAGTACGTGCACGAGGCCAAGATCGGGCGTGCGCTCATGGACGCCGACGTGCTCGTCTCGCTCACGCACTTCAAGGGCCACGAGCAGGCGGGGTTCGGCGGGGCGCTCAAGAACATCGGCATGGGCGGTGGCAGCCGCGCCGGCAAGATGGAGCAGCACGCGGCCGGCAAGCCCAGCGTGGAGGCTGACCGCTGCATCGGCTGCCGGCAGTGTGCCAAGATCTGTGCCCACGGCGCCATCTCGTTCGACGGTCGTGGCGGCGAGGCCGCAAGCGGGCGTGAGCGCGCCTTCATCGACCACGACCGTTGCGTGGGGTGCGGTCGGTGCATCGCCGTGTGCAACCAGCATGCCATCAGCCCCGACTACGACGCGGCGGCCGACGTGCTCAACTGCAAGATCGCCGAGTACGCCAAGGCCGTGTGCGATGGTAGGCAGTGCTTCCACGTGGCGCTCGCCATCGACGTGAGCCCCAACTGCGACTGCCATGACGAGAACGACACGCCCATCGTGCCGGACATCGGCATGTTCGCGAGCCTCGACCCGGTGGCCCTGGACCAGGCCTGCGCCGATGCCGTGAACGCCGCGCCGACGATGCCGCACACGGACCTTGCCGACGCAGAGGCCGACGAGGACCTGGCGGAAGACCCGTTGCGCTCCGATCACTTCCACATGGTGCATCCCGACACGGACTGGCGCACGTGCGTGGAGCATGCCGAGAGGATCGGGATGGGCACGCGCCGCTACGAGTTGGTGCGCGTCTAAGGGTCGGGGTCGCACGACGGAATCGACCCGCGAGGGCGTGCGGGCCGGCCCTCAGGGTTCCTTTGGCCAGGCAACGTGCGGCTTCGGCTGCGTTGCCTGGCAAGAGTGACCATAAGGCGCCCATCCTGCCGCTTCCAGGGTCACTATGGGCAGGCAACATGCATGCTCGGTTCCGTTGCCTGCCCATAGTGACCGAGAAGCACCTGCTGCCTGCTCCCCATGCTCGCCAGGCGGGGCCCTCGTCCTGAGCGAGGCACCCGCTACCAGATGCTGACGGGCTTCTCCTGGCCGGCGGCCATCACCGTGAGCAGGCCGTCCGGTGTGCGGGCCTCGGTGAAGGTGGTGTTGGCCTGCTCGGCATCGACCGCATGCGAGAGCGTCCGCACCGCCGTCGACGGGCGGTTGTTCTCCTGCGAGAGGTGCATGGCGATGACCGCCTGGGTGTCATCGCTCACGAGGTCGGCGAGGGCGAGAGCCGCCTGCGCGTTCGAGAGGTGCCCGGAGTCAGATGCGATGCGCTCCTTGAGGTACCCCGGGTAGGGCCCGATCCGGAGCATGTGCTCGTCATGGTTCGACTCGAGCGCCAGGATGCGGCATCCCGTGAGGGCACGCGTCGCGAGCGTGGTGAGGTGTCCGGTGTCGGTGCAGTAGCCCAGGGCGTCCGTGGTGCCGTCCGCCCCCTCGGCCGTGAAACGGAATCCCATGGGGTCCGCCACGTCATGCGAGGTCGGGAAGGTACGTACGACCATGCCGGCCAGTTCGACCTCGTCGTCGTGGCTCACGAGGGTGAAGGGCAGGCTCGACAGGTACGGTCTGCTCGCGGCCGTGCCGGCGGTGGTCACGAGCTCGCCCTCGAAGTGGTTGCAGAAGACCGTGAGGCCGGCGGTGTGGTCGGAGTGCTCGTGGGTGAGCAGCACCGCGCTCACCTGGTCCATGTCCACCCCGAGCGTCGCGGCGCGCTCGAGCAGGCGCTTGCGCGAGATGCCGCAGTCCACGAGCACCGATCCGTGCGGCCCCTCGACCACGGCGGCGTTGCCCTTCGAGCCGCTCGCGAGTATGTGAAGGTGGATCAGCGGGGTCATGGGTTCCTCTCGGTCGAAACGCGTCACGTGGGCTGGATGCCGTCTGTCTCATATGAGTCTAGCCGTAGCCGGGGACGCATATGACCCGTGCTGCCTGACGCCGCGTCGCCATGCCTCCTGGCATCCTCCGCCTCGAGCCGCCTTTCATTTGTCGATGCGTTTCCTAGTGGAAATCGCTCCGCTAAGTGGTCGAAAACGCTAGGGGATGCATCGACAGACGACGAGGGACGTCGGGCGGCTGAGAAGGACCTGCGGTATCCTGAGGCCACGTAAGCCGCGCCGACGCATCGTCCGCCGTCGGCCGCCCAGGACCCGAGGAGGTCGCCCATGACATCAGTCTCAAGGAGGTACGCGAAACCCTCGGGGCCGTTCGAGCGCTCGTCGGGCGCTGCCGACCCGGCCGGGCGCGCCCCCGTGGTGCTCATGGTCTCGGGAGGCGCGGACTCCACGGCGCTGCTGGTGCTTGCCGCCACGTCGCGCCTCGACATCGAGGACGGCCGCGGCCTTGGTCACATCGCTCGCGAGCGCCTGCACGTGCTGCATGTGAACCACAAGCTCCGTGGCCTCGACGCCGAGGAGGACGAGGAGTTCGTCCGCGAGCTGTCGGCCTCGTACGGCATCCCCTGCACGGTGGTCGCGGCCGACGTGGCCGGCATCGCCCGCGGACAGGCGGCCGCAGGCGGCGCCTCGGCGGGAAACGTCGAGAACGCCGGCCGCGAGCTGCGCTATGCCTCGGCTGCGCGCCTCGCCAACGAGCTCTCGGGCCAGATGGGCACCCCTCGCTCGGCCGCGCGCATCCTCACGGCCCACACGGCCGACGACCGCGCCGAGACCTTCTTCATGAACGCCATCAAGGGCACGGGGCCGGCCGGCCTCTCGTCGATCCCCCGCCGCCGGAACCGCATCGTGCGTCCCCTGCTCGACCGCACGCACGACGAGCTCTGCGAGCTGCTGCGCATGGCGGGCGTCGTCTGGCGCGAGGACGCCACCAACGCCGACACCCATTACCTGCGCTCCTTCGTGCGTCACCAGATCATGCCGCCGGCCAAGGCGAGGAACCCCCGTCTCGTCGATGCCATGGCCTCGACCTGTGACATCCTCTCGGATGAGGACGCCTATCTCACGCAGGTCGCCTCGCGTGCCCTGCGTGACCTCGAGCGCAGGCGCGAGGAGGGCCTCGAGGTGCTCGACGCCGCGCGCCTTGCGGCGACCGACGTGGCCATCGCCCGCCGCGTGGTC
The DNA here is from genome assembly GCA_022483015.1 of Atopobiaceae bacterium. Classification (NCBI taxonomy): domain Bacteria; kingdom Bacillati; phylum Actinomycetota; class Coriobacteriia; order Coriobacteriales; family Atopobiaceae; species Atopobiaceae bacterium. Next base: position 420,047 of record JAKVOB010000001.1, on the reverse strand, counting down.
CGCGATGCGATCCGCCTGGCCTGCCCTGCCTGCCGCCTCGAGGCGCGCCATGTGGCCGCCGTCCTCGAGGCCGTGGCCGCGGGCGAGGGGTCCTGCACCGTGCCCATGGGGGTCGACGTGAGCGTGGAGTACGGCCTGCTCTTCGTCCGGACGCGTGCCTCGGCCGACGAGCCCGTCTCGGGATGGCTCGACGTCCCGGGCCTCGCCGGCGCCGTGTCCCTCTCGCCCTCGTCCGAGGTCACGGCCCCTGGCGCCCGAGCCGCGCTCGACCTAGGCGGTGGCCTCACCATGACGGCGCGCCTCGTCGCGGCCGAGCCGGGGGTCGACCCCACGGTGGGTGCCCGTGCCGTGGCGCGCGAGTGGGACGGCGAGGCGGTGCTGCTCGACGCCGCTGCCTGCGGCGTCGCCCCCGAAGGTGGTCGCGTGTGGGTCGACGGTCCGCAGCCGGGCGACGTCTGCTGCCCGTTGGGCATGCACGGACAGTCCAAGAAGCTCTCGGACCTCCTCATCGACGAGAAGGTCCCTGCGCCCGACCGTCCCCAGGTGCGGGTGGTGCGCACGGCCCCTACCGGGGCCGTCGTGTGGATTGCCGGCATTCGACCTGACGAGCGAGCCCGGTGTACCCCCGCCACGAAGGTACTGCTAGAATTACGTATCTGTTCTGCATGACCGTTCGTGGGGCGGGACCGCCCCACGGCGCGATGGAGCGCGAGATGCTTGTGGCCCGGAAGGCCACGGAGAGGAACGCAATGGAGACCATGCATCCGGACATCGAGAGCGTCGTCCTCTCGGAGGAGGACATCCAGAACATCGTGGTGCGGATGGGTCGTGAGATCTCCGCTGACTACAAGGATAAGAACCCCCTGCTCATCGCAGTGCTGCGTGGCGCGGTGGTCTTCATGGGCGATCTCATGCGGCACATCGACTGCCCGCTCGGCATCGACTTCATGGCCGTCTCGAGCTATGGCAACGGCGTCAAGAGCTCGGGCGTGGTCCGCATCGTGAAGGACCTCGACACCAAGATCGAGGACCGCGACGTCCTCATCGTCGAGGACATCCTCGACTCGGGCCTCACGCTCAGCTACCTCATGCGCAACCTCAACTCACGCGGCCCCCGCTCGCTGTCGGTGGCGGCGTTCCTCGTGAAGGACATCCCCGGCAAGTCTCCCGCGGTCGACCCGCGCTATGTGGGCGCCCACGTGCCTGACGCCTTCATCGTTGGGTATGGTCTGGACTATGCGGAGCGCTATCGTAACCTTCCGTACATCGGGATCCTCAAGCCCGACGTATACGACTGATCCACCGGGGCCGCACGGGCGGCCCCAGACAAGGAGTCACCCGGTGACAGACAAGAACGATTCCAACGGCGGCGGGCTCGGCCTGCCCACCCCAGACCCCTCGGGGCACAACAACCGCTTCGGCCTGCTCTATGCCCTGCTCGCGATAGCCTGCGGCGCCTACCTCGCGTGGTCGCTCGGCGGCAGCGTCAGCGGGCAGCCCCAGGTGGACACGCTCGCGACGAGCGAGTACGTGACCGCCGTCAAGGAGGAGCGCGTCGACACCGCCACGTACAAGACGAGCGACGGGAGCCTCTCGGGCACCTACTGGCGTGACAAGTCCGACAAGGGCGACGAGTCCAAGGCGGTCAAGTACACGTCGACCTACGTGGGCTCCGACTCCCTGGCCGACCTCATGGCCGACCACCCCAACGTGGTCTACAAGGTGGACATGACCTCCTCTGACATGTGGGAGACGATCCTCGTCTCAGTGGTGCCCACGGTGCTGCTCATCGCCGTCATCATCTACTTCATGCGACAGATGCAGGGCCAGAACGGCCAGGCCATGTCGTTCGGCAAGACCAAGGCAAAGACCACCGAGGAGACCCGCCCCAAGACCAAGTTCTCTGACGTCGCCGGCATCGACGAGGCCGTCGAGGAGCTCAAGGAGGTCCGTGACTTCCTGGCGGAGCCCGAACGCTTCCAGAAGATGGGCGCCAAGATCCCACGCGGCGTGCTGCTGGTGGGCCCCCCGGGCACGGGCAAGACGCTCCTCGCCAAGGCAGTGGCCGGCGAGGCGGGCGTGCCGTTCTTCTCGATCTCTGGCTCCGACTTCGTCGAGATGTTCGTGGGCGTGGGCGCGAGCCGCGTGCGTGACCTGTTCAAGCAGGCCAAGGCTGCCAGCCCCTCCATCATCTTCATCGACGAGATCGACGCCGTAGGCCGTCAGCGTGGCGCCGGCCTGGGCGGCGGCCACGACGAGCGCGAGCAGACCCTGAACCAGCTGCTGGTGGAGATGGATGGCTTCGAGCAGAACGACGCCGTCATCCTCATCGCTGCCACCAACCGTCCCGACATCCTCGACCCGGCGCTGCTGCGCCCGGGCCGCTTCGACCGCCAGGTCACGGTGGACCGTCCCGACGTCAAGGGCCGCGAGCACATCCTCAAGGTCCATGCCAAGGGCAAGCCCATCGCAGACGACGTGCCGTTCGACAAGCTCGCCAAGCTCACGCCGGGCTTCACCGGTGCCGACCTCATGAACCTCATGAACGAGTCGGCCCTGCTGGCCGCCCGCCGCAACAAGACCCAGATCGACATGCCCGAGATCGAGGAGGCCATGGAGCGCGTGATCGCCGGCCCCGAGCGCAAGGGTCGCGTCATGAGCGAGAAGGAGCGCAACGTCATCGCCTACCACGAGAGCGGCCATGCCCTCGTGGGACATATCCTCGAGAACTCCGACCCGGTCCACAAGATCTCGATCATCAGCCGTGGCCAGGCCCTGGGCTACACCATGCAGCTCCCCACCGAGGACCACTTCCTCGAGAGCCGCGACCGCATGACCGACGAGATCGCGGTCCTGCTGGCCGGGCGCACGTCCGAGGAGCTGTGCTGCGATGACATCACCACAGGTGCCAGCAACGACCTCGAGCGCGCCACCAAGATGGCCCGCGAGATGGTCACGCGCTACGGCATGAGCGAGGCGCTGGGCACCCAGGTCTTCGGCGAGGCGCAGCACCAGGTGTTCCTCGGCCGCGACTATGCCGACCACCAGGACTACTCGCCCGAGACCGCCAAGCGCATCGATGACGAGGTCGAGCGCATCATGCGCGAGGCCCACAAGCGCGCGACCGACGTGCTCTCGGCCCGACATGACCAGCTCGACCTCATGGCCAAGGTGCTTCTCGCCCGCGAGACCGTGGAGGGCAAGGCCGTCACGGCCCTGCTCGACGACAGGTGGGACGAGTACCTGGCCGAGCATCCCGAGGAGGCCGAGGCCGAGAAGGACGCCGAGGCGGGCAAGGTCGAGCCCTCTGCCGGAGCCGACGACGAGGCGGCCACCGACGATGTCACGGCCCCGGATGCGACCGATGCCACCGCTGACGATGACGATGACGCCGCGGATGCGGGCACCGCTGCTGACGATGCCGCCACCGGAGGGGACGGTACGTCCGCCGCAGGGCGCTGACGCCCACTCACGGGTGCTTCGTGGCAGAATGGGAGCAGACTCAACCAAAGGAGAACCCCATGAACACCGTATCCGTCATCGGTTCCGCCACAACGCCGGGCACGAGTGACATCCTCGCCTGGCTCTGGGGCGCCCTGCCCTTCATCATCGGGGCCGCGGCGGTGATCATCATCGTGGCCATCGTGCTGCGTCGTCGCAAGGACAAGGATGACGGTGGCACGCCCAAGGGCCCGGGGTCGGGTCCTGCCAACGGCGGCCCCTCTGACTCCGGCACGCCCAGGCACAGCGCCTAGGCGCACCGCGCCCGCCCGCATCGACCTGCATAGCATCCACCGAAAGGATCGCACATGATCGACCGCTACACCCGCCCCGAGATGGGCCACATCTTCTCGCTCCAGAACAAGTATGCCGTCTGGCAGGAGATCGAGGTCCTGGCCTGCGAGGCCGAGGCCGAGCTGGGAAGGATCGGCATCACCGCCGAGGAGGCCGCCTGGATCCGTGGGCATGCCCATGTCGAGGTCGACGAGGTCGCTGAGATCGAGGCCGTGACCAACCATGACGTCATCGCCTTCCTCACCAACATGGGCAGCTACATCGACGCGGACGTGCCCGAGGGCGAGCCCAAGCCCAGCCGCTGGGTCCACTACGGCATGACCAGCTCCGACCTCGGCGACACCGCGCTGTGCTACCAGCTCACGCAGGCCACCGACATCCTGCTCGACGATGTCAGGAAGCTCGGCCAGATCTGCTACCGCCGTGCCTTCGAGGAGAAGGACACGCTCTGCGTGGGCCGTACCCATGGCATCCATGCCGAGCCCATGACCTTCGGCATGAAGTTCGGCAGCTGGGCCTGGGAGCTCAAGCGCGACTACGACCGCCTCAAGAGCGCGCGCGACAACGTCGCCTTCGGCGAGATCTCGGGAGCCGTGGGCACCTACTCCTCCATCGACCCCTTCATCGAGGAGTACGTCTGCAAGCACCTGGGCCTCACGCACGACCCGCTCTCGACCCAGGTCATCTCACGCGACCACCATGCCTACCTGGCGGGGGTCCTCGCCACTACGGCAGCCACCTGCGAGCGCATCGCGACCGAGATCAGGAACCTCCAGAAGACCGACACCCTCGAGGCCGAGGAGCCGTTCAAGCCCGGCCAGAAGGGCTCCTCCGCCATGCCACACAAGCGCAATCCCATCACCGCCGAGAAGGTCTGTGGCCTGTCCCGCGTGGTCAAGGCCAACGCCCAGGTCGCGTTCGACGACGTGGCCCTCTGGCACGAGCGCGACATCTCGCACTCCTCGGCCGAGCGCGTCGCCCAGGCCGACAGCTTCATCGCCCTCGACCACATGCTCTCGTGCCTCATCCGCATCGTGGACGGCCTCAAGCTCTATCCGGCATCCATGATGGCCAACCTCAACCGCACCCGTGGCCTCATCTACTCGAGCAAGGTGCTCCTCGCCCTGGTCAACACGGGCATCACGCGTGAGGACGCCTATGCCATCGTGCAGCGCAACTCCATGGAGGTCTGGGCCGACGTGCAGCAGGCCCGCTCGGGCAAGTCGCTGCGTGAGCGGCTCGAGGACGACCCTGACTGCACCCTCACGGCCGAGCAGTATGACGCCATCTTCGACCCGAGGAGCTTCCTCACGCGCGTCGACGTGGTCTTCGACCGCCTCGAGGGCCTCTCGTTCGACTAGCCAGGAAGGTGATGACGCATGCGGTCCTTGGACTTCAAGCCGCGCGGGGTCTGCTCGCGCATGATCCACATCCAGCTCTCCGATGACGGCTCCACCATCGAGGGGATGTCGTTCGACGGGGGCTGCAACGGCAACCTCAAGGCTGTCTCGAAGCTCGTCTGCGGCCAGCCCGTCGACGACGTGGTCGCGCTCCTCGCCGGCAACACCTGCGGGCCTCGCCGGACGAGCTGTGCCGACCAGATGACCAAGGGCCTCCTCGAGGCCCAGCGCCTCGCCCGCGGCGAGGCCGCGGAGTAGGGGAGTCGCATGTCAGGCCTGCTCGACAGGAGCGTCACGCGCCGCACCGCCCTCAAGGGGGCGGCCGTGGGGATCGCTGCCACGGCGGTCGCCGCGGGCGCATCGGGCTGCTCCTCGCAGAGCACCTCCCAGACGACGCAGCCCACGGTCGTCGACTCCAGCTCGGCGACCTCGATCACCGACTCCTTCACCACCGATGGCGTGACCTCGCCGCTCACCGAGGGCCAGACCTTCCAGCTCGCGCTGGGGCTCGTGCCCCACGAGGCGGAGGGCACCTGGCTGCCTGTGGTCGCGACGTCCTCGTCCGCCTCGGTCATGACCACCGCGGACGCGCTTTCGATCAAGGGCGGCACGGACGTCACTGTCGTCGCGAAGCCGCACACGGATGGGGCCAACTGGGTCATCTATGACGCCCGTTGCTCGGACTCCGTCTATGCCTGGTCCGAGCTCAACCTCCTCGACCGGAGCTGGAAGCTCTACGCCTCGTCCTTCTCGGGAGGGGAGCTCTCTGGCGCCACCACAACGCTCTGGGAGTCGGACTCCGACTGGGACCCGCCGGCGCTCGCCTGCTCCGGCTCCAAGGTCCTCTGGCTTGTGATGCCCTCCTCGTCCGGCAGCAAGACCGCGCAGCACTCGGGCTGCTACCTCTGGAAGGTGGGCGACTCGTCGGCGGACGAGGTCGTCGACTCGCCGGGGCGCTTCGCGTGCGCGCCCACCATCTCCCAGGGCATCGTGACGCTGGTCCCCCGCGTCAACGCGAGCAGTGGGACCTACTACGGCATCACGGCCTATGACCTCTCGGGCGACTTCTCGAGCACGGTCGACCAGCTCGTCATGCCCCAGACCGTGAAGCCGTTCAACGCGGTACGCATGGGGGACCGCTTCGCCTTCTCGGTGGAGGCCAACTACAGCACCGGCGGCCTGCTCGCCGGGATGGGCACCTACATCGGAGAGAGCGGCGGGCCCTTCGTGACCCTCTCGCGCGAACCCTTCGCGTGCGTCGCGGGCAAGGGCGACCTCTTCATCATCAAGAGCCGTGCATCCTACTTCGTGGCCGATGTCGCCGACCAGACCTACACGGTGCTCACGGCCTACAACCGCTCGCTCGACTATGGTGAGTACCCGGCGTGCGCAGGTACCGTCGACGACTTCGTGACGTATACGACCGTCAAGGAGGCCGAGACGGGCTACCCGTCCGCGGTTGTGGTGAGGACCTTCGGGCTGTAATCAGCTATGTGGGGTAGACTAGTGGGGATGGACGTCACAATATTCGCATGAACAAAACACAAGGAGGCCCCCATGGCTTCGGATGCAAAGAAGATTCTGCTGGTAGAGGACGAGAAGGCTATTCGCGATGCGGTCGCGGCCTATCTCGAGCGTGAGGGATACTGGGTCCGCAGCGTCGGTGACGGCCAGTCCGCCGTCGAGGAGTTCGAGAAGCACACGTTCGACCTGGTGATCCTCGACCTCATGCTGCCCAAGCTCTCGGGTGAGCGCGTCTGCCGCGCCATCCGTGACACCTCCGACGTCCCCATCATCATGCTGACCGCGAAGGGGGAGGTCGAGGACCGCATCATCGGCCTCGAGCTCGGTGCGGACGACTACCTCATCAAGCCCTTCTCGCCCCGCGAGCTCGTGGCGCGCGTCCGTGCCCTGCTGCGCCGCGTGCGCACCGAGTCGGAGCCCCAGCTCGAGGTCCTCGACTTCGGCGACCTCGTCATCGACATCTCGGGCCACAAGGTCACCGTGGGCGGCGAGGAGGTCGACCTCACGGCCTCCGAGTTCAAGCTGCTCACCACCCTCGCGCGCTACCCGGGTCGTGTCTACACCCGCATGGAGCTCGTCGAGAAGGTCCTCGGCTACGACTTCGAGGGCTACGAGCGCACCATCGACTCCCACGTCAAGAACCTCCGCGCCAAGCTCGGCGACGACCCCCGCAACCCCACCTGGCTCTATACCGTCCACGGCGTGGGCTATCGCTTCGAGGCTCCCGAGAAGACCGACGCCGAGGCCGCTCCCGAGGACAAGTAACCTGCGATGGCTGGCAAGAACCGATTCGTCATAGGCAAGCGCCAGCCGCGCGATGCCACCGCCGACACGTCGGACTCGTCCAAGGCCTCCTGGAAGACCTCGCGCACGTCCCCGCGCCACGGCATGACCTACGCGAGCCGCATGTCCCTCTCGTTCGCGCTCACCTCGATCATGACGGTCGTGGTGCTGGTCCTGGTGCTCGCCGTCGTGTGGGAGGGCCAGTTCCAGAGCTATACGCGCTCCAACATGGAGCGCCTCGCCGACTCCACCGCCACGAGCCTTGCCGAGTCCTATGATGCCGAGGGCTCATGGACCGAGAAGGTCCTCGCCCGTGCCGAGGCGGCCTCCATGTCGTCGTCGGACGTGGGCATCCAGGTCCTCGACGGGAGCGGCCAGGTCATCTACGACGACACCTGGGCCACCTCCGAGGCCACGTCGGCGTCGACGTCCAGCTCCTCTGCCGCGGCCAAGCCGCGCGCCTCGCTCGCCCCCACGGTGTCGGATGCGTTCGTCTCGACGCAGGTCACCCTTCCCTCGGGCGAGGAGGTGGGCACGGTCCGCGTGTGGGCCTTCGGCTCGGACGCCCTCCTCACCAAGTCCGATGCGGCGTTCCGAACCAACTCCTATGGGGCCATCGCGGTCGCTGCCGCCATCGCGGTCATCCTTGCCTGCATCATCGGCCTCATCGTGTCGCGCTCGCTGTCCCGTCCCATCCACCGCATCACCAGCTGTGCCGGCCAGATCAGGAATGGTGACCTCACGGCGCGTACCGGCGTGACGGGCGAGGACGAGATGGGCCAGCTCGGCGAGACCTTCGACGACATGGCCACCACCATCGAGAAGGACCTCAAGCTCGAGCACCGCCTCACGAGCGACGTCGCCCACGAGCTCCGCACGCCCCTCATGGCCATGCAGGCCACCGTCGAGGCGATGCAGGACGGGGTCCTGCCCACCGACGAGGAACATCTCGAGACCGTCGCGAGCGAGGTCAGGCGCCTCTCGCGCCTGGTCGACGCCATGCTGCGCCTCTCGCGCCTCGAGAACGGCACCACGGCCTTCGAGCCCGTCAGGACCGACATGGTCGCCCTGGTGCGCGGCATCGTCTCGGCCCAGGAGCAGCTCTTCGCCGACCAGGGCCTGCGGCTGCGCTTCGCCAACGAGGCCCCCCACAAGGAGTGCTACTGCGATGTCGACCGCGACATGATCCGTCAGGCCGTGATCAACCTCATGAGCAACGCCATGCGCTACACCCCCGAGGACGGCTGGGTCGTGGTCACGGTGGGCCAGGACCGCGCCGACGTGCTCGTGACCGTGTCTGACACGGGAATCGGCATCGCAAAGGAGGACCTCTCCCGCGTGTTCAGCCGCTTCTGGAGAAGCGATGCGAGCCGGGAGCGCGTGAGCGGCGGGCTGGGCGTCGGCCTTGCCGTCACCAAGGAGATCGTCGACCGTCACCATGGCTACATCTCCGTGGAGTCCGAGCTGGGGCGTGGCACCACCTTCATGCTGCATCTCCCTCGCGAGCACCACACCAAGGCGGTGGCCTCCGCCTCGGCCGCCGGTTCCTCTACAATGGAGGACTGACGGCTGCGGCCAGCATCGCCTGGCATGCCGTCGTGCACGCATCTGGCAGCAACACACAGGGGGCATAGCGTGGAGAGCATGAACAAGAGGCCTGACTCCAAGGGCAAGGTCCGCGACATCTATGACTGCGGCGACACGCTGCTCATGGTCGCGTCGGACCGCATCAGCGCGTTCGACTTCATCCTGCCCGACGAGATCGCCCACAAGGGCGAGGTCCTCACGCGTGTCTCGGCCTTCTGGTTCGACCGCTTTGCCGACCTCGTGCCCAACCACATGGTCTCGATCGACCCTGCGGACCTCCCCGAGGACTATCAGCCCTACGCCGACTACCTGGCCGGACGTACCATGATCGTGCGCAAGGCCAAGACCATCCCCATCGAGTGCATCGTGCGCGGCTACCTCACGGGAAGCGGCAAGAAGAGCTACGACGAGAACGGCACCGTGTGCGGCATCAAGCTGCCGGCGGGTCTCGTCGAGGCTTCCAAGCTGCCTGAGCCCCTCTTCACCCCGTCCACCAAGGCGGCCCTGGGCGACCACGACGAGAACATCTCGTACGAGCGCTGCTGCCAGATCGTGGGTACCGACGTCGCCGAGAAGATCCGCGACCTGTCGCTCGGCATCTACCAGGCAGCCGCTGACTACGCCGCCACGCGTGGCATCATCGTGGCCGACACCAAGTTCGAGTTCGGCATCATCGACGGCGAGGTCACCCTCATCGACGAGTGCCTCACGCCCGACTCCAGTCGCTTCTGGCCTGCGGAGGGCTATGAGCCGGGTCGCGTGCAGCCCAGCTATGACAAGCAGTACGTCCGCAACTGGCTCAAGGCCAACTGGGACATGACCGGCGAGGCCCCGCATCTTCCTGCCGAGGTCATCAAGGGCACGTCCGACCGCTATGAGGAGGCCTACCAGATGATCTGTGGCAAGCCCTTCTCGCCCATGCGAGGCTAACGGGACCTCTCCCGCGGCTCGCAAGCGCACGACCGTATGTATCCATGTTGAAGGAGAACGATGACCCAGCGCAGCGCCACCAACTCACGTACCACCAATCCCTCAGGCACCGGCATGGCCAAGAAGAGCGCGGCCCGCGCCAAGCCCGCCCGCGACGCCGCCCAGACGGTGCGGGCGGCGCCTGCGAAGAAGCACAAGGCCTCGGGTGCCGGCGCCGGTCGCCAGGCGAACTACGCCACCATGTCGAAGGACGAGAAGAAGGAGGCGCGCCGCGTCGAGCGTGACGAGCAGGACCGCACCACGTCCGTCTCGAACATCCTGGTGACCAGGAGCGACGACTACAAGAAGAAGCGCCGCACGTGGTGGCTCCTCCTCATCCTAGGACTTGCCATGACGGCCCTGTCCTGGGTGCTCATGACGCTCATCCCCGATGCCACCACCAACAACGGCAGCATCGGCTTCTACCTGGCGATGGGCTCGCTCATTGGTGCCTACGTCTTCATCATCGGTGCGTTCATCTATGACTTCGCCGTGCTTCGCAAGTTCCGCAAGGCCGCGGACGCCAAGGCCGCGGGCATGACGGCCAAGAAGCAGCAGGAGATCATCGACGACGACTACATCGAGCGCGAGGAGCGTCGTGCGGCCAAGAAGGGCAGCAAGAAGGGGCCCTTCGGCAAGAAGGACGTCGACGTCGCTGCGGTCTCCGACGATGCCGAGAAGGACGCCAAGTAGGGTCTGGGCGAGTGGACTCCAAGGACCTTACCCTGCAAGTTGGTGAGGTTCCCGGGGCCCGGTCTCCTGAACCTGGTGTCGAGCTGTGGGGTCGTCATTCCTCGCAGGTCCCATCGTCTGCAGGTCTGAGGTATCATGACATCCGCGGTCGCAGGATGGCCGTAACGCCCTCGTAGCTCAGGGGATAGAGCACAGGTTTCCTAAACCTGGTGTCGGCGGTTCGAATCCGCCCGAGGGCACCACGTAAAATAGCAGGTCAACGGGTAAAAACCGCTGGCCTGCTAATTTCTTTCGAACCGTGAAATACGGCCTGTGCCATATCTGTGCCATACATTCACGATAATTTGGCGAATCTCGCTGATTTACGCCTTGGGAAATTGACACTACCCACTAATTACTCCTGGGCGGGGGGAAACTATGACTAGCGGCGGGAGTCATGCCACGGCCCGCAAATAAAGTACCCCCACCCGACTCTCATCTCGGGTCGTCCGCCTCGTCGATCATTCCCATGAGGGCGTCGTCGTAGTTTGACGGCCGTCCCTTCTCGCGCTCGAGCATCTTCGAGACCTTGGCAAGCTCGGAACGTGACGCCTTGGCCGAAGCGCGGCACTCCTTCTCCCTCTTCTCGTGCTCGGAGATACGTCCCTCGAGCCATTCGACAGACTCCTTCGAGCGCTCGAGCGACCTTGCCTTGGCAGCGTGTGCCCGTGCCTTCTCGTCGTATGAGTCCGCTTCGTATCGCAGGGCCTTAGCTCTCTTCTCGAGATCCCTGACCTTGTTCTCGTCGATAAGCTCCATACCTAGACCTCCTCGTCCCCGAACACCGTAGACTCGTACTTTGACCACAGCCTGTCACGCTCTGACGTGAGCCTTGCGACGCTGTCCCTCGTCGGCCCCACCTTGTTCCGCCACCTCTCGGCCTCCTCACGCTTCGACTGTGCCATCAGCTCGTCGGCCTCGGCCTCCGAGTCGCACTCGGCCGCGTACTTCTGGTACGCCTCGAGGGAGGTTTCGGCCTCCGACAGTGGCCTCGGGTCCCATGCGAGGTCCTTACCAGGCTGCGTGAGGGCGTCCGGCATGAGATCGTACTTGTGACCCATCCTCCATGAGACGTACCTCATGTAGTCCTGCTCCTCGTCGGAGCTGACAGACACGTCGGAGTTGTCCTCGTCGGAGCATACCGACGCCATCTTCCTGCCGTATGCGGCCTTGAACTCCTTCTTGCTGACCTCGTCCCACCTTCCGATTGATCCGCTGCCGTCCGGGTGAGACCTCTTCAGATACTTCATGCTCATACCTCTCGTTGATGTGGACTGCTACCTAACGGAGAACGAATACGGCGTCGTGACCTTCGTGCGTCATGGTCCCGGTATCGAACCTCTCCGTGCTCACGACGCTCTCCAGGATCGAATACACGTCACCCAGGGTCTCGTCGGCCTCGTCCGTGTCTGAGAAGTCGGTCGCTCGGAGCTCGTTGACCACGTACCTGATCGCCGCCCTGTAGGCGTCCCTCCCGTTCCTGATCTCCGTCCGCCACGTCTCATGGGTCGTTGTGCCATTCATGGTGATATCCTCTCTGTCGGTCAACATCTACCAGCTACCAGGATGCGACCTGGTAGGTCTTCCTAGGTCTCATGCCACCGCATCACCGCCCGCGCCGCACTCTATGAAGTGGGACCTGCGCTCCTCCTTCGTGCGGCCCATTCCCGCGAGGAGGTCTCGAAGCATGTCGTTAGCCTGCTTGCGCGCATCGTCACCGCTTATGGTCTGCATGAGGTGGGACGCGACGCCCGAAACCCTCGTGGTTGCCGTCACCACCGTTGGCAGCGATGCCATACGCCGATACCTGATCACCGGTGCCACAAGTGCCACGGATTGCCGGGTCCATTGAGCGCCGTCAATGGCATTCAGGACCAACACGGACGGCCCCCTCATGGCGTTCGCCCTGTTCCTCGCGCCCTCTGGCCCGAAGCGGGACATGGCCTCGAAGTCCGCCAACAGCTCGGGCACGTCAACGTAGCGGCTGCCGTGTGCCATGCCTGAGACCCATGCGGCCGCCATGGTCGCGTAGTCGCTGCCAACCAGCCATGCGCCGCGTGTCGCGTTCCCGGATAGCTCGAAGGCATAGGCCACCATGTCCTCGGTCGGTTCGTAGGAGTCCATGGCACCCATGAGGGCGTTAGGGACGCCTGCCGCCGCCCGGATCGCTTCCGGCTCCTCCTCGTCGGCCCTCACCCCGAACCTGTCGAGGTACCAACCAGAAGCCTGGTTCGGCCACGCATCATAGGCAGCGGCCATCTCCAAGGCGGCTTCGACGCTGCCTTGGAATCCGTGACTCATTATGAGTTCGACCTTCTCGCGCTCGAGCTCCGTCATGTCTGGGCCTCCTCCCTCTGTCGTGATGTACGCAAATATCCCGTCGGGATCGGTCGGGGAGTCGGTGTTGGTCCCGTACTCGATGCCGCACCTCGCCGCGAGCTCCGACCGCTGCTCGGCCTTGGCCCTCGCCTCATCACTCGTCATATTCCTCAAACTCATCAGAGCAACCCTCCCCTAATAGGCCAGTGACATCGCTACTACTTGCAGCGGGTCCATGGCTGTCTTGTTCTGTGGGTGGTGTAGGAGTTATAGGAGATATAGGGGGAACATCGGCAATGCTTCTACCAGGCATTACCTGTTTGCTCGGTTCACCTGACGTGCACGAGAGTTCACCTGAGGTACACGAGAGTTCACCTGAGGCATGGGGTGCTACAGGTGAACCGAAACCGTGAATGGCTTCATCTGGTTCTGTTCCATCAGGTGAACCTGAAACGGCGTTCGCTTCATCTGAGAAGGATGCATCGGTGAACGTGTAACAGGTGCTCCATGAGTTGTTCCCGCGTGGCGGTTTCGCTGCGACAGTGAGCGGGGCCGGCCTCTCGTTGGGGTCGTCGGTGCTCATGTCGCCTATGACGTTGACCGCGTTACGCTTCGTGCATCCGATCCACTCGGCGGCCTGCGACTGCGAGAAGGACGTGAACCTCTCGCCGCGTATAGAGTCGTGGGCCTCCGTCCTGTAGGCTGCGAACGGCAGGAGCTCGAGACGTGACCCGCACCCCCTCCTGAAGTTGCGGCGCGTCCATGACGTCCAGCACGAGAGCCACGCTGCCAAATCGTCGTCAAGCTTCGAATAGTGACCTTCGATAGTCGGCTCGATGCCGTCTCCCGGCCATCCGCTGCCGTCAGTCGGAGCCACGGCCCTAGATCCGGCCATCCTAGTCGGTGCTCGAATCGGTGATGATGCCGAACAGGCGGCCCATCTCCTGCGTGTTGAATCGCCACTTCCCCCCGACCTTGCAAGCAGTGGGGAGATCGCCGTCGTGGGCCATGCATTGAACCGTGTGGAGTGATAGCCCGCTCATCTCCGACACGTGCTTTGGGGTGCATAGTGCCGCGAGTTCATTGAACTCTTCTAATGTCATGGTTGGGTATGTCATCGTGTGCCCCTTTCCGTTGTCAGATTTATGTTCGCGTCTGCAGACAACAAGAGACTAACACGGGGTAATAAGCTGTCTACCTGGTGTTATGATGTGAAACGTGACCTTCTCCACCACATGAGGTCACATGGAATTAGCTATATCAAACGAAAGCGTGACCTTGCATCGTTAACAAGGTCACGCGAAAGTTTTTCACGAGAATCTTTGGATGCCGTTCACGGCCGGTTGCTAATCACTCGCAAGGCGCGCCCTGGCCGTGCACATGGCATCATCATTTGAGTAGGCCGACTCTACGAATAGCTTTTCTAGGTCGTCAAATACAAAAACACAGTTGCTGCCGCCGGCAGTTGATAGGAGTATTTCTAGCATTGCAAACATGACTCCAGATGGGTTTCTAAAGTCTCCATCTATTGCTACTAGAGAACGTATGGCCTCCTTGCGCAAGCTCTCGGCCTCCTCGGTACTCATCGGAACGTATTCCGTACTTCTCTCAAAGCCTATGTCGGGATTGACGCACATCGATTCACACTCTGTAGGTCCGCCCGTGAATCCATAGAGCGTTTCCCACCTTTGTGATCGCTCATCGTATTTCCCGATTGCTGGGATTGATAGGAAACCTACAGCTTCAATCATGCTTTCACGTGGTACCAATAATCCCTCATCCTCATATGGGATATAACATATCGCCGGGTCTTCCTCTTCCCTCATGTCGAGAAGGTAGAGGGGATGCACCCCGAGAAGCCATGACGCTTTCGCAACCTGTTCGTTGGTCATGCGCTTATCTCCACTAACCCACTTGCTCGGGTACTTGCTGTTAACGCCCATGGCGTCAGCGAACTCGGCAACCATGCCGCGCCGTCTGTGAAGCAGCTTCCCTAGGTTATGCTTCGGTATGGCCTTGCAGAGTCCGGCCACCTCGCGCGGGTCGCGTGACGCCTCATCATCCTGTTTGCCTGCCACGGCCACCACCCCAAACACGTCCGACCCAACGGGTACAATGATATGTGAAACGCCCACCGCCTCAGCCTGCCACGGCCCACCGGTGGGCGTTCCCTTGCTAATGGTGGGCACTCAGTCGATGCCATGAAAGATAGGGCCTTAGAAGCGATTCTGTGGCCTCAAATCTCATCGGGCGCATGGCAAGCGCCGTACATGTCGCACGTCGCGTTAGATAGGATCTCGGCGATATCCTGTAGGCCGGCTGCCGTTTCTGGTTGCATGGCTAACCCAGACTCGGCCATCCCGAACAACATGTTCGTTGCACCTTCGACCCGGTGCCGTGCCTCCTCGTGGGCCTTGAAGTCAACTTGCGTGGCGTCTTGCGTATCCTGCACAGGACGCTTCGGCACGTGCTGCCATCCTGCCGCGTCTATGGCCCTCGTCGTGTCGAGGAGCGACCCGGCCATCCCCTCCAGGACCATCCCGAATCCGGGATACACCCCATCAATTCCCTCGGAGACGGCAAAGACGCCTAACGTCGCTGCCGCGTCCCGGACGTGTTGGAGCTGCCGTTCGAACTCGCGCATGTCCATGCCGACCGTCGTGGTTCCTGTCGTTCCGCTCATGGTGATAACCTCTCTCTCGTGGCCCCTTGGGGCCTCTGTGGGCCATCCTCGCGCCGTCCAAGCTGAGAGGGTGGCCCTTCCTATGTCCTCGGGCCTACTCGCCCGTCGTGCCCGTCCTGAGTTGCATCACGTCTGCCTCGGTCGCAGTCGCACCTAGGATGCCGTCCATCATGTCGGCCGCCCGGCGTTTGGCGTCGTCGTCTGAGCTTGCGTAGACGTTGAGGGTTATAGAGGTGTCCTGGTGTCCCAAGAAGCTCGATACCGTCTTCACGTCAACCTTGGACGCTATCGACCTCGTAGCGAACGTGTGCCGTAGGTCATGGAAGGTGCAGACCCGGTGCTTTGACCCTACGAACGGTTCCCGGTCCTCATTTCCTGCTGCGAACCGTGCCCAGTACTCCCCGAGCGTGTGCGGAGTGAGGTATCTGCCGTCCCTGTATCCGATCACGTATAGCTCGCCGGTGAACGGTATCCCGGCAGCCATGCAATCGGCCTGCATCCTCGCCCTGCGCGACTCGAGAACGGATAACAACGTCTTCCCTATCGGGAGCTTGCGCCTGCTTGCCTTGGACTTCGGTTCCTTGAGGTAGGTCGTTCCGTTCGCGCGCCCGACGCTCTTCCTCACCTGAAGCGTTCGGCCGGTGAGGTCTACGTCCTCCCACCTGAGTCCGCACACCTCGCCCTCGCGCATCCCGGTCATGAGGGCTATCGAAGCCCCAACGGCTAGAGGTGTCGGACCCATCTTCGATAGCTCGGAGTTCAGCCTTGCCACGTCGTCCTCGCTCAAGGCGTTCGGGTCCGGCTGCTTCTTCTTCGGGCGTCCAACTCCGTCGCACGGGTTGGAGGGTATGTCTCCGAGCTTGACGGCGTGCTTGCAGGTCTCGGAGAGCAACGTGAGGGACTTCGTGACGCTGCTAGCGGATAGTGGCCCGCCATCCTTGCGACCATGGCGTGAAAGATCCTTCCTCCATCGTTCGACCTGCTTCATGGTGAGGTCCCCAAGGTGGATCCCTCCGAGCCCGTTCCTTATGTAGATGTTGCTTACCCGGTAGCTGTCCTGCGTGGTCGGAGATACCGTGCCGCTTAGCCCACGTATGAAGTCGGCCACATAGTCGGGCACCATCGCGCTCGCGTCCACGTCGTCCTGATCTGGCCATCCCCTCATTCCCTGTTCGTCCGCATCGGCAGTGAACCTAGAGACCACGCCGTCGCATCGTGTGTTGGCCTCGATGATGTCACTGCGCCAACTCTCGAGCTCCTTCTTTGCCTTCGGGCGTCCCTCGTTGGCTGCACCAGTCACCTCGGACTCGAGGAGCTTCGATATCTGGTGCTGGCGGCGTCCCCTTCCGTCCCCGTCGTCGGACTGGTAGCAGATCGTCGCGCGCCACCTCCCACGCTTGAAGGACTTCGAGGGCCTGCCGCGTTTGAGACTCCCGGAGCTGTACTCATACATCCTGGCCGCCTCCATCCTGTGCCATATCCGTGCCATACTTTTACCGCTAACATTCTAACACACACAGACACAAGGTTACATATTCTGACGTGTAACACCTGGTAGACGTATTGGAAAATCTAAGTCGTAGAAACATACAAAAGTCTGCGAAAACCAAGAGAACAAAATTCCTAAACCTGGTGTCGGCGGTTCGAATCCGCCCGAGGGCACCACGTAATACCAGGCCGTCGGCGAGAGCCGGCGGCCTTCTTCTTGGCCGGGCACGGCGGCGCAGGTGCATCGGCCCCATTCGGTGCTATCATATCGAGAAAAGTAGATATGATGTCTGGGGGTACGGCATGGGCGACAGGTACCAGCGGGACGCCGCCGTGTTCAAGGCCTTCTGCAACGAGTACCGCCTGCAGATCCTGGAGCGTCTGAGCACCGGCGAGAAGTGCGCCTGCGACCTGCAGGAGCATCTCGACATCAGCCAGTCGACCCTTTCCCACCACATGAAGGTCCTCTGCGCCTCGGGAATCGTCGTGGCGCGTCAGGAGGGGAAGTGGACCCACTACTCCATCAGCGGCGCGGGTGCGGCGCGGGCGCGTGGGCTGCTCGACGCGTTCATGGGGGCATCCCTGGATGGCGCGTGCCTGGAGGAGGGCTCCGGCCCTGATGCCCCAGACGGCCCATGTGACTGCTCAGGATAGCCCGGGACCTGGTTCTTCTCGACGGATTGCACGAATCGGACGCACCAACCGGAGCAGGTCGACATGAGAGGGGCCAAGGGGTTGTTCGACATCATCAATGACGCGCTCTTCAAGATGACCTGGTTGAAACAGCTGATTGCTGCGGCCCTCACGAGCATGGGTCTCGACACGACCTCGCAGGTTGGTGCGAGCGTGCTCTTCTTCTGCTATGACACGGTGAAGATCGCCATCCTGCTCGTGGTGGTCATCTTCGTCATCAGCTACATCCAGAGCTACTTCCCGCCCGAGCGTACCAAGAGGCTCCTCGGTCACCTCCATGGCATATGGGCGAACGTCGTGGGTGCCCTCATGGGGACCATCACGCCCTTCTGTGCCTGCTCGTCGATCCCGTTGTTCATCGGCTTCACCAAGGCCGGCCTTCCCATCGGCGTGACCTTCTCGTTCCTCATCTCGAGCCCCATGGTCGACCTTGCCTCCCTGATCCTGCTTGCGAGCGTCTTCAACTGGAGGATCGCGATCGCATATGTCGTACTCGGCCTCGTGGTGGCCGTGGTGGGTGGCACGCTCATGGACCACATGGGCCTCGAGGGGGAGATTCCCGCCTTCGCGCGCGAGGGGGTCGCGGCGAACGACGAGGAAGAGGAGACCACCCTCACCCACAAGGACCGCGTCTCCTATGCCTGGTCGCAGGTCAAGGAGGTGGTGGGGAAGGTCTGGCCTTACGTGCTCGTGGGCGTCGGCGTCGGGGCCCTCATCCACAACTGGATCCCCCAGGAGGTCATAGAGTCCGTCCTGGGCGACCAGAACCCGTTCTCGGTGGTGCTCGCCGCCCTCCTCGGCGCCCCCGTCTACGCCGACATCTTCGGCACGCTTCCCATCGCCGAGGCCCTCGTGGCCAAGGGCGTGGGCGTCGGCACGGTCGTCTCGTTCATGATGAGCGTGACGGTGCTCTCGATCCCGTCGCTGCTCATGCTCAAGAGGGTCGTGTCGGGCAAGCTCATGGGCATCTTCGTCGGCATCGTCATCGCCGGCGTGATCATATGCGGGTACGCGCTCAATGCCTTCGGGGCGTTCCTCGTGTGAGGGGATGCCTTGGGCGGGGATGACCGATTCGATACGGACGGGAGAAGAACATGGCAGCAATCAACGAGGTAACGGTGTATGGGTCGGGATGCAAGAGGTGCCAGGCGCTCCTCGACGCCAGCAAGGAGGCCGTCTCCGACATGGGGCTTGACGTCGAGGTGGGCTATGTCACTGACGTGGTGGAGGCGTCATCCAAGGGCATCATGTCCATGCCAGCCCTCGTGGTGGATGGCAGCGTCGTGTCAACCGGTCGGGTGCTTGACGCCAAGGGCGTCAGGAAGCTCCTCGAGCAGGCCGAGTAGGTCCTAGGCCACGAGCTCGTCTTCTCGGGTCCGAGGGGGTCGGCGGGCGCCTCGGCGTCCCGATGCCGCCTAGGGCCTTGTGTCCCGAAGGGCCGTCGACTTGCATCGATGGCCCTTCGCCATATGTCGTCCCCGTGCGCCATGCATAGGGTATGGCATCCCCTACCTGCGAATATCCATACGAACGGCCTGCTATTGGCTGTCAACGGCCCAGCGGGGTCCTCCATGGGTCGTGTGTGGTACTTCTTCCGGCGGCGATGGCCCCGAAAGGTAGCTTCTCCCTTCCAAGCGGTAGCGCCTAGAAGGCTCCTTCTGTCGCGCTGTGGCATAAAATTTCATAATCTAGTGGAGTCTCTGAGCAAAATGTATCTTGTGTCCCAAGGCGCGCCCCGCATAGGTCACATGGAAGGCCATGCATTCCAGCATCCTGCAGGAGACCAGTGAAGCGATGAGACGACGCCGTCCCCGGGGGCGGCTGCGAGAGAGGTACGAGATGGAGACGATCGACATCATGCTCCGCATCGAGGAGATGCGTCCGACGGCCAGCGAGGCCCAGTCGAACATCGTCGAGTACGTGCTCGCCCATCCTGACGAGGCTGCCGGGAAGAGCATCCACGAGCTTGCGGAAGCCACGTTCACCTCGCCGTCGACCATCGTGCGCTTCTGCCGCGAGCTGGGGTGCGCGGGCTACAAGGACTTCCAACGCAGCCTCATCTACGTGCTGGCAGTGAACCAGAGGAGCAAGGACACCGCCTTCAGCGAGATCAAGCCCAGCGACACGACCGATGAGATCATGCGCAAGGTGACACGCAAGAACGTCACCTCGCTCGAGAACACCGGTCAGCTCCTGAGCCCCACGGCCATCGACCGGGTGGTCGACATGATAGGCGGCTGCCGCACCGTGAACCTCTTCGGTGTGGGGGCGTCCCTGCTGGTGGCCAAGGACTTCCAGCTCAAGCTCCTTCGCGTGAGCCGACCCTGCAACCTGTGTGACGACTGGAACAGCCAGCTGCTCTATGCCAAGAACATGGTGCCTGACGACCTGGCCGTCGTGATCAGCTACTCGGGCCTCACGAAGGAGATGGTGTGCTGTGCCAAGGTCGCTCGCGGACGTGGGGCCAAGGTGGTCGCCATCACGAGAGGGGGCTTCTCGTCGCCGCTCGTGGCCGAGTCGGACATCGTGCTCGACGTGGCAGCCACGGAGCTCCTGGTGAGAAGCGGCGCGAGCTCGTCGCGCATCTCTCAGCTCAACGTGGTCGACATCCTGTACGCGACCTACGTCAGCCGAAACTATGAGGCCTGCACCAAGGGCTTCATGCGGAATTACATCAACAAGGAGAAGGGGGAGTACTGAAGTGAAGACGACGAATGAGCAACCGGTGGTGGACCTCTCCCACCTCACCACCGAGGAGAGGAACCCGGACACGTCCCATCTGGACGAGATGAGCCCGCTCGAGGTCGCCCGCGCCATGAACCGAGAGGACGAGAAGGTCGTGGCGGCCGTCCGTGAGGTGATACCTCAGGTGGCACAGGCCATCGAATGGGCGACCTCCAGCCTCTCCGATGGTGGCAGGATCATCTACTTCGGTGCGGGGACGTCGGGACGTCTCGGCGTGCTCGACGCGGTGGAGTGCCCACCCACCTTCGGGGTCTCTCCCGATGTCGTGGTGGGCATGATCGCCGGCGGCGACTCCGCCTTCGTCCGCGCTGCCGAGGGCGCCGAGGACAGCGACACCCTCTGTGCAGAGGAGATGGCCGGAATCGACCTGGCTCCGCACGACCTCGCCATCGGCGTCGCCGCAAGCGGACGGACCCCCTACGTTCTGGGCGGCCTGGCCTATGCGAGGCGGGTGGGGTGCAGGACCGTGGCGCTCTCCTGCAACAGGGACTCCGAGATAGGGAAGGTCGCCGACCTTGCGATAGAGCCGGTCACCGGTCCCGAGGTCCTCACGGGCTCCACGCGTCTCAAGGCGGGCACGGCACAGAAGATGGTCCTCAACATGATCTCGACCGGTGCCATGGTCGGCATCGGCAAGGTCTACCAGAACCTCATGGTCGACGTGCAGCAGACCAACGAGAAGCTCGTGTCGCGTGCCCTCAACATCACGATGGATGCCTGTGGGTGCTCGCGAGAGGAGGCCTCCTCGGCCCTCTCGTCAGCCGACGGCGACGTCAAGTGCGCCATCGTCATGATCCTTGCGGGGGTCGACGTCTGCGAGGCACGCGCTCGTCTCGAGGTTGCATCGGGTCATATCAGGAGGGCCATCGGCTAGGCCGGGTCCAGGCACATCAGAAGGAAAGGAAGACATCATGGACTATGCAAAGGTCGCGGCCGATGTTGCCGAGCATGTCGGGGGTGTGCCGAACGTCCTCGGAAATGCCGCCTGCATGACGCGCCTGCGTCTCAAGGTGGCAGATGCGACGAAGGTCGACCTCGAGGGGCTCAAGGCCATCGAGGGGGTGCTCTCCGTCGTGAGCGACGGCGATCGGCTCGAGGTCGTCTTCGGGCCAGGCGTGGTCAACAAGGTGCTCGCCGAGTTCGTGAAGCTCACCCATATCCATGCCGGCGACCAGGAGGTGAGCGTGGGAGAGGCCGCGGCCGAGAACAAGGCGGCCCAGAAGGCCAAGCACGACAAGCCCGTACAGCGCTTCCTCAAGCGCATCGGAAACATCTTCGTGCCGCTGCTCCCCGGCATCATCTCTGCTGGCCTCATCAACGGCATCACCAACGTCATCAACGTCTCGACGGGCAATGCCCTCGCAGGCGAGTGGTGGTACGCCTGCATCAGCACGATGGGCTGGGCGCTCTTCCTCTATCTGCCGATTCTCGTAGGCATCAACGCATGCAAGGAGTGGGGAGGCTCGGGCGTCCTGGGTGCCATGGCCGGCGCCCTGTCCATCTCCAACACGGCCATGCCGCTGCTCAAGAAGGCCGCTGACGGTGCCTCGTCGCTCGTGTCGCTGCCCTTCGCGATGCCCACGCCGGCCTTCTCGCAGACGACGGGTACGATCGCCATCACCTACTCGACCACCTACAACCCTGCGGCCGGCGGCCTGCTCGCGGCGCTCATCTGCGGCATCTTCTTCGCGGTCCTCGAGCGTTGGTTCCACAAGGTCGTGCCCAACATCCTCGATACGTTCCTGACGCCGCTGCTCACGGTCTGCATCGGCAGCATCGTGGCCGTCATCGTGCTCCAGCCGATCGGCGCCTTCCTCACCCAGGGCATCTTCTTCGCGCTGCAGTTCGTCTATAGCTCGTTCGGTGCCGTGGGTGGCTACATCCTGTCCGCCTCCTTCCTGCCGCTCGTGTCGGTCGGGCTGCACCAGGCGCTCACGCCGATCCATGCCATGCTCAACGACCCGAACGGGCCCACGGCTGGCGTCAACTACCTGCTGCCCATCCTCATGATGGCGGGCGGCGGCCAGGTGGGTGCAGGCTTCGCCCTCTATCTCAAGACCAAGAACCAGAAGGCCCGGAAGTACATCCGCGAGTCGCTGCCCGTGGGTATCCTCGGCATCGGCGAGCCCCTCATGTATGCCGTGACCCTGCCTCTCGGCAAGCCCTTCGTGACCGCCTGCCTGGGTGCCGGCTTCGGAGGCGTGCTTGCGTGGCTGTTCCACCTCGGGACCGTGAGCCAAGGTGTGTCTGGTCTCTTCGGCCTGCTCATCGTGGTGCCAGGCACCCAGTGGCTCTATGTCATCGCGATGCTCGTCGCCTATGCCGCCGGCTTCGTGCTCACCTGGTTCTTCGGCGTGGACGAGAAGCGCATCAACGACGTCTACGGGGAGTAGTGGCACCGGGTCGTCTCTTGGGGAGGTGCTATGTGGCCATGGCACCTCCCCTCTGTGCTCGTGACGGGGTATGGTCTCGGATGTGGTCGCTTGGGCGGCCGGGAGGGTCAGGTGGTCATATGAGGACGGGAATCTCCTTGTACCTGTCGACGGGTGCCGACGACAATGCCGCGATTGTGTCGAGGGCGGTCAGCGTGGGTGCCAGCCTTGCCTTCACGTCGCTGCAGATTCCCGAGGAGGAGGGCATCGACCACGCTCGTGAGGTGCATCAGCTGCTGGGGCTCTGCCATGAGGCCGGGCTCCCGCTCGTGGCCGACGTCTCCCCCAAGACGCTGGCCCTTCTCGGGTGCGACACGATGCATGACCTGATCGGCCTCGGGGTCGACCACATACGGCTTGACTACGGCTTCACCCCTGCCCAGGTCGTCGAGCTGTCGCAGGACTTCCGCGTGGTCTTCAACGCGTCCACGATCACGCGCGACGTCGTGCGCTCGTGGAGGTCCGCAGGTGCGGACCTCGCCCGCTTCGATGCCTGCCATAACTTCTATCCCAAGCCGCTCACGGGCCTTGCCCTCCCGGCGGTGGCCCGGACCAACCGATGGCTCGCGGACCTCGGGCTCACCACGATGGCCTTCGTGCCGGGTGACGGGACCTTGCGCGGCCCCTTGCATGAGGGCCTGCCCACGGTCGAGGCGCATCGTGGCGCCACGGGCGACGCGATCGCGCTGGCCGCATTGGAGCTCGCCGACGCCGACACCGATGTCGTGCTGGTCGGTGATCCTGACCTGGCGGGGGAGACATGGAACCGCATGGCACAGCTGTCAGCCGACGAGCTGGTGCTTCGGGCGAGTGTGGACGCCGGTTGGGAGGATGCCGTGGCCGGCCTCCACCATGACAGGCCCGACTCGTCCGAGTACGTGATTCGCTCACAGGAGTCTCGGGGCTATGCCGCCGCGGGCGGGCATGCCTACGAGGCACTCCCGCCCAGTCCCCGTCCCTTCGGCAGCATCTCGGTCGGCAACGTCGGATACGCGCGGTATGCGGGCGAGCTCGAGATAGCCCGACGCGACCTTGCCTGCGAGCCCAGGGTGAACGTCATCGGTCAGGTGATAGGGGAGGACCTACCGTTCCTCGAGCACGTGCGTGCCGGTAGGGGCTTCCGCATCCTGCCGGTATAGGGTGCTCGGCGCCTGACGAGGACCTGGACGGACCCTTGTCGCTACGGCCGCACGTAGACCGTGTAGCCCGAGTCGCCCGACGTCCCGAACTGGAAGTACGTGTGGGCTTCGAACTCGTGGGCTACGTAGCCATGCGCCACGAGCCAGTCCGTGAGGTCAGCCCATGACCCGGCCGTGTCGTGGTCCACCACGACGGCGGCTGGGTCGCTCTGCTCGATCTGTCCCATCGACCAGCTGCCGTTCGAGGTGGACCAGAGGAAGCCCGAGCGTCCACCAAGGTTGGCCAGGAGCGCCCCGTCGAAGTAGGGCTCCACGTCCACGGCGTTGTACCACAACCCGCATACCGTCTGGTCCGCGAGGCCCTCGTCCTGGAGGAACGCGGCCACATCGGAACCGGCTGCATAGCGGCTGCCGATGTCGTAGATGCCCGCGCAACCGGTCGCGACGACGGCGAGCGAGAGGAGCGCTGCGCAGGTCACGGTTCCCGTGCGCCTCAGCAGCGGGGCATCCGCTCGTACGAGGGCGTCCGAGCGCTCGTCGTCCGTCCTGGAGCCGAATGGCGGGAACAGCAGGAGGCCGGCTGCGATGGCATAGAACAGCACCGCCAGGTGCCAAGGCTTGCAGACCACGAGTCCCAGGAAGGCAAGGAGCGGCAGCACGCACACGGCGAACCTGATGCCGTTCGTGCGTCTGCCGCGTGCGTAGCAGACGCAGGCCAGCCCTATGAGCAGGGCCCCGCCCATCCGTGCCGCGCTTACGTCGCCGAGAAGCACCACGCAGGCCCCGAACACCCATGAGAGCATGGAGCCGAGCCCGTTCGCGACGTCGTCGGTCACACCGGCGGCGGTGATGGCGTCGGACGGCGTGTGCACGAGGACGACGATTCCCAGGTAGCAGCAGGCAACGATCGCCAGGGGCGCAAGCTGTCCTATGGCGTGGCGCGGGGCGTCCTTCTCGCCAGTCTCCTTGCGGGTGCGACGCGACGACAGGAGCGTCTCGGTCCCCCAGATGAGCCAGAGCGAGCCGGACACGATCATCGACTGCGCGCACGCGAGCGCCAGCGCGACGAGGGTCGCGGCCAGGCGCCAGGGATGTCTCCCGCGGGAGGACCAGAATGCGACGACGAGCATCAGCAGCGGATAGACCAGGGAGTAGCTCCGGGCGATGACGCCGCCCTGATAGAGCACGAAGTACGAGAAGGGCAGCAGCAGCTTGGTCCACCGGGGCGCCTCGACGCGATAGAGCAGGAGCCAGGTGCCCCATGTCACGGCGGCGCATGGTACCAGGAACAGCGCTCTATATGGAAGGCCTAGCGTGATGAGGAACTTCAGCAGGCAGTGCCAGCCCGGTGGCGTCCCCTCGTACCGTATGTTCGCGAGGAGGCTGGCCCACGACTGGTCACGTGCGAGGAGCCATGCCTGGGCCTCGTCCGCCCACGGCTCATGGAAGGCACCCATCGCCAGACAGGCGGCCACCGAGGCCACGAGGACGCAGGCGCGCCAGTCAAGGGAACGACCCAGCTCCTGCAGCCTGTGGGTCGCAGAGGAGCTGGGTCGTCGTGTGTCGGGCACGTCCTGCATGCTCGGGACTAGTTGCTCGTCGTCGCAGCGCTCGTGGCAGCCGAGGTCGTGGCAGCCGAGGTGGTGGCAGCCGAGGTGGTGGTGGGGGAGGTGACCGACGTCGGCGAGGGCGCGGGCTTGGAGCCCTTCGAGACCGTGATGGTCACGGTCGCACCCTTCGAGGCCGAGGAGCCCGACGAGGGGCTCTGCGACATGACGGTACCCGAGTCATAGCTGTCGCTGTAGTCGGTCTCGACGTCCACGGTGAAGCCCGAGTTCTGGAGCGTCGAGGTGGCCGAGCTCTGGCTCTTGCCCACCACGCTCGGGACGCTCACTGACTCGACGCCCTTCGAGAGGTGGTAGGTGATGGTGTCCCCAGCCTTCGCCGTCTGGTTGGCGGCCTGGTCCTGGGTGGCCACGTGGCCGGACTCGATCGTGTCGGAGAAGACCGAGTCACCAGCCTGGCCCTTGAGGCCGAGCTTCGTGAGGGCGGCCTCCGCCTCGGACGGCGTCATGTTGCTGAGGTCGGGGACCGTCACGTCTGCCGCGGGCTCGGGGCCCTTGGATATCACGAGGTTGATCTTGGTGCCCTTGGTCGCGGTCTTGCCGGAGTCGGGGTCCTGGTCGATCACCTTGCCGGAGTCGACGGTGGAGGAGTACTCCTCCTTGACCGTGCCCTCCGTGAAGAAGTCGGTGCTCTCGATCTGGCTGATGGCACTGTCCTTGGTGAGGCCAAGCAGGTTGGGGACCGTCTCGGTGGCCGAGCTCTGGTTGAGCAGCGCATAGGCCGCGGCAGCGATCGCCGCGACGGCCAGGATGGCGCAGACCACACCGATGATGACGTGCTTCTTGTGCTTCTTCTTGGCCTCGGCGGCCTCCTCCGTGGCAGAGCGGCCTGTGGAGCCAGTGCTGCTCGTGGAGATCGGCGAGCCGGCCCTCGGCATGGCGCTCGTCGAGCCTGCGGAGTTGCGGTTGAGCTGCGAGGTGGGCGTGGCCGAGAGCATCGAGGTGGCCTCGCCCAGGCTCACCATGCGGCCGGAGAGGTAGTCGGTGAGGGCATGGCGTAGCTCGTCGGCCGTCTGGAAGCGGTCGGCGGGGTTCTTCTGCATGCACTTCAGGATGATGCTCTCGAGCGCGGCGTCGACGTTGGGGTTGATCTGGCTGGGGGGAACGGGCTGCTCGTTGACCTGCTTCAGGGCCACGGCGATGGCATCGTCGCCATCGAAGGGGACGCGTCCCGTGGCGGCCTCGTACATCACGATGCCAAGGGAGTAGAGGTCCGAAGTGGGGCCGAGCTCCTTGCCCTGCGTCTGCTCGGGGCTCACGTAGTGGGCCGTGCCCAGCACCGAGTTGTCGGCCGTGAGGTGCGAGTTCTTTGCGCGGGCGATGCCGAAGTCCATCACCTTGATGTTGCCATCCGGCTGCACCATGATGTTCTGCGGCTTGATGTCGCGGTGGATGATGTCATGGCGGTGGGCCACGGCGAGCGCCTGGCAGATCTGGCTGCCGATCTGCGCGACCTTCTTGCAGTCGAGGGCCCCGTGCTTGCGGATGCCGCTCTTGAGGTCGGTGCCACGGAGGTACTCCATGATGATGTAGTACGTCTCGCCGTCCTTGCCCCAGTCGTAGACGCCCACGATGTACGGGCTCTGGAGCGCGGCGGCAGCCTGTGCCTCCTGCTTGAAGCGGGCCGCGAACGACGGGTCCGCCGCGTACTGCGGCAGCATCGTCTTGATGGCGACGGTCCGCCCGAGCACGTTGTCGAGGCCGCGATAGACGGTGGCCATGCCACCGATGCCGACCTTGTCTTGGACGGTGTAGCGTCCGCCGAGTACCCTACCTGCCATGTCGTGCTCCCATCTCGCCGAGCGAAGGCGCTGCGTCCTTAACTGTACCTGGTAGTCGTGCCGGTCTGCATCGAGGCGGGGTCTCCTCCACCTGCGCTGCGCATGTGTCCCTGTGTGTCATGACGTCGTCGACCCCTTCGACTGGATGCTCAGGGACTGCGAGAGGACCTGTCCCGCAAGCTGGGCTGCGAGGCCCTCGATGTTCTCGCTGTTGGAACCCTCGACGCATATCGAGATCGCGAGGGTGGGTGAGTCATAGGGCGCGAAGCCGATGAAGAGCGAGTTCATGTTCCCGTTCGACACCTGTGCCGTGCCGGTCTTGCCGGCGACCTTCACACCCGAGACCTGTGCGGCCGTCCCGGTGCCCGACTGCACGACGCCGAGCATGGCCTCCTTGACCGAGGCGGCGGTCGAGCTGGAGCACGCCTGGCCGAGCGAGCGGGACGAGGTGGTCTGGGTGGTCGCTCCCGAGGCGGAGAGCACGTGGTCCACCACGTAGGGGTCCATCACGGTCCCACCGTTCGCGATGGCGGCAGCCACCACGGCGTTCTGCATGACGGTGGTCTGTGGGCCCGCGGCACTCTTGTGCTCGCCCACGGGCTGCCCGCAGCCTGCCCAGGCGGTCTCCCACTCGGTCATCTCGCTGGCGGTCGGCATGAGTGACGAGAGGCACGAGAAGTCCTGCCCGAGGCTCGTGCCATACCCGAAGGCCTTCGCGTAGCTCACGAGCTTGTCGGAGCCGAGCTTGTCGGCGAGCTGGCCAAAGGCCGTGTTGGATGAGACGGCGAGGGCCTCGGAGAGGCTGATGGTGCCGTAGTCCTTGTTGTGGTCGTTGGTGACGGCCGCATTGCCTATGTCCATGCTCGCAGGTGCCGAGTAGGTGCTGTCGAGGCTCGCGAGCCCCGAGTCGAGGGCGCCCGCGAGGGTTACCACCTTGAAGGTCGAGCCAGGGGCATAGAGCGTCTGTGTGGCGCGGTTCACGAGCTCGCCGGCGCTCGAGTCGCTCGAGATGATGGTCGAGATGTCGTCATAGGAGTACGTGGGCGATGACGCCTCGGCAAGGACCGCCCCTGTCTTGGGGTCGAGGACCACGATCGAGCCCGTATACCCCTCCAACGCCTGTTCGGCGGCCTGCTGTATCCCCGAGTTGATGGTCAGCACCACCGACGACCCAGGCTGGTCGATGCCGGCGAGCGAGTAGAGCGCTCCCTGCCAGCTCGAGTAGTCCGCATGGCCCGTGAGGGTGTCGTTCATGCTGGCCTCGATGCCGGTGGCACCATACTGGGTCGAGACGTAGCCGACCACATGGGCTGCGAGCGAGCCCTCGGGATAGGTGCGGATATAGGTCCCGTCCGCCTGGGCGACCGATTCGGCAAGCGTGACGCCATCAGACGTCAGGATGGCACCGCGTTGGACGTAGGAGCTCTTGGCGATGGTGTGGTTGTTGTTGGGCATGTCCTGGTAGTCCTGGGCCTTCACCACCTGGATGTAGGTCAGGTTCGCGATGAGGGCCGCGAAGAGGAGCGCGAAGAAGGTCACGAGGATGGTCAGGCGGTGTCCGAGGGCGACGCGCCCGAGCACGCCCGACTCTGCCGTCCTCATGCCGAAATGGCCTCGCACGTGGGCGCCATGGGCCACGGGAACCATGCGCGACCCATCGGCGGAGGGTGCCATCGCCGAGGCGTCCGAGCCGGCGGCTGGGCTTGTGGCCGCGATGCCGGTGCCGCTGATCACGGCGGAGCGGCCCGTCCCCTGGTCACCAGCGCGGAGCAGCAATCCCACGATGATGAAGCTCGAGAGCAGGGAGCTGCCGCCCTGGCTCATGAAGGGGAGGGTCACGCCCGTGAGGGGGAGGAGCCTCGTGACGCCGGCCACGATGAGGAACGCCTGGAACGAGAGGGACGTGGTGAGGCCCACGGCCGTGAAGGCGGCCATGTCCGACTTGGCCCGGGCGGCCGTGGTGAGGCCGCGCACCGTGAGGAGCATATAGAGGATGAGGACCGCCGAGGCACCCAGCAGACCCATCTCCTCGCCGATGGCAGAGAAGATGAAGTCGGACTCGACCACGGGGATGAGCTCGCACATGCCCTTGCCGATGCCCGTCCCCACAAGGCCGCCGTCGGCAAGCGAGAAGAGCGACTGCACGATCTGCAGCCCCGACCCCGAGGCATCCTCGAACGGGTCGAGCCAGATCTGCACACGGACGCGTACGTGATTGAAGAAGTGGTAGCACAGGACGCCGCCTATGGCGAGCAGCACGAGGCTCACCAGGACGTAGCTCACGCGTCCCGTGGCCACATAGAGCATGACCACGAAGATCGTGAAGAACAGCAGCGCGCTGCCGAGGTCGCGCTCGAAGACGACGACGAGCAGGCTCATCCCCCACATGACGAACATCGGGGCGAGCATGCGCAGCCTCGGGAACGAGAAGGGCCCGATGGTGCGCGTGGACGCCGAGAGGAGCTCGCGGTTGTCCGCGAGGTAGCTCGCCAGGAACAGGACGATGAGGATCTTCGCGATCTCGCCGGGCTGGAACGAGAAGCCGCCGAAGGTTATCCAGAGCTTGCTGCCACCCTGCTCGGTTCCGATGACCATGGGGAGGAGCAGGAGCGCCACGCCCGCGATGCCGATCGTGTACTTGTAGCGGGCCAGGTCGTCGAGGTTACGTACGACGGCCAGCACGGCGATCATGGCCGCGACTCCCACGAAGAGCCAGAGCACCTGCCCCATGGCAAGGTCGGGCGCCAGGCGGGTCACGAAGGTGATGCCTATGCCCGAGAGGACGAACACGATGGGGAGGATGGCTGGGTCGGCCCCCGGTGCGAGGAAGCGGATGGCCACATGGGCGGCCGCGAAGGCGACGATGAGCCCTATGGGGACCGCAAGCGTGGTGGCCGAGAGCTCGGCTCCCGTGTTGATGACGTACATCGCATAGATCAGGAGTACGGGGATGGAGCCTGCTATGAGCAGGAGCATCTCCGTGTTGCGCCTGGTGCCGGCAGAGACTCGTGCCATGTCACTCGCCCCCTGCCTGCTGCTGCGTGGCGGCGGCTTCGGTACTCGTTGCCGCGGTCGAGGCATCGGTGGTCACGGCAGCGTCCGTCGTGGCACCTTCCTTGGCGTCGTCTGCCGTGGCGACGGCCTTGGTCTTGTCGGTGTCGATCTGGTCGCGATATGACTCGACGGTGGAGCGGGCGACGTCATCGGATGCGACCACGATGCCGGTGGAGAGCTGCTTCTGCGTGGTGGAGGGCAGGTCTGAGACCTGGATGGACGTGGTCTCGGCGAGGCTCGAGAGCTTGATGCCCAGCACCTCCGAGTTGACTCCCTGGTAGATGGCCACGGTGCCATAGTTGTTTCCCACATACCAGGAGTTGCTCACGAAGGCCGAGACCGCGACGAGCGCCACGGCGCAGGCGGCGACGAGCGCGGCTATGAAGCCGATGATGCCGTGGAGGCGCTTCTTGCGTCGTTCCTCCGAGCTCCCGTCATCGACGACGTCCACCACCACGACGGTGATGTTGTCGTGCCCGCCCGCCTCGAGGGCGGCGGCCACGAGGGCGTCGACGCACTCCTGCGGGAGGGCCTGCGTGACGCAGGTCTCCTCGATGAGGGCATCGGGCACCATGGAGGACAGGCCGTCCGAGCAGATGATGATGCGGTCCCCATGCTCGACGTCGAGCGTGAAGTGGTCGGCATACATGTCGGGATCGCTTCCGAGCGCGCGCGTGATGATCGAGCGGGACGGATGGATGCGGGCCTCGTCAGCGGTGATCTCGCCGGAGTCGACGAGCTCCTCGACGAAGGAGTGGTCGTGCGTCACGCGCACGAGGGTCCCGGCATGGAGCAGATAGACGCGGGAGTCGCCCACATGGGCGATGGCCATCTTGCGGCCCTCGACGAGCACGGCTGTCGCGGTGCATCCCATGCCCGGCTTGCCGCGACCGTCCTCTGCCCCCTTGATGACCTCCTCGTTGGCTGCCTCGACGGCCGCCCCTAGGAGGGCGTCGTCGGCGCTCGAGGGTGCCTGCGCGGCGATGACGCCCACGGCGATGGAGCTCGCCACCTCTCCGGCGGCATGGCCCCCCATGCCGTCGCAGACGCAGAAGAGTGGGCATCGTACGAGGAAGGAGTCCTCGTTGTGCTCGCGTACGAGGCCCACGTCGGTGCGAGCGCCCCACGAGAGGTCCGTGGTGTTGCCTGAGTCGACGTTGGCGCCCATCCTGCTCGAGACGTCGAGCGCGGGCTCGCGAAGGGGCTGCATGGGGCCCGTCGCCTGGGGGTCGGTGCCGGTCTGCGGCAGGGGGCCTGTCGCCTGGGGGTCGGTGCCGGGATATTGCGAGGGGGTGTCACTCATCGGCGGCTCACCCGCATGACGGCATCTCCCACCTGCACCTCATCCGCATCGCGCAAGGTGATCGGCTCGGTGACGAGGTGACCGTTCACGAGGGTCCCGTTGGTGGAGTTGAGGTCCTCGATGACGAGCGCGGGGCCCTGGAGCGTGAAGCGGGCGTGCGTGGCCGAGACGAACGGCTCGTCGATGACGATGTCAGAGGAGGGCGAGCGTCCCACCAGGACGGGCCCGAGGATGTCGACATGCAGGCCACGAAGGCCCCGGGGCCCCTTGTCGAGGTCGACGCACCAGATGGCGGCATCCTTGCGCTGGCCCCTCACGAGACCGATGCCGGTCTTCATGACTGCGAAGAGGAAGGCGTAGAGCAGGACGACAAGAACGATTCGACCTACGAAGAGAACGAGGTCGATCATCCTACCCCTCCCGGAACTCGAGGTTGATGAGACCGAGCGTCACGAGGTCGCCGGTGCGCAGGACGCATTCGTCCACGTCCACGTTGTTCACCAGCGTCCCGTTGGTGGAGTTGAGGTCGGTGATGTGCCATGAGCGTCCGTCATACGAGAGCTCGGCGTGACGACGGCTCACGTTTGGGTCGCGTAGGACGATGCCCCCCGTGGTGCGCTCGCGGCCGATGATCGTGCGGGGCGCCGCCGCGGTGAAGGTGCGCCCGGACTGGCGGTCGATGAGCATGCAGGTCGCCTGTGGCGTCCCCACCTGGGCAGGCGTGGCCTGGGCGGTAACGGCGGCAGCCGCGCCATAGGGGTTGACGAGCGGCGTGCTCGCCTGCGGGCGGCGCTGCGTGGGGGGTGTCATGGGGGCCTGCTGCTGCACCGGCTGGGCCTGCTGCACGGGCTGGGCCTGCTGCACCGGCTGGGCCTGCTGCACGGGGGCCGGCACCTCGATGGGCGCTGGCACGGCCGCGTGGGCTGGTGCCTGCGGCATCACGGGCGCGGGCTGGGCGACAGGTGCTTGCGGCATCACGGGTACGGGCTGGGCGACAGGTGCCTGTGGCTCAGCTGCGGGTGCCATGGTGGCGGCAGCCTGCTCGGGCGACCTGCCCATGACGGGGATGTCGGGGATGGGCGCATACCCGTTGTTGAGCGCGTTCTCCTGGGCCGTGAGGACCACGTCCGCCGGCATCACGTCGAGGCCGGCATCGGTGCCACCGGCGACGGGGGGCACAGGGGCCATCACGGGGGCGGCGGACGCGACCGAGGCGGGCGCTGCCGCACGTGCGGCCTGGGCGAGCGCTGCGGCACCGCCGAGCCCACCGGTGCCGCCGACGTCGGCGCCGCCCATGAACTTGGCCTCCTCGTCGCGGAGGCGGCTCAGGGTCCGCACGTCGACATTCTCGGCGAAGACGGAGAACTTGCCGCTCTTGAGCGACGGGTCGACCATGAAGCGTACGAGCGGCTCGCCCACGAAGGAGTAGCCGCGACCCTGGGCCTGGGCCTCGATGAACTGGGACGTCTCGTGCGTCAGCTGCGTGTAGAGCGGGCGCATGGCCATGTCGTCGTCTGCCGAGACGAGGATGGTGTAGAGGGCGGGGGCGGTGTCGGTGCCGTCGATGGCGAACGTCTCGTTCTCCATCTCGTGGGCAGCCTTCTTGGCGAGCTTCTTGAACGAGAATGGCGTGGTATATCCCTGGGGTGAGGCGCCAAAGATTCCGTCGACCCGGTCTTCGAAGACGTTCAGGAAGTTCACGTCAATCACTCTCCCGCGCAATTGAAGGCGGCCCCAAGAGCACCGTCACAATGACCATAAGTAGGGAAAAGAGTACCGCACTTGCCACCGAGCCCCAGCTAGGGGCCAGCCATATACTGCCATTCTCCACTCTAGCGGCCACCATGCCCACGAAGACGAGGGCGCATCCTCCCAGCACCTGGGCCACGATGGCGGATGTCATGGTCCTACGGCGACAGACGGCGGACACGAGGAGCGAGCAGAGGCCATACCCGATGGCGAGGACCCAGCTCGACGGTGTCGAGAGGAACGTCGAGAGCCCGGACGCCGTGGCGGCGCCATCGAACCCGGAGCTCGTGCAGAGTGTCATGACCTGCTGGACCAGATAGCCAAAGGCCCCGGTCACAAGGGCGCCGAGGGGCGGGAGGGCCCAGCCTCCCAGGCCCACGCCGGCCACTGGCACGCCCAGGCAGGCAGGGAGCAACGCGGCGGCACCGGCCAGCTCGTGGCGGCGACCTGCCAGGACCCACCAGACGAGGCAGACGCCCCCGAGGGCCACGGCATACCCGACGGCCTGCGAGCCGGACATGCCGACCGCTCCCGTGAGGCCCACGAGCACGAGGGCGCATCCCAGCCATGGCACGAGCGCGGCGGCCACGGCGCATAGGAGGGCGGCGACGAGGGGGGTGGGTATCACCTGGCCGCCGAGGACGACGCTGCCTGCGAAGCCGAGACCGGGGGTGAGGAGGTAGGCGCACCAGGCGCAGGTGGCAGCCGCCATGACGCGTGAGAAGGCCTTGGGGAGCCATGGCATCCGCGCGGAGAGGGGCTCGCGCTCGAACTCGTGCCAGCCCTCCTCGTAGCTCTCGTCATCGGTGACCTGGGCCATGAGCGAGGCGATGGAGGACTGGCCGGCGACCGGGTCACCCAAGGAGGGCACGACCTCGCGCGCGAGCTGCGAGACCTGCGCCATGCGTCCCTGGGGGGACGGGTCGAGCGCGCAGGCGATCGCGTCGCTCACGGGGCCTTCGAGCCCGGGCTCGTCCTCCGAGAGGGGAGGGGCACCCACGGCCTCGAGCTCCTCCGACTCCTCGGCTGAGGGGGCCGCGAAGGGATCGCGTCCGGTGAGGGCCTCATAGCAGACCACGGCGAGCGAGTATATGTCGCAGCGCTCGTCCACCGTGGACCCGGCCAGCTGCTCGGGCGGCATGTAGCCCACCGTGCCGCCGCGCGCGCCGCCGAAGCCGGCCGCACTCGCGAGCGCGGCCATGCCGAAGTCGCCGAGCTTCACCGTGCCCGATCGGTCAATGAACACGTTGGCAGGCTTGATGTCGAGGTGGAGCACGCCGTTCTCATGGGCGAACGAGAGGGCGGAGGCCAGCGAGGAGAGGACGTGGGCGCACTCGTCATAGGTGAGGACGCCGCCTTCCACGCGCCCGAGCAGCTCGGCCAGCGTGATGCCGTCCACGTACTCCATCACGAGGTAGGCGAAGGAACCCTCGACCTCCAGGTCGAGCACGGTCACGATGTTGGGATGCGAGAGCATCGATGCGGTCCGTGCCTCCGAGAGGACCTCCTCGAGCGAGGAGGCACCCGAGGGCATGGCCGATGCCGCATAGGGGTCCGGCTGTGCGAGGGGCATCCGCTTGATTGCCACGCGTCGCTGGAGGCGTGTGTCCCAGCACACCAGCACGCATCCGAAGCCGCCGGTGCCGCGCGTCTCGACCACGTGGTAGCGGTCCAGGAGCAGCTCGGGTCGCGACGCGTCTGCCGATACGGCCTGCTGGGGGGTGGTGTCGCCTGCTCGGACCTGGCCGGGGCTGGGCTGGCCTTGCTGTGGTCGGTGGATGGGCACGGCGTGTCTCGTCTCTGGTGTGTGTGTCGTACGGGCGCACGGGTGTGGGGACGTGCGTGTTTCTCGTCCATTCTACCGTGTGGGACGTTGTCGTGTACCCCATGTTCGTGCTACCATGCAAACTCACGCGGGCGTGGCGGAATTGGCAGACGCGTACGGTTCAGGTCCGTATGGGGGCAACCCCATGAAGGTTCAAGTCCTTTCGCCCGCACCAAGAGTGTCCGGAGGCACCATGACCAGGTCTGGTCGTGGTGCCTCCTGCTCTTTGGCGAGGCCCCCTGCTGCGGCGGCATTCCCATGCGCCTACCGATTTTTCAGATTCGATTCTTGACGTGCAGCTCCCTGTGATATAAACCCATGAGCAGTGAGTGTGCAACCTATGGTTAGGGGAGCTCCATGGCTGATATTTCGCGTCATAAGAATGCGCAAGAGGGCTATGACTATGGCAAGTCCCTTCGCGATGCGTGTCCGCGCAAGTCGCTCGGCGACTATGAGCCTGCCGTGGACCGCTTCGACCCGGCGGAGCTCGTGCTGGGCCAGGAGAAGGGCCGTCTCGACTGGCTGCTCCCCGTGCGCCACGAGCGCATGGGTGCCTCGGCCTTCGCCTTCTATCGCGGCAACGCCATCGGGATGGCGCATGACCTCGCCGACAGCTCGGTCACGGGTATCAACGTGCAGGCCGTGGGCGATGCGCACGTCTCGAACTTCGGGGCCTTCATGAGCCCCGACCGCCGCCTCGTGTGGGACGTCAACGACTTCGACGAGACTGCTCCGGGTCCCTGGGAGTGGGACATCAAGCGCCTGGTGGCGAGCCTCGTCATCGGTGCGCGTCAGCGCGGCTTCACCAAGGACCAGGCAAATGACCTCGCGAGGTCCTGCGCCCAGGCCTATCGCCAGGACATCCGTGAGTTCGCCGAGATGGGCGACCTCGAGGTCTGGTACAAGCGCTTCGAGGTCGAGGCGGCCCTCAATGCCATCAAGAACCAGATCAAGAACAACAAGGAGGTCAAGGCCGGCGTCCATAAGGCCCTTGCGAAGAACAGCATGCGTGCCGTCCAGAAGCTCACGACCATCGAGGACGGCCAGCTGCGCGTGAACCCCGCACCTCCCCTCATCGTCCCGCTCTCGATGATGACCGAGCACGTCAAGCCCGAGGACCTCATGGAGTGCCTCAAGGAGATCTTCGAGACCTACTATGCGAGCCTTCCGGCCGACAAGCGCCAGCTCCTGCACCAGTACACCATCCGCGACGTCGCCATCAAGGCCGTGGGCGTGGGCTCGCTCGGCACGCGCGCCTGGATCGTGGTCCTCTCGGGCCGCGACGACAACGACCCGCTCGTCCTGCAGGTCAAGGAGGCTGGCACGTCCGTGCTCGAGGAGCCTTGCGGCAACTCCCCCTACGAGAACCACGGCCAGCGCGTCGTCGAGGGCCAGCACCTCGTGCAGTCCGCGAGCGACGTCTTCCTGGGCTGGGCGCGCGGCAAGGACGTCAAGGGCATCGAGCGCGACTTCTACGTGCGCCAGCTCTGGGACGGCAAGGCGAGCCCCGACCTCGACACCATCCCCTTCGAGGGCTTCAAGAAGGTCGCCCAGATGAGCGCCTGGTCGCTCGCCCATGCACACGCCCGTTCCGGTGACCGCTTCGCCATCGCCGGCTACCTCGGCGGCGGCACCTCCTTCGACAAGGCCATGGTGCGCTTCGCCAACGCCTACGCAGACCAGAACCAGGCCGACTTCGAGGTCTTCGTGGACGCCCTCAAGAAGATCGCCATCGAGGACATCAAGGAGGCCTAGCGCGCGGGTTCCTCGTGCTTACATGAGGGCACCCCACGTCCGTGCTCACATCCTCGTGCCGATGATGGCGCCGAGGGATGTCTGCAATGGCGCGGGGTGCCCTTTCTGCACGGGGGCCCTTCGTGCGAGACGGCAGAGGGGCATGCGCATGCCGAGGGGAACGACAGGCCGGACGGCCTACTCGTCCTCGTCGGCGTCCTCGTCGTCGGGGTCCGCCGGGTGCTCGGTGTAGACCTTGCGGGTGCGTCTCTCGAGGACGAAGGCGATGAGCAGGCAGAGGAGGATGCCGCCGCCTATGAGGGCGAGCGAGCCCTCACGGGTACCGAAGAGCCAGTTGATGACATCCATGGGATGCGGTCCTCTCGTATGTGTGCGGCGTCTTGACGCGTGACGGTCACCATCAGCTGCTCAGTATATACTTGACGGGTCTGCGCGACGCGACCGCCGCGCACGGCTTGTGACCAGTGCCCGACCGAGTGGCCGGGCTGCAGACAGAGAGGCCCTAAGATGCTCGACATCAAGTACGTGCGAGAGAACCCCGATGCCATCGACGTTGAGATGGCGAACCGCAACGGCAGCTGGGATCGCGAGCGCTTCTTCGAGCTCGACGAGCGTCGCCGTGCCACCATCGCCGAGGTCGAGAAGCTCCAGGCCGCACGTAACGCCGCCTCCAAGAACATCGGCCAGCTCATGCGCGACGGCAGGCGCGACGAGGCAGAGGCCGCCAAGGCCGAGGTCGCCTCGAGCAAGGAGCGCATCGCCGAGCTCGAGGACGAGCGTGCCAGCGTGGAGGAGGACCTCACGGCCCTCATGAGCCGCATCCCCAACATCCCCGACCCCTCCGTGCCCGTCGGCAAGGACGACACCCAGAACCCCGAGGTCCGTCGCTGGGGCACCCCGCGCGAGTTCGACTTCGAGCCCAAGGCCCACTGGGACCTCGGCCCAGACCTCGGCATCATCGACTTCGACCGCGGCGTCAAGCTCGCGGGCGCCCGCTTCTACGTGCTGGGAGGTGCCGGTGCCCGTCTGGAGCGTGCGCTGATCTCATTCTTCCTCGACCAGCATCGCGAGGCCGGCTTCAAGGAGTGGTGGGTCCCTGCCATCACCAATCACGACACCCTCTACGGCACAGGCCAGCTGCCCAAGTTCGAGGAGGACCTCTATCACGTGAACCCTGACCTGTACCTCATCCCCACGGCCGAGGTCCAGCTCACCAACCTGCACCGGGACGAGACGCTTGACGCGGCCGACCTCCCGCTCAAGTACACCGCGTTCACGCCGTGCTTCCGCGAGGAGGCCGGGAGCGCCGGCAGGGACACCCGTGGCATCATCCGCGTGCACCAGTTCTCGAAGGTCGAGATGGTCAAGTTCTCGAAGCCCGAGAACTCCATGGACGAGCTCGAGAGCATGGTCGCCGAGGCTGAGCGCAACCTCCAGACGCTGGGCCTGCCCTATCACGTGGTCACCCTCTGCTCGGGCGACCTGGGCTTCTCGGCACGCAAGTGCTACGACCTCGAGGTCTGGCTCCCCAGCTACAACAACTACAAGGAGATCTCGAGCTGCTCCAACTGCTGGGACTTCCAGGCGCGCCGTGCCAACATCCGTTATCGTGACCCGGCCGAGTTCAAGGGCACGCGTTACGTCCACACGCTCAACGGGAGCGGCCTGGCCGTGGGGCGCACGATGGCAGCCATCATCGAGAACTACCAGAACGCCGACGGCACCATCACGATCCCCGACGCGCTCGTGCCCTACATGGGCGGGCAGACGGTCATCGAGTAGCGAGGGCGCCCTCCTGCAGGATGCACGTGCAAGGCCTGTCACCCTTGGGGTGGCAGGCCTTGCTGCTAGAGGATGCTGCGGTCCTGGCTGTGCTTCTCCCAGGCATGGAGCCAGATCTGGCGGATGCCGCGCAGGGTGAGGTCGGGGTCCACCTCGTCGAAGAGGTCGGTCGCCTCGGAGACCAGGCGTGCCAGGCCGCCCGTGGCGATCACGACCGGGGCCGCGTCCCCCTCGGCTTCGAGCTCCTCCTTGATACGCGCCACGAGCCCTTCGGCGCGTGCGGCCTCACCGATCACGATGCCCGCCTGGACGGCCGTCTCGGTGGTGTCGCCCAAGGTGCGGTCGGGACGCTCGAGCGGGACGCTCGACAGCTTGGCCGCTCGCGAGAAGAGCGCGCCTGCCGAGAGCATGAGGCCAGGGGCGATGACGCCGCCGCGGTAGCGGCCTCGGCCGTCGACCACGTCTATGTTGGTCGCGGTCCCGAAGTCGACCACGATGGCGGGTGCGCCATAGCGCGCCCGTGCCGCCACGGCGTTGGCGATGCGGTCGGCACCCACGGAGTGGGGGTCGGGCATCGCCACCTCGATGCCGCAGTCGCGAGAGGCGTCGACGACGAGGGGAGCCCCCTCCAGGAGGTCGTTGAGGAACTCCCTCCACCCCATGGTGAGGATGGGGACGACGCTCGCGATGGCGGCATGGCTGACCTCGTCAAGGGCGAGGCCGTGCATCTGGAAGTAGCCGAAGAGGCGCTCGTGCAGCTCGTCGGCCGTGTCGGTATGGTCGGTCGCCATGCGCCACTGGATGTGGGGGCTGGCATCGGCGCCCTGGTCGTCGCTCTGGTCGAACAGGCCGACCGTCGTCTGCGTGTTGCCGACATCGATGGTGATGAGCATGGGTGCCTCCCGAGGTGCTGCGGGCTCTGCCCGCCTGGCTGTTGCCTGCATTGTACGGCACCGTGCCGCGCTGGCGGTGCAGGGGTCACATGGTCTCCGGCCCTCGTCGGCCGTCTCATGCGGAGTCCTCGTGTTCGGCGCTGGCGCAGGAGCGCACCTGTGCTACAATCCAAAAGCTTGTTTGCCCTGGTTGGAAATCAGGGTCCATCCAAAGCCTTGGTCGGAAACCTGGGCGCGAAGCAAGGAGTTTAGCCATGAAGCAAGGCATCCATCCCGAGTACATGGAGTGCACCGTCCGTTGTACCTGCGGAAACACGTTCGTCACCCGCGCGACCGTCCCAGAGATGACGGTCGACCTCTGCGACAAGTGCCACCCGTTCTACACGGGCCAGCAGAAGCTCGTCGACACCGGCGGCCGCGTCCAGCGCTTCTCCAACAAGTTCGGCGGAGCCGCCCAGGCCCAGCTCGAGAAGGCTGCTGCTGACAAGGCTGCCCGCGAGAAGAAGGCCGAGGAGGCCCAGGCTGCCAAGCATGCCGCCATCGAGGCCAAGGCTGCCGAGAAGGCCAAGCGCGCTGCCGAGTTCGAGAAGAAGGCTGCCGCCGATGCCGAGAAGGCCGCCAAGGAGGCCGCTGCCGCCGAGGCTGCCAAGCCTGCCGAGGAGGCCGCGCCTGCAGAGGCTGCCGCGCCTGCGCCCGAGGCCGCTGCCGAGACCGAGAAGGCCGCCGAGTAGCACCGCACTCACGACGTACGAACGAAGGGGGTCGGCATCAGCCGGCCCCCTTCTTCTTTCACGGTGCGATGTGGACGGGCGTCATGCCTGACGTCCGGACCCCTTGCCCTGCCCGTGCGCGCCCGATGGCCTCCGACGGGTGCTCGTAGGCGGTTTGAAGGCGCTGGGACACAGGTCGGCGAGCGGGCATTCCGCGCAGAGGGGCTTCCTTGCGTCGCATATCTCACGTCCGAAGAGGATCCACGTGTGGTTGACCGGGCCCCAGAGCTCCTGGGGTATGCAGGCGAGGAGGTCCTTCTCGGCCTCGCCGGGGGTGGCCGCCCTCGTGAGGGCGAGCCTCGTGGCGATGCGGTACACGTGGGTGTCGACCGCGATGCCGGCGACGTGGCCGAACCCCTCGTTCATCACGATGTTGGCGGTCTTCCTGCCTACGCCGGGGAGTGTCTGGAGCTCCTCCATGGTCTGGGGGACGTCTCCCGCGAAGTCGGCCATGACCGTCTGGGCGCATCCCACGCAGTGGTCGGCCTTGGTGCGCCAGAACCCCAGGCTATGGATGACCTCTCCCACCTCTGCCGGCGTCGCGCAGGACATCGAGGCCGCGTCCGGCCAGCGCCTGAAGAGCTCCGGCGTCACCTTGTTGACCTGTGCGTCGGTGGTCTGTGCCGAGAGGAGCACCGCGATGGTGAGCTGGAACGGCGTCTGATGGTGCAGCGCGCACTCGGCGTCCGGATAGCGCCCGCAGAGGCGTCGGCAGACCTCGACGGCACGCTCACCTCGCGTCTTCTTGGATTCGCGTGGCATGGTCGCTCCCTCCTGGCTTCCTCGCGGTGGACGTGGGCGCGGCATGGCTGACCTCTCGTCTGGACCATGCTACCGCAGACGGATTGGTGCGACCGGGTGCCGAGCCGTTCGTTTAGCTTAGAGTTCCAGGGTACACTCTGGTCATATGCAGTGCCTGGCGGGGTGGCCAGGCGGGCCGTTCGGACCACGCCTCCTCCCCATGCCCGACGGAGGAGGAATACGTGAACGCAAAAGAGATCGCGATTACCCCGGCGGATGTCTACGTGGCAGGCAAGGGCGAGTGGTATCGGGGCTATGACAAGATGGGTGCGCATCCCATCACCGTGAACCGCAAGAAGGGATATCACTTCGCCGTCTGGGCCCCAGGGGTCAGGTCCGTCCGTGTCATCGGCGACTTCAACGACTGGGACGAGCAGGCCTCCCCGCTCGAGTGCACCGAGACGGGCGACGTCTGGTGCGGCTTCGTGGCAGGGGCCAAGGCCGGCCAGCTCTACAAGTACCTCATCGAGACGGCGACGGGCGAGTACCTCTACAAGGCCGACCCCTATGCGTTCTGGGCCGAGTGCCCCCCTGGCACCGCCTCGCGCCTCGCACCCACGTCCACCTATACCTGGACCGACCAGAGGTGGATGGCCTCACGCGGGGACCACATGCACAAGCCCCTCAACATCTATGAGGTCCATCTCGGCAGCTGGAAGCGTCATGACGACGGCCTCGAGGGCAATGGCTTCGAACCTCCCGAGGGCGAGGTCGGCGGGGGCACCTACCTCACCTACGACGAGCTCTCCGAGGAGCTCGTGGGCTACGTCTCCAAGATGGGCTACACGCACATCGAGCTGCTCCCTGTGATGGAGCACCCGTTCGACGGGTCGTGGGGCTATCAGGTCACGGGCTACTATGCCCCGACCTCGCGCTATGGGTCGCCCGACCAGTTCCGTCACTTCGTGGATGCGGCTCACGCCGCGGGCATCGCGGTCATCCTCGACTGGGTGCCCGGCGGGTT
Organism: Atopobiaceae bacterium; assembly: GCA_022483015.1. Classification (NCBI taxonomy): domain Bacteria; kingdom Bacillati; phylum Actinomycetota; class Coriobacteriia; order Coriobacteriales; family Atopobiaceae; species Atopobiaceae bacterium. The sequence goes on along the minus strand of JAKVOB010000001.1, from coordinate 377,456 downwards.
CTGCAAGGACGCCCACGGCCTCGTCGCGTTCAACGGCAACCGGCTCTACGAGAAGGAGGAGCATCCCAACTGGGGAACCTTCAAGTTCGACCTCTCGCGAGGGGAGGTGCGCTCGTTCCTCACGGGGAACGCCCTCTACTGGCTCGAGCAGTTCCATGCCGACGGCATCCGCATGGATGGCGTCACGTCGATGCTCTACCTCAACTTCGGGGTCGATGACCCCAAGCTCAAGAAGTTCAACTCGAAGGGCGGCGAGGAGGACTTCACCTCGATCGACTTCGTGCGCAACGTCAACTCCGCCATCGAGCACTACTTCCCGGACGTCATGTCGATGGCCGAGGAGTCGACCTCGTGGCCGCTCGTGACCTATCCGCCCAAGGACGGGGGGCTCGGCTTCCACTACAAGTGGGACATGGGGTGGATGAACGACACCCTCCACTACATGCAGACCGACTTCCCGTGGCGTCCCGGCAACCATAAGCTGCTCACGTTCTCGATGATGTACGCGTTCAACGAGAACTTCATCCTCCCGCTCAGCCATGACGAGGTCGTCCATGGCAAGTGCTCGCTCATCGGCCGCATGCCGGGCGACTGGTGGCGGCAGTTCGCGGGGATGCGCGTCCTGGCCTTCTACCAGATGATGCATCCGGGAGCCAAGCTCAACTTCATGGGTAACGAGATCGCCCAGTTCATCGAGTGGCGCTACTACGAGTCGATCCAGTGGTTCCTGGTCGACGAGTACGACACCCATCGCAACCAGCAGAGCTTCATCGCCGCGCTCAACGAGTTCTACAAGGAGCAGCCGGCTCTCTGGCAGGAGGGCTACTCCTGGGACGGGTTCGAGTGGCTTGATGCCGACGACTCGAAGCAGTCCTTCGTCTCGTTCATCCGCCACGGCGACAAGCCCGCCGACGACCTCGTGGTCCTCATCAACTTCGACCCGACCACCTATGACGACTACCGTGTGGGCGTGCCTGTGCCTGGCCAGTGGTCGGAGGTCTTCAACTCGGACCACAAGGAGTTCGGCGGTGCCGACGTCTTCAATCCCGAGCCGCTCGTGAGCGAGGCCAAGGCCTGGAACGGCCATAAGCAGTCGGTCACGCTGCGCATGCCGGGGCTCACGGGGATCGTGCTCAAGCGTACGGGGGACCTGCCCAAGAGGCGGGCCCCGAAGAAGGCCACTGCGAAGAAGCCTGCGGCAAAGGCGGCAGCCAAGAAGCCGGTTGCCAAGAAGTCCGCACCTGCAAAGGCAACGGCCAAGAAGCCGGTTGCCAAGAAGTCCGCACCTGCAAAGGCGGCCGTCAGGAAGCCCGCGGCCAAGAAGGCTGCTGCGTCTACCACGACCAGGCGTTCAGGGGGAGCAAAGGCATAGACTGATATTGATGAAAGGCCACCGCCGGGCGATTCCTCGTTGTTCAGGTGTCCAGATGCCGCTCGGTGGGGTACGTAGGCCGATACAGGGCAAGGTCATGGAGCGTACATGGCCAAGACCAAAAGGGGTTTGTGCATGCAGAAGATCTTCAAGGACAAGAACGAGTTCGTCGAGAGCTATCGGCACATGTTCAAGGCGGAGGTGGGCAAGGACTTCGATGCCTGCACCGACAAGGAGCGTTTCGACATCCTCGTCAAGCTCATCGCGGTCAACGCGCGTGACATCGCTGCTGCGAACGAGCCTGTCAACGCTGCCAACAACAAGAAGAAGGTCTACTACTTCTCGCTCGAGTTCCTGATCGGCCGCCTGCTCGACAACTACCTCCTCGACTTCGGGGTCCGCGACATCGTGGCCGACGGCCTCAAGGACATGGGCGTGTCGCTCGAGGACCTGTGCAACCAGGAGCATGATGCCGGCCTGGGCAATGGTGGCCTGGGACGTCTTGCCGCGTGCTTCCTCGACTCGATGGCCCACGAGGGCATAGAGGGCTATGGCAACGGCATGCGCTACCGCTACGGTCTCTTCAAGCAGTCGATCAAGGACGGACGTCAGGTCGAGGAGACCGACAACTGGCTCGCCGGAGGCTATCCGTGGGAGGTGTGCCGTCCCGAGAGCTCGGTCATCGTCCGCTTCGGCGGCGAGGTCGTCCGTCATGAGAAGGACGGCAAGTACTGGTTCACCTGGGAGGGCGGCGACGAGGTCAAGGCCGTCCCGTACGACGTGCCCATCGTGGGCTACGGTGGCGAGACGGTGAACAAGCTCCGCATCTGGAGCGCCGAGCCCGTCGAGGAGGAGTTCGACCTCGACGCCTTCAACGAGGGCGACTATGCCAAGGCCGCACGGCATCGCGCGGACGTGGAGGCCATCTCGGAGATCCTCTATCCCAACGACTCCGGCGAGCACGGCAAGATTCTGCGTCTGAAGCAGGAGTACCTGTTCGTGGCTGCCGGCCTCGCCTCCATCCTGCGCACCTACCACGCGGAGTACGGCTCGGACTGGGCACGCTTCCCCGACCGCGTGGCCATCCACACCAACGACACCCATCCTGCCATGTGCGGAGCCGAGCTCATGCGCATCTTCGTCGACGAGGAGGGCCTCGACTGGGACACCGCGTGGGACATCGTCACGCGCTCCATCTCCTATACGAACCACACCGTCATGCCCGAGGCGCTCGAGAAGTGGCCCATCAACACCTTCAGGACCCTGCTCCCGCGTGTCTACATGTACATCGACGAGATCGACCGCCGTTATCGCGAGAGCTTCCCGCATACGGCCGACAACTGGCAGGAGCTCCTCAAGAAGACGGCCATCCTCTGGGACGGCGAGGTCCGTATGGCGAACCTCTCCATCATCTGCTCCCACTCGGTCAACGGCGTCGCCAAGATCCACACTGACATCCTCGAGCATGACGTGCTCAAGGAGTTCTACGCCCTCACACCCGAGAAGTTCAACAACAAGACGAACGGCGTCTCGCACCGTCGCTTCCTCGCCGAGTCCAACCCTACCTATGCCAAGCTCATCACCGAGCACATCGGGGACCACTGGCTCGACGACGCCGACGACCTCGCCAGGCTGAAGCAGTTCGAGGACGACCCCGCCTTCCTCGATGCGATGGCCGTGTCGAAGCGTGCCAACAAGGAGCGCCTCGCCGCCTACATCAAGGACCAGACTGGCGTCGAGCTCGACTGCGACACGGTCTTCGACGTCCAGGTCAAGCGCTTCCACGCCTACAAGCGCCAGCTGCTGAACGTCTTCAAGATCCTCGACATCTATAACCGGCTCCTCGCTGATCCGAGCTACAGGCCCCAGCCCACCTCGTTCATCTTCTCGGGCAAGGCCGCCCAGAGCTACGACTTCGCCAAGGAGGTCATCCGCCTCATCAACTCCGTGGCGGACGTCATCAATGCCGACGAGCGCGTGAACTCCACGATCAAGGTCGCGTTCGTCCCCAACTTCGCCGTCTCGAATGCCCAGCTCATCTACCCCGCGGCAGAGATCTCCGAGCAGATCTCGACCGCCGGCAAGGAGGCCTCGGGCACGTCCAACATGAAGCTCATGATGAACGGCGCCATCACGCTCGGCACCATGGACGGCGCCAACGTCGAGATCGCCCAGCTCGCGGGGGACGACAACATCGAGGTCTTCGGCCTTCGGGTGGAAGACGTCGAGGCACTCCGTGCGGCGGGCACGTACTTCTCGTGGGACGAGTACAACAACGACCGCGACCGTCTCGGCCGCGTGGTCGACGAGCTCGTGGACGGTACGTTCGCCTCGCTCTCGGGCAACTTCGAGAGCATCCACGACTATCTCATGCAGGGTAATGACCCAGACCTCGTCTTCAAGGACTTCAGGTCCTATGTCGACGCCTGGGAGAGGCTCACGGCAATCTACCCCGACGCGCACCGGTGGAACCGCATCGCGCTCCACAACACGGCAACCTCGGGCTACTTTGCGAGCGACCGTACGATTCGCGAGTATGCGAAGGAGATCTGGCACGCGTCATAGGTGGTTCGGACTTCGAAGGGAAGGGGTGCACCATGAGCAAGAGGGAATGCATAGCAATGCTTCTTGCCGGCGGGCAGGGGAGCAGGCTGGGAGCGCTGACGAGAAACATAGCCAAGCCGGCGGTCTCGTTCGGCGGCAAGTTCCGCATCATCGACTTCTCACTTTCCAACTGCGCGAACTCTGGCATCGACACGGTCGGTGTCCTCACGCAGTATCGTCCCTACCTCCTGCACTCCTACATCGGTACCGGCGCTGCCTGGAACCTCGACGAGCGAGGCGCCGGCATCTCGGTGCTCCCCCCGTATGCCACCGAGACCGGCGGGTCATGGTATGAGGGCACGGCAGACGCCGTCTATCAGAACATCGGCTACATCGAGACCAACGACCCCGAGTATGTCGTGATCCTCTCCGGAGACCACCTCTATCGCATGGACTATCGCAAGATGGTCGATGCCCACATCGCCAACAACGCCGACCTCACCATCTCGGTCATGCCAGTGGCCTGGGAGGAGGCCTCGCGCTTCGGCATCATCACGCAGGACGAGGACGACCGTGTGACCAAGTTCACCGAGAAGCCCACCAAGCCTGACTCGAACCTCGCCTCCATGGGCATCTACGTCTTCTCTGCCAAGCCCCTCATCGAGGCGCTCAAGGCCGATGCGCTCGACCCCCAGTCCGAGCATGACTTCGGCAAGAACATCATCCCCACGATGCTCGCGCAGAACAAGCGCATCTACACCTACGAGTTCAACGGCTTCTGGCGTGACGTCGGCACCATCGCGAGCTACCACGAGACGAGCATGAGCCTGCTGGGGACCCACCCCGACTTCGACCTCTACTCGTCGGAGTTCCCCATCATGTCGAACAGCTCGCCGCGACCACCCCACTATGTGGGTCCTGACGGCGAGATCGATGACGCGCTGGTGGCCAATGGCTGCCGTGTCCTGGGGACGGTCCGCCACTCGATCCTGTCGACGGACTCCTTCGTGGGAGAGCGGGCCACCGTCATCGACTCCGTGCTCCTGCCTGGCGCCCGGGTCAAGGCCGGGGCGCGGGTCGTGCGCGCCATCCTCGGCGAGAACTCCACGGTCGAGGAGAACGTCAGTCTCGGCAGCATCGACAAGACAAAGGACACGGCTGTCATCGGCGATGACGTGGTCGTAGGGAAGGGGGAGGAATAGTCATGGAAAGCGCAATCGGACTCATCACCACGAACTACTCCACCAAGAGCCAGAGTGCCCTCACCGAGGCGCGCCCCGTCGCGTCCCTGCCGTACCTGGGTCGCTATCGTCTCATCGACTTCCCGCTCTCCAACATGGTGAACGCCGGCATCCGCACGGTCGGCGTCGTGATGCCCTACAACTATCGCTCGCTCATCGACCATGTGGGCTCCGGCAAGGACTGGGCGCTCGACCGCAAGAACGGCGGCCTGTTCATGCTTCCCGGCACCGCCTCCGGAACGTCACGCACGGGTGCGCGCTTCCTGCTCCGCGACATCGAGCACAACAAGATCTTCCTCGAGCGGGACAAGGCTCCCTATGTGGTCTGCTGCGCCTCGAACATCGTCTATAACATGGACTTCCGCGAGCTCATCGCCGCGCACAAGGAGTCCGGGGCCGACATCACCGTCGTCACCCAGGAGGCCAAGGCCGCGGACGAGGACATCACCTCGTGCTTCGTCCAGGACGGTCGCGTGAAGGGCGTCACCCACGGGTGCAAGTTCGGCGACACCGCCTTCCTCGACTGCTTCATCGTCTCTCGCGAGCTGCTGCTCAAGTACCTCGAGTGGTATGCGGCCGTCGACTACCTCGACCTCTTCGAGGCCATGCAGTCCGACTTCGAGCGCGTCGATGTGCGCACGTTCAACTTCGATGGGTTCGCGGCAGGCATCTTCAACGCGGCCAGCTACTTCCGTCACAGCATGGAACTGCTCAACCCCCAGATCGATGACCAGCTCTTCCCGGCAGGCAGGCCCATCCTCACCAAGGCCCATGACACTCCGCCGGCAAAGTACGAGACCGGTGGTCATGCGAGCAACTCCCTCGTCTCTGCGGGCTGCCGCATCCAAGGCGCCATCTCCGACAGCATCCTGGGAAGGAACGTCCGCGTCGATAGCGGCGCGACCGTCCGCAACAGCATCGTCATGCAGGGTTGTGTCATCGAGAGCGGTGCCCGCGTAGAGAACGCCATCGTCGATCGCAACAACGTCATCCCTGCGCGGACCGAGCTGAGGGGCACTCCTGAGGCGGTGCTCGTGCAGGGCAAGGGAGAGGGACAGGTATGAGCAAGGCCGAGCAGAGGAAGCTGCATGTCCTGTTCGCCGCGTCCGAGGCGGCACCCTTCGTGAAGACGGGCGGCTTGGGCGATGTCGCGGGGACGCTCCCCGTCGAGCTTGCCCATGCGGGACTCGACGTGTCGGTGATCCTTCCCAAGTATGGGTTCATCGCTCCCGAGTGGCAGGAGAAGATGGAGCACGTCTGTGACTTCTACCTGCCGCTCAGCTGGCGCAACCCCTACTGTGGCATCGAGCGGATTCACTATCGCGGCATCGACTTCTACTTCGTCGACAACCAGGACTACTTCGGTCGTGACGGGGCCTACGGCTACTTCGACGACGCCGAGCGCTTCGCGTTCTTCTCGAAGGCCGTGGTCGAGTGCATCCAGTACATCCCTGGATTCACCTGTGACGTGCTCCACTGCAACGACTGGCAGTGCGCCATGGCACCGGTCTTCCTGCGCGAGTTCTATCAGGGCCTGCCCGAGTACGAGCACATCAAGACCGTGTTCACGGTTCATAACGTGAAGTTCCAGGGCCAGTACTCCGAGGACGTCCTCGGTGACATCTGTGGCCTCGCGCACGTCCCTGCGGCCGCGAGCCAGATGGCCTGCGGACCGAAGACGGTGAACTTCATGAAGGGGGCGCTCGCGTATTCCGATGCGCTCACCACGGTGAGCCCCTCCTATGCCCAGGAGCTCAAGATGCCGTACTACGGCGAGGGCATGGATGGCATGTTCCGCATGCGCGAGAGCGTGCTCCATGGGATCCTCAACGGCATCGACATGGAGGAGTTCAACCCTGTCCATGACAAGGGAATCGCCAAGGAGTTCTCGGTCGATGACCTCTCGGGCAAGGCCGAGTGTAAGGCCGCGCTCCAGCGCGAGCTCGGCTTCGACGTCGATCCGTACCGCCCGCTCATGGTCATGGTCTCGCGCCTCACCAAGCAGAAGGGGCTCGACCTCATCCAGTATGCGCTCGACGCCATCCTGGGTCAGGGCGTGCAGGTGGCCATCCTCGGGACGGGTGACCGCTCCTACGAGGACTCCCTGCGCTACTTCGACTGGAAGTACCACGACAACATGCGCGCCTGCATCGCCTTCGACCCGGCGTTCTCTCATCGCATGTATGCGGGGGCGGACATGTTCCTCATGCCCTCGCAGTTCGAGCCCTGTGGACTCTCGCAGATGATCGCCATGCGCTATGGCACGATTCCCATCGTGCGCGAGACCGGCGGCCTCAAGGACACGGTCATCCCCTTCAACCACTATACGGGCGAGGGAACGGGATTCAGCTTCGCCAACTTCAACGGGGACGAGTTCCGCGACTGCGCACTCGGTGCCGTGGGCGTCTACCGTTACGAGTGCCAGGCGTGGCATGACCTCATGGTCCATGGTATGTCCACCGACTTTGGGTGGGAGAAGGCTGCCGAGGAGTACAAGGATGTCTATCTGGGGCTTCATCCCGAGATCGACCTTTCTGAGCCCAAGCCTGCCGCGAAGAGCCCCGAGCCCAAGGCCGAGCCTTCCGAGAAGAACCCCGAGCCCAAGGCCGTCGTCAAGTCTGGACCAAAGCCCATCGTCCAGGTGAAGCCCCAGCCCATCGCCAAGGTTCCTCCCGCAAGGCCGACAGCCATGGCGTCGACGGGCTCCAAGGCGGCCACTTCATCGCTCACGGTGGCCCCTTCGAAGCCTGCCGCAAAGCCTGCCGCAAAGTCGGCCGTGAAGCCTGCCGCAAAGCCTGCCGCAAAGTCGGCCGTGAAGCCTGCCGCAAAGCCTGCGGCCAAGACCGCAGCCAAGCCCGTCGCTAAGCCGGCGGCAAAGCCCGCTGTGAAGCCCGTCGCTAAGCCGGCGGCAAAGCCCGCTGTGAAGCCCGTCGCTAAGCCGGCGGCAAAGCACGTGGCCAAGACCTCGGCCAAGCCTGCGGCAAGGACGACGCCTAAGCCTTCGGCGAAGCCTGCCGCGAAGCCTGCCGCGAAGCCTGCGGCTAGGCCCGCTGTGAAGCACACGGCAAAGCCAGCAGGAAAGCCTGCAGCGAAGTCGGCAAGCAAGCCCGCTACCAAGGTCGTGGCCAAGCCTTCGGCGAAGTCGGCCGCCAAGCCTGCTGCAAAGCCCGCTGTGAAGCACGCGGCAAAGCCTGCTACCAAGGCCGCAGCAAAGCCGGTCGCGAAGTCTGCGACAAAGCCAGTAGCCAAGTCGGTCGCCAAGTCCACGGTGAAGCCTGCGGCCAAGCCGGCCGCGAAGGTCGCCGCAAAGCCTGCGGCCAAGCCGGCCGCGAAGGCCGCCAAGAAGCCAACGGCCAAGCCGGCACCGAAGCACGCATCCAAGGAGGGTACGAGGTAACCACCCTATGAGAGCTCGTCATAACAGCAGGGATACTGATTATCGAAGCCCCTACGGCGCCGTGTGTGATGGCGGCGCCGTTTCTCTTGCCATAGACATCTGGGATGACCCCGACGCCGTGGTGACCTGTCGCACATGGGAGGATGGCGTGGGGGAGTCCTACGTCACCATGATGCTTGCCCCCCAGGGAGACCATCTGAGGTTCTCGTGCACCCTACCAGCGGGCGATCCCAAGACCCTCTGGTACTGCTTCGTGATCGAGTGCTCGGGCGGCATCGTGCGCTACCTCGGGGCCCCCCAGGGGAGGACGGGCGGCGAAGGTGCCGTCTATGACCACATGCCCCCGTCGTTCCAGGTGACGGTCTATCACCCGCGGCCGGTCCGTCCCTCATGGTACGAGGATGGCATCGTCTATCAGATATTCCCGGACAGGTTCCGCCGAGGTGATGACTGGAAGGCCAACGCCAAGGTGGAGCTCGAGGGCCATCGCCATGGCCCCGACCGTGTCCTCGTGCAGGACTGGGATCGTCCCCCTACCTATCAGAAGGATGACGAAGGCCATATCACCTGCTGGGACTTCTACGGGGGAACCCTCCGTGGCATCACCGGCGAGCTCTCCCGGCTGCGCGAGATGGGCTTCACGGTGATCTACCTCAATCCCATCTTCGAGGCCGCGAGCAACCATCGCTATGACACCGGCGACTACATGCGCATCGATCCCCTGCTGGGCACCGAGGAGGACTTCCGTGCCCTCTGCGTGGAGGCCTCGTCCCTTGGCATGCATGTGATTCTCGACGGTGTGTTCAACCATACGGGGTGCGACTCGCGCTACTTCAACAAGTATGGCAACTATCCGGGTCTTGGTGCCTACCAGAGTGAGGAGTCTCCCTACCGCAGCTGGTACAAGATAGAGAACGATGGCAAGACCTACTGCAGCTGGTGGGGCGTCGCCGACCTTCCGGACGTCGAGGAGGAGGAGCCGAGCTATCGCAGGTTCATGCTTGGCAGGGACGGCGTCGTCAGACATTGGCTCCGTGCGGGGGCGAGCGGCTGGCGTCTCGATGTCGCCGACGAGCTTCCCGACGACTTCATCGCCGCCATCAAGGGGGCGGTGCTCGAGGAGCGCCCGAACGGGCTTCTCATAGGTGAGGTCTGGGAGGACGCATCCAACAAGGTCGCCTATGGCAAGACGCGTCGCTACCTGCTTGGCGATGAGCTCGACAGTGCCATGGACTACCCCTTCCGGACGGCCTTGCTCGACTTCCTCACCAACGAGATACCTGCGGACGAGGTCGTCGAGAGGATGCTGTCGCTCCAGGAGAGCTACCCTCCCGAGGCATTCGCCTGCGCGCTCAACCTGTTGGGGAGCCATGACAGGACCAGGCTTCTCTCCGTGCTCGGGGGGTGCCCTGACCCAAGTGGCATGACCGAGCAGGAGCGAGCCTGCTATCGCCTCACCGAGGGCCAGCGTGGCCTTGCGAAGAGCCGTCTATGGCTCGCCGCGCTCGTGCAGATGACGATGCCCGGGGTCCCCTGCGTGTACTACGGGGACGAGGCCGGGCTCGAGGGCCTCACCGATCCCTGCAACAGAGGGACCTTCCCTTGGGGGCACGAGGATGCTGACTGCGAGACGATCTATCGCAATGCCATGGCGCTCCGCCGTACGTTCCCCTATCTGGTGAATGGGACCTTCGAGCCGCTGTCCTGCGGCGACGATGTCTACGGGTTCATCCGCAGAGGGACTGGGGAGCATTCGGGCGAGTCGCTGGTGGTCTTCGTCAACCGGTCCTCCTCGTGCGAGCATGATGCCTACGTCCGCGTGCAGGGCGATCAGGTAGAGGACCTTGTCGGTGGTGCCCAGGTCACGCTCGAGGCAGGACTCGCCCACGTGCTGCTCTCTCCCTTGGGGTCAGCGGTCCTCTACTTCCATGGCGCGGAACGCATCGCCCAGGCCCCAGAACGTGGCGCCGGCATCCTCTGCCATGTGACGTCGCTGCCGGGCGGGCGCGACGGCCATGGGACGTTGGGTGCCGAGGCACGGCACTTCGTCGACCAGCTCGCAAGTTGCGGGCTCACCTACTGGCAGGTCCTTCCCGTCAATCCGACGGACGAGCACGGCTCGCCCTATGCGGGCGTGTCGGCCATGGCGGGCAACGTGAACCTCCTCGAGGAGGACGAGGCCGCCCTGCGTGCCGGGTTTGCCAGGTTCGACGAGACCGACCATGACTACCGCTCCTTCTGCGAGGCCAATGCAGGTTGGCTCGACCCCTATGCCTGCTTCGCGGCGATACATGCCGCACGCGATGACGAGCCTTGGCAGGAATGGCCGCTCGACCTCAGGCACTACGACAGCGAGCTTGCCGTCGACCCCCGCTTCGCACGCGAGGTGCGCTTCAGGCGCTTCTGCCAGTACCGCTTCGAGCGGGAGTGGCAGGACCTGCATGCCTATGCGCATGACCACGGCGTCCACATCATCGGGGACATGCCGATGTATGTGAGTGCGGACTCTGCGGATGTCTGGGCGAACCCCGACCTCTTCAGGCTCGATGATGCCGGACTCGCGAGCGAGCAGGCAGGGACTCCACCGGATGCGTTCGCTGCCGATGGTCAGCTCTGGGGCAATCCGACCTATGACTGGAAGGTCATGGCCACGGACGGCTACTCGTGGTGGCTCGACCGCCTTCGCCGCGCCTTCTCCCTCTACGACTATGTGCGGCTCGACCATTTCCTGGGCTTCTCCTCCTACTATGCGATCGAGGAGGGCAAGACCGCCCGCGAGGGGCGCTGGCTCCCGGGCCCTGGCATGGCCCTGTTCGAGGCCGCCTACGAGAGGCTCGGCAGGCTGCCTGTCATCGCGGAGGACCTCGGCACCATCACGCCGGCCGTGCGCGCCCTCGTGGCGCAGGGGGGCTTCACGGGTATGGACGTGCTCGAGTTCTCTGACGCCGACGTGCTCCAGGGCTATGTCCCCTCTCCGGGCAAGGTCGCCTACACCAGCACGCATGACACGTCGACGTTGCTGGGGTGGAGCGAGCTGCGCTACGGGGTCGCGGGGGAGGAGGCCCGTACGCTCGCAGACCGTCTGGCCTGTTCGGTGTGGGGGAGTCGGGCATCGGTGGTGATCATGCCGCTGCAGGACGCGCTCGCGCTCGATGACACCGCACGCATGAACGTGCCTGGCACGGCGGAGGGGAATTGGAGCTGGCAGGCCGAGGAAGGCGCCTTCGATGGCTCCGTTCCCTTCCTGTCCCAGATCACCCTCGAGTCGCACCGGGGCCCAGGACGCGGCCCGGACCAAGGTCCCGACGAAGGATAGCCCCGCCCGGGGGGTGAAGCGTGACCGCTCGGCGGCGCCCTCGACGCTCTTTCTATGGAAGGGCGCGGCTTGCAAGGTGCCACGCGCTATCGTTTCTGAGGTGCTAGCCAAACGACCGACAAGGCATCCGGAGTCCTCGGATGGGAGTGAAGGGATTCTCATGAAGGCAATCATACCGGCTGCGGGACTCGGGACTCGTTTTCTGCCCGCCACCAAGTGCGGCGCCAAGGAGCTCCTGCCCGTGCTTGACAAGCCGGTCATCCAATATGTCGTCGAGGAGGCCCTCGCGCCCGAAGGCGTCGATGGGTGCGTGATCGTCAACTCTCGCGAGAAGCCCCAGATCGAGCAGTACTTCTCGCCAGACCCGGATTTCGAGGCGATGCTGAGGCATCGTGGCAAGGACGCGGAGGCCGACAAGGTCCACGAGGCAGGGGCCCTGCCGGTGTCGTTCGTGTACCAGGACGAGCCGCTCGGCCTGGGCCATGCCGTGCACTGTGCTGCGTCCGAGGTGGGCGACGAGCCCTTCTTCGTCCTCCTCGGCGACTACTTCGTCCCCGACCAGCAGATGAACAAGGACATGCTCGAGGTGTCCCGTGCGCATGGGATGGCCTCCGTCATCGCGGTGGCACCAGTCGCCGCCGACCAGGTGAGCCGCTATGGGATCATCGCAGGCTCATGCATCGGATCCCTCGAGGGAAGCTCTGCTTCGGGTGAGCAGGCGGGGGCGGTCTGGAAGATGTCAGGCATGGTCGAGAAGCCCTCCCAGGCAGATGCGCCGTCCCACCTCTTCATCGTGGGTCGTTACCTGCTCTCGCCGCGGATCATGGACCTTCTCGGCACACAGGTGCCGGGTGCAGGTGGCGAGATCCAGCTGACCGACGCCATGGTCCGCCTCCTCGACGAGGAGGAGATGTATGCCGTGGTGGTCGATGCCGACGAGGGCTGCGACACCGGGACGCCTGCGGCATGGGCAGCCACCAACGCACGTATGGCGCTCGCGGATCCCGTCATGGCGCAGGCATTCCGCGAGGCGCTGGGCCCGGTATCGCTGGCATAAGGCACGTATAGTCAGAACCCATCTCGAGACCCCTCGGAGGTCATCGTTCAACATGCAGGTCATCCACTTTGTGGCAGATGGTTGGTACGCACGCTACGACGACGGCTTCGAAGTAGGCAACGTGAGCCGTGTCGTGGACGCAGCGGCATCCCTGTGGTCTGCCTCGATGCCTGGTGCTGCCGTCTACGTAGGATATGACACCAGGGATGGGTCAGATGAGTTCGCGCGCGCCGCGGCCGTCGTGCTCTCGGCGCACGGCCTCGACGTTCACCTCTCTGACTCGGCCTGTCCGACGCCCGCGCTCGCCCGCGCGATCAACACGGACCAGGGGGCCTGCGGCGGCGTCATGGTCACGGCCTCGCAGCGACCTGCGGGCATGGGAGGCCTCCGTATCAGGTGTGCGGACGGCTCGGCCGTGGATGCGCTCGACCTGGAGACCATGGAGGCGCTGGTCCCGCCAGATGCCCCCGACATCACCGGGGAGGTCGGGACGGTGGACCTCATGGGTCCCTACCTGCGCACGTTGCATGGCCTGGCGGACCACGAGGCCCTTGCAGGCTCATCGCTCTCGGTCGTCGTCGACCCCATGTATGGCGCGGCACGGGGGCACCTCGCCCATCTCCTCGAGGAGGAGGGGCTGGACGTGCACGAGATGCACGGGGATGCCGTGGGAGACTTCGGCGGGCTTCACCCCGAGGTCTTCGAGCCATGGGTCGACGACTGCGAGCGTGAGGTCGTCGAGAAGGGCGCGGACCTCGGAATCGTGTGCGAGGGTGCCGGAGACAGGATCGGCATCGTCGACGAGCGCGGGAACCTCGTCCCGGCGCACAAGGTCGTCGCGCTCATCATGGACCATCTCGTCGAGGGTAGGGGGCTCAGCGGCAGGATCATCGTGCCGCAGTCGGCATCGGCGCTCGTGAAGCGCCAGGCAGAGCGCCTGGGTTGCGAGGTCGTCGTCTGTGCTGCCGGCTTCTGCTGGGTGCACGATGAGATCGTGCGTGGCGGCGTGCTGCTCGGTTGCGACGAGCTCTGCGGCATGTGCGTGCCCGCCCTGGCGCCTACGCGCGACGGTCTCATGGAGGCGCTGCTCGTCTGCGAGCTCATGGGCACCACCCACCTGACGCTCACGGAGCTGGTCGATGACCTCGAGGCACGCCTGGGGCACATGGACTATGGACGACGCGACGTCCGGCTGGGCTCCGCGGAGATACAGACGCTCCGCAACGTGCTGCCTGGTGCCAACCCGGCGAGCGTCGCCGGGCAGGTCCCCGTGCACGTCAACCATATGGACGGGATCCGCCTCGAGATGGAGGACGGCTCCTGGCTGCTCGTCCGTCCCTCCCGCACGGAGCCCTTCGTGCGCGTGACGGCGGAGTGCTCCTCGGCCGCGGGCAGGGACGCCCTCCTCGACGCCGGTGCGGCCCTCGCCCATGGCGATATGTGAAGTAACTGTGAACGAATGGCCGCTCACCAGATTCCCGTGCCTCAGGGCGCCGAGGGTGCGTATAGTAATTCCTCGCGCCGCAAACGAGCCCAGAGGCAACGAAGGGCACACGGACGGCGCAGCGAACCTTGAAAACCGGATACTGCGATCGAAAGATCGACAAAGACAGACCAGCGAAATTTCGAATATGTGAGTACATAGCAATATGTGCCACGTCAATTCAAATCAGCGAATCCGAAATAGATCAGCGGAATTCGAGACGAGATCAGCTCACTGCTTTAAACTTTAGGGCTTCGGCCCTTATTTGAACGGAGAGTTCGATCCTGGCTCAGGATGAACGCTGGCGGCGCGCCTAACACATGCAAGTCGAACGATTAAAGCACCTTCGGGTGTGTATAAAGTGGCGAACGGCTGAGTAACACGTGGGCAACCTGCCCTTCTCATCGGGACAGCCTCGGGAAACCGTGGTTAATACCGAATACTCCGGAACCTCCACATGCAGGTTCCGGGAAAGCTCCGGCGGAGAAGGATGGGCCCGCGGCCTGTTAGCTAGTTGGTGGGGTAATGGCCTACCAAGGCGATGATGGGTAGCCGGGTTGAGAGACCGACCGGCCAGATTGGGACTGAGACACGGCCCAGACTCCTACGGGAGGCAGCAGTGGGGAATATTGCACAATGGGCGAAAGCCTGATGCAGCGACGCCGCGTGCGGGATGAAGGCTCTAGGGTTGTAAACCGCTTTCAGCAGGGATGAGGCCGAAAGGTGACAGTACCTGCAGAAGAAGCCCCGGCTAACTACGTGCCAGCAGCCGCGGTAATACGTAGGGGGCAAGCGTTATCCGGATTCATTGGGCGTAAAGCGCGCGTAGGCGGCCTGTTAGGTCGGAAGTCAAATCCGGGGGCTCAACCCCCGTCCGCTTCCGATACCGGCAGGCTTGAGTTTGGTAGGGGAAGGTGGAATTCCCAGTGTAGCGGTGGAATGCGCAGATATTGGGAAGAACACCGGTGGCGAAGGCGGCCTTCTGGGCCATAACTGACGCTGAGGCGCGAAAGCTAGGGGAGCGAACAGGATTAGATACCCTGGTAGTCCTAGCCGTAAACGATGGACACTAGGTGTGGGGAGATGTTCTCTCCGTGCCGCAGCTAACGCATTAAGTGTCCCGCCTGGGGAGTACGGCCGCAAGGCTAAAACTCAAAGGAATTGACGGGGGCCCGCACAAGCAGCGGAGCATGTGGCTTAATTCGAAGCAACGCGAAGAACCTTACCTGGGTTTGACATATAGGTGAAGCGGCGGAAACGTCGTGGCCGAAAGGAGCCTATACAGGTGGTGCATGGCTGTCGTCAGCTCGTGTCGTGAGATGTTGGGTTAAGTCCCGCAACGAGCGCAACCCTCGTCGCATGTTGCCAGCAGTTCGGCTGGGCACCCGTGCGAGACCGCCGGCGTTAAGCCGGAGGAAGGTGGGGACGACGTCAAGTCATCATGCCCCTTATATCCAGGGCTGCACACGTGCTACAATGACCGGCACAACGGGCTGCGAACTCGCGAGAGTAAGCGAATCCCTTAAAGCCGGCCCCAGTTCGGATCGGAGGCTGCAACCCGCCTCCGTGAAGTCGGAGTTGCTAGTAATCGCGGATCAGCACGCCGCGGTGAATGCGTTCCCGGGCCTTGTACACACCGCCCGTCACACCACCCGAGTCGTTTGCACCCGAAGTCGTCGGCCCAACCCGCAAGGGAGGGAGATGCCGAAGGTGTGGAGGGTAAGGGGGGTGAAGTCGTAACAAGGTAGCCGTACCGGAAGGTGCGGCTGGATCACCTCCTTTCTAGGGAGAATCACCTCTTCTAGAGAAGACATTTGACAGAGCGGTCCCGTCTAATTCCGCAACAACGATCTACTCTTTGTCGTATCAGTCGCATCGCAGCATCCGGTTTCGAGGGTTCGCCCTCGCCGCACCTTGATAGCTGCATAGCGTGAAACGAGATTTTCTTTTTAAGAAGATCGCATCTGATCGCATGTCTGGGTCTTCCCGACCCAGACAAGTGTATGTATGACCCAAACCAAACATTGATGCGCCAGCGTCAATGGAGAAGAAGATGGTAAGGGCACACGGTGGATGCCTTGGCACAGGAAGCCGATGAAGGACGTGACTAGCTGCGATAAGCCACGGTGAGGGGCACATACCCTTTGACCCGTGGATTTCCGAATGGGCGAACTTGATGGGACTCATCTCCCATCACCCCACGCTGAACACATAGGCGTGGTGGAGGCAACCTGGGGAACTGAAACATCTAAGTACCCAGAGGAAGAGAAATCAACCGAGATTCCCCTAGTAGTGGCGAGCGAACGGGGACATAGGTCAAACCGACGGTAGCGTATACCTTGCAGGGGTTGCACCGATCGGTGTTGTAGGGCCTGTCATTGGGGAGCTGCTTCTCCCCTAAGCAGTTACAAAATCATGTGGTAGCGGAACGGTCTGGGAAGGCCGACGATACAGGGTTAGAGTCCCGTATGCGAAACCTCATGATCTGCTGACGTGGTACCTGAGTACTGCCGGACACGTGAAACCCGGTGGGAACCTGGGGGGACCACCCTCCAAACCTAAATACTCTCCTGTGACCGATAGTGGACAAGTACCGTGAGGGAAAGGTGAAAAGCACCCCGAGAGGGGAGTGAAATAGTACCTGAAACCGTGTGCCTACAAGCAGTCGGAGCAGGCCTTTGGCCTGTGACGGCGTGCCTTTTGTAGAATGAGCCAGCGAGTTACGATATGCGGCAAGGTTAAGCTGATAAGCGAGCCGTAGCGAGAGCGAGTCTTAACTGGGCGCCAGTCGCATGTCGTAGACGCGAAGCCAGGTGAGCTATCCATGGGCAGGTTGAAGCGGGGGTAAGACCCCGTGGAGGACCGAACCCACTTAGGTTGAAAACTGAGGGGATGACCTGTGGATAGGAGTGAAAGGCTAATCAAACCTGGAGATATCTCGTTCTCCCCGAAATAGCTTTAGGGCTAGCCTCGAGCGTTTACCGTTGAAGGTAGAGCACTGAATGATTGCGGGGGCCTCACCGCCTACCAACATCAATCAAACTCCGAATGTCAACGGTCCATAGCTCGGGAGTCAGAATATGTGAGCTAAGTTGTGTATTCAAAAGGGAAACAGCCCAGACCGTCTGCTAAGGTCCCTAAATCCATGCTAAGTGGCAAAGGATGTGCGTTTGCTCAGACAACCAGGATGTTGGCTTAGAAGCAGCCATTCATTTAAAGAGTGCGTAATAGCTCACTGGTCGAGTGGACATGCGCCGACAATATACGGGGCTAAGCATGGTACCGAAGCAACGGATCAGTACCTAGTACTGGTGGTAGGGGAGCTTTCCAAGTGGGGTGAAGCAGTGGGATGACCCTCTGTGGACCGCTTGGAAGTGAGAATGCTGGCATGAGTAACGAGAGAGACGTGAAAAACGTCTCCGCCGTAAACCCAAGGTTTCCTGGGCAAGGCTAATCCTCCCAGGGTCAGTCGGGAGCTAAGGCGAGGCCGGAAGGCGTAGTCGATGCATAGCAGGTAGACATTCCTGCACCTCCGAAAGAGCGTTATCACCAATGGGGTGACGGAGCAGGGTAGCTTAGCGGGGTTCTGGACGTCCCCGTGAAGTCACGTAGGCTGGGAAGTAGTGAAATGCGCTTCCGCGACGGCTGAGGTGACTGACGAAACAATTGAGCGAAGTAAGTGAGCCCATACTTCCAAGAAAAACCTCTAGGGAGCTCTTAGGAGCCCGTACCGCAAACCGACACAGGTGGGTGGGTAGAACATACCAAGGCGATCGGGAGAACCATGGTTAAGGAACTCGGCAAAATTGCCCCGTAACTTCGGGAGAAGGGGTGCCGAGTAGGGTGATGGGACTTGCTCCCTGAGCCCTTATCGGTCACAGAAAATTGGCCCAAACGACTGTTTATCAAAAACACAGGACTCTGCTGAAGTCGTAAGACGACGTATAGGGTCTGACGCCTGCCCGGTGCCGGAAGGTCACGAGGAGTTGTTAGGAGCAATCCGAAGCAGCGAATCTAAGCCCCGGTAAACGGCGGCCGTAACTATAACGGTCCTAAGGTAGCGAAATTCCTTGTCGGGTAAGTTCCGACCTGCACGAAAGGCGTAACGATTTGGGCACTGTCTCAACCATGGACCCGGTGAAATTGCACTAGTCGTGAAGATGCGACTTACCCGCGGAAGGACGGAAAGACCCCGTGAACCTTTACTGCAGCTTGACATTGGCTGCCGGTTCGTCGTGTAGAGGATAGGTGGGAGACTTTGAACCAGGGACGCCAGTTTCTGGGGAGTCACCCTTGGAATACCACCCTCGACGTTCTGGCATCCTAACCACTGGCCGTAAGCCGGCAGTGGGACCGTGTCAGGTGGGTAGTTTGACTGGGGCGGTCGCCTCCTAAAGAGTAACGGAGGCGCGCGTAAGGTCTGCTCAGCATGGTCGGCAACCATGCTTTTGAGTGCAAGAGCATAAGCAGGCTTGACTGCGAGACTTACAAGTCGAGCAGATGGGAAACCAGGCTCTAGTGATCCGGCGGCTCAGCGTGGAATGGCCGTCGCTCAACGGATAAAAGGTACTCCGGGGATAACAGGCTGATCTTCCCCAAGAGTCCACATCGACGGGAAGGTTTGGCACCTCGATGTCGGCTCATCGCATCCTGGGGCTGGAGCAGGTCCCAAGGGTATGGCCGTTCGCCATTTAAAGCGGTACGCGAGCTGGGTTCAGAACGTCGTGAGACAGTTCGGTCCCTATCCTCCGTGGGCGTAAGAGAATTGAGGGAGGCTGCCCCTAGTACGAGAGGACCGGGGTGGACGGACCTCCGGTGTATCGGTTGTCAACCAATGGCATTGCCGAGTAGCTGAGTCCGGTTGGGATAACCGCTGAAAGCATCTAAGCGGGAAGCCCGTCCCGAGATGAGTTCTCTTTTTGGTAAGACCCCTTGTAGACTACGAGGTTGATAGGCTGCAGATGTAAGCGCTGTAAGGCGTTCAGTCGAGCAGTACTAATCGGTCGAGCTCTTCTTTTCTCTTTTGGTTTGTGTTTGCGCATCTCATGCGACTTCTTGGAAAGCTCGTGTTCACGCTGTGTAGCCATCAGGGTACGACGTAGTCGGACCCCTTGACAGCAGAATGCCCTTCGTTGGTCAGCGATTATGGCAGGGGAGGTACACCTGGTCCCATTCCGAACCCAGAAGTTAAGCCCCCGAGCGCCGATGGTACTGCGGTGTAGTCCGTGGGAGAGCAGGTCGTCGCTGACCAACGAAGGGCATTTTCTCTATCGAGGCAGGAGGCCCCGGTCCGTCTGGACCGGGGCCTCCTCTCGTTTGCGGGCCACCTGTCGCGGCAGCGGGAACTACGGCCAGAAGGACTCCCCTCTCATGGCGCAACCGCTGGTTGCGTCGAGAATTGCGCACTAGAATAGGTGGAATTGGCAATACCGCAACCCCAGGATGGTGCTTGCATACCGAACCAGACCGAAGGGATACGCCATGAACGTCGATATCGCCTATCGTCTCTCCAAGCTCAGGCGTGACCGCGGGCTCTCACAGGAGTCCCTCGCCAACCAGCTCGGTGTGAGCCGTCAGGCCGTATCGAAGTGGGAGCGGGCTGAGTCGAGCCCGGACACCGACAACCTCATCGCGCTTGCGGACCTCTATGGCATGAGCCTGGACGACCTTCTCAAGGGCGACCCTGAGGCTCATGACCTCGTGGACGCCAGCAACGATGAGCCTGCGGTCGCATGCGACGTCGTCGAGGGGGCGGGCGCTCCCTTGGACCCTGAGGCCGACAGCGCGGATGGCTGCACGAACGCGGACAAGGGATCATCGGTTGGAGCTAGGGAGGCCGAGCCTACGCACGTGTCCTTCTCGGACGGGATCGACGTACACGACGGCGGGGACCATGTCCATATGAACTGGCGCGACGGAATCAACGTCCATGACCATGCGGGCACCGACGTGCATGTGGGGCTGGACGGCATCCATGTGAGCGACCCCGGCAAGGGCGACCATGTGGACATGGGCTCCGGCGGTGCCTTCCGCGTGAGCGACCATGACGGCAACGAGGTCCACGCCGACTCGTCGGGCGGGTTCACGGTGAACGGCGAGCACTGTGAGAGCTGGAACGAAGCCCAGAGGCACCTGCAGCACCACCATACGTGGATGCATCGGTTCCCGTGTGGCTGGATCGCCCTCATCGCCTTCATCTGCATGGGTGTCCTGGGAGGCATGTGGAGGGAGGGGCTCGTGGTGCTCTTCTCGACAGGGGTCTGGTCGGGGGTGTCAGGGGTCGCTGACGCCTTCTGTGGGGAACGCTCGTCTCGTAGGCGGCGTGGCGCCGTCACAGGTCTCGTGGGCTCCGCGGCCCTCTTCGCGTTCCTCTCGGTCGGGCTCCTCATGGGACTCTGGCATCCTGGCTGGGTGCTGATCCTGGTGGGCATCGCCGTCTGTGCGCTCATCAAGGCCTTCTGGAGGGTCGACGAGGAGCCAGAGGACGGCTCCGAGAGCCACTGCGGCTGACCTCTTGGTCAAGCCTGGTCTGCGGGCCTCATCATGCGTGCGATGGCGTCGGTCGCGGCACGTGCCACCGCCGTGAGGGGGCCCGGCTTGGCCGCGCCCCAGTCGATGGGTCTCTCGGCGATCATCTGACGGGCCTCGGCGATGACGGTGGGGCCGCTGCCTGCCTGGAAGGCGTCCTCCCCCGAGACGGGCAGGTTCACGTAGATGTCGGCTGCCTGGGCATAGATGCGGTCGAGCTGGGTGGCGCCGTAGGAGACGGTCCGGTTCCAGACGTCCATGGGGCCAGGGCTCTCGAGCGGCTTGTAATGGCGGATCATCCCGACGCCCACCACGGCATCCACGAGCGAGCGGTCGAACAGCGGGGTGGGGAGGTTCATCCGGCTCCCGCCGTCCATGAGGGTGTGCCCCGCGAGTTGGATGGGCTGGATGGCCAGGGGATATGAGGCCGATGCCGTTATGGTGTCTGCGAGCGAGTGATCGCCGACGAGGCACGTCCATCCCCCGCGGTCGTTCTCGAACAGCCCAGGGGTGTTGGTGAAGACCACAAGCTCGCCTGTGAGCACGTCCACGGCGGGCATGGCAAGTGGCATCGCGAGGTCGGAGAAGCGCCCTATGCCGGCATCGTCGAGGGTGATCCCCACCTGCTCGCGGATCTTCTCTGACGGTATGAGACCGAGGTCGTTCACCATGCTGAGGATGTGGCGACCGAGGTTCTTGAGGAGACCGGTCTCGACGACGCGCCTGTCGAGGTCGAGCAGGAGATCGGCGATGCGCGATGCAGGAAGCCCTGCGGCGACCAGCGTGGCGACGAGCGATCCCATCGATGTCCCCGCGGAGGCGGCTGGTGTCACGCCTGCCCGCTCCATGCTCTCGATGGCGGCGACCTCCGAGAACGACCTGAACCCGCCACCGCAGAACGCGATGCCGACGCCGTTGAGATGGCTCATGGTCCCTCCTGGGTCAGTCCTGTTCGGCCCTCTCGAAGAAGGCATGTGCGTTGGAGAAGAGCAGCCTGTCTGCAAGCTCATACCCAAATCGGGCGGAAAGAACCGAGGCCAGCGTGTCCATGTGCCTGCAGGAGGGGAGCCAGCTCGGGGTCGTGCATCCGTCGTTGTCGGTGCCAAGCGCGACGACGTCCTCGCCGTCGAGGTCAAGCCAATGCTCTACGTGGGCACAGATGTCATCCGGCGTGGGGTCGTCATGCTCGGTCGAGAGGAACGACCGGTAGAGGTTGAGGCCGACGATGCCCCCTGCGTCGCGAATCGCCCTGAACTGGTCGTCGGTGAGGTTGCGGGGGACGTCGCAGATGGCTCGTGAGTTGGAGTGACTCGCTACGAAGGGACGCCGCGCGACGCGGGAGACGTCCGCGAAGCCCGGGTCGTTGAGATGCGAGACGTCCACGACGATGTGGTGACCTTCCAGCTCGCGGACCATGCTGCGCCCGAAGGATGTGAGCCCCTCCTCGCTCTTGTGGCCGCTGCCAAGGGGATTCGCGGCGTTCCAGGTGAGCGTGAGCATGCGCACGCCGGCAGCATCGATGCGCTCGACCATGTCAGGACCGGCGGCCAGGAGCTTGCCGTTCTCGATGGTCAGCATCCCCGCCATCCTGCCGGCGTCGAGCGCAGCATCGACCTCTCGGATGCTGCGGGCCTGTGCCAGGCGGTCGGGATGCGCCCCGACGTGGGTCGCGAGCGTGGACGAGACGCGGTCGAAGAAGTCGACCGATTGGGGGACGTCCAAGTCGTCGGGCAGGAAGACCGCCAGGCACTGGCACCACTCGAGGTCGGCGGTGCCGTCAAGCGAGAGATGCCCATCCCAGGTGCCGAAGTCCTCGAGGGGGCCCGCCACGTGCGCACAGGGCTCGTCCTGGACGCTCTTCCCGCCGGTGAGCTCGTCGGGCAGCGTGGGCCAGGCAAGGCAGTCCAACGTGTCGCAGTGGAGGTCGAAGACGCGCGTGTGGGACGGCGCCGAGGTGACGGGATCGTGAGGCATGGTGGTTCCTCTCTGTTGGGCATGAGCCTAGCACGTCTCGGGTGCGTAGGGCCTCCGTCTGGCGGAAACCGCTGTACCGAGCCTGAAGATGCCCTAGGATGGAGGCGGATCGGCATGTCGATGTGACCGGTCGTCGGTCACACGGCCCGGAGGGGGTCACATATGCGTTGCCCAAGATGCGCCGCGACGGTTCCTGATGGCATGAGGTTCTGCCCACAATGCGGGGCTCGCCTGGATGCGACGCCCGGCGGCATGGATGCCACCCAGGTGGCAGGGGCGCGTCCGGTGGCGCCAGGGGCCGCATCAGACGGAGGGACCCAGGAGCTGCCTTCGGACGGGGGCCTCACCGAGCGGATCGACGCCTCCTCGGCCAAGACCAGGCTCGTCGGCGTGGGGGCGACGCGTGTGGAGGTGCCGGGCCAGACCCAGCCCGTCGACCGACAGGCGGCCCCTCCCGAGGAGGACTTCTCCGCCGAGGCGGGCGAGGCCCAGCGGTCGCTCGAGGGCGAGACCACGGCAGTGCCACCCATTCGCACGCAAGGCTCCCAGGCCTCTGTGCGACCTTCAGCAGAAGGCACCTCGGGCGCCTCGCCGGACGGTGGGTCGAAGGGCCACCTCTCGAAGGGCGTGGTGGCCCTCATCGTGGTCGCCGTGGCCCTGGCCGTGGCCGCGGTGGCCTATGCGACGTACTCCGCCCACATCTGGGGCGGGGTCGAGGTCCCGGACGTGGTGGGCAAGGATGTCGATGACGCCCGAGACGTCCTCACGCAGGCGGGCTTCCCCACGGCGACGGTCGATGCCGTGAGCGACGACCAGGTCGGCAAGGTCATCTCGAGCGACCCGGCTGCCGGCACCCGCAGCGACACCTCGAAGACGGTCACCCTGTCGGTGGGCGTGGCGCGTACCGTCCCGGACGTGGTCGGCCTCTCGCTCGATGACGCGAAGAAGAAGCTGTCGGATGCAGGCTACACCAACATCTCGACGGCCTATGAGAGCTCCGACAAGGACGAGGGCACGGTGACGGCGGTCACCCCAGGCCAGGGCGCCACGGCAAAGGCCACGGACGCCATCGCCCTCACGGTCGCACAGGCCTATACGGTGCCCGACGTGCTCGGACTGGCCGAGGCCGATGCCACTGCTGCCATCGAGAAGGCAGGGCTCAAGTCGAACGTGACCTATCAGGAGTCCGACAAGACGGCTGGCACCGTCCTGGCAGTCTCCCCGGATTCGGGGACGAGGATGCAAGGAGGTGCGACGGTCGAGCTCACGGTAGCAAAGGAGAAGAGCGTCACGCCGAGCGACCCGTATCAGGTCGCGACGTACCTCAGCATGAAGCCGGAAGGCATCTCGAGCTACCTTGTGGGGTCGGGCTGGGCGCTGAAGTATGGGACAGCCTACAACGGCGTCGCCGAGGAGATCCTGACCGACGGCACGACCGTGCTGACCTTCACGGGCACCCCGCTCTCGCACCACCATGGGAACTTCGGCCAGGACTCCTCATATGATGCCTTGGCGCAGGGCGCGTCCGTGTCTGGTGTCAGGCTGGAGACCCTGCCGGATGCCCTGGGTGCCAAGCAGGAGGTGAGCGACGACGTCGCAAAGGCCGTCATGAGGAAGTGCGGCCTCGACAACGTTACCTCGTCGTGCAAGACCAGCACCTTCATCGGCCCTCAGGGGGCGAATCCCAGCGACTTCGTCTGTCTCGCTGGCACCCAGGGGGATATGACCTGGAGCGTGCTCGTGTATGACGGGTCCGCGGGAATCACCGCTGCCGTCACGTGCCTCCCGACCACGGATGCCACGAGCTCGTACTATGACACCAGCTCGTTCGGGTCGAACTATGCGGACCTCGTCGCGTACTACGACCTGTGCACGGAGTAGGGCATGGCTGACGAGAAGAGCAGACCGACGGAGCCAGAGGACGAGACGACCGGCATCGCGGGGGCCGCGCCTTCCGACGAGCCGGGCTCGGCCGTCGACGACCATCCTCGAGCCTTGCCCGACCAGGGTACCTGCGCGCGCGGCGAGGACGAGGATGACGACGGCTACGACCCATGGTCCGACCGCCGTCCGAAGCGCGAACCGCTCTACGAGCAGGACCCCTGGTCCTGAGCGGACCCATCAGCTTCCGATGGTGCCTCTCCAGATCAGGAACCCCACGATGGCGAGGACGGCCACCACGATGATGCCGGCGATGACGCCGCGCTGGTGCCGCCGCTGTTCCTGCGAGGCGAAGATGGAGCGGCGTCCCTTGGGCATCTCGAGGTACTGCCCATAGTGCAGCTCGTGCTGGAGCTGCGGCATCTTGCTGCGTGACCGTCGGTACCCGATGCCTGCGAGCGGGTTCTTCGAGGGCTTGATGTACGAGGAGTCATGCTGCGCGGAGTCTGCCATGAGGTCGTCGTCTGCGAGGTCGTCGACGGGAGGCTGCGTGAGATGTGGGGAACGGGTACGGACGAAGGGCTCCGGCTCCGGCTGCCTTCGTCCGGGCGTCGCGGCATATGCGGCCTGATGGGTCGTCGGTTCCGAAACGGCCGGTGATGGTGCGGGTGCAGGCCGTCCGTCCTGAGGGGATGGCGAACGCCTGGCGCGTGGCGACTCGTTGGCACCTCGGGCATCGGCGCGGTCCGGATGCGTGTTGTCTGCATCAGCCATGGCAGGCATTCCTTCCAAAGGACAGGACAAGGCAGTTACTCGCATTCTATCCTTCCTCGTTGAAGTAAGTCTGCTCACCTTGTCCTCGGCTTCCTCTAGTTTGCAAAACATGATATATGGACACTTAGATAAGCTCAGTCATAGAAGCTAAGAAAATATTGTGCATGGTGTTTAGAAGCAAGCCGCGGGGGAACAACTATGAGCGACAGCAGATGGTGCCAAAGAGGCGCCGGAGGGTGCGCCGCACCCGCACACGAAGGAGTGGTAACGATGACCAACATGGTTCCCTATGATCGCTACGGCAGGATCGCACGCTCGATGTTCCCGTTCGACATGCTCGATGACGTGCTCTCCATCCCGGAGGCCGCCACGGCCGACTTCAAGATGGACGTGGAGGAGACCGATGACGGCTATGCCATCACGGCCCATGTCCCTGGTGTCAAGCGCGACCAGATCGATGTCGAGCTCAACGAGGGGCGCCTGTCCGTCAGCGTGGACAAGAAGGACTCTGACGAGGAGAAGGCCAAGAACTACATCCATAAGGAGACGACCGAGTACAGCTCCACGCGCGGCGTCTATCTCAAGGATGCGGCGACCTCGGGCCTCACGGCAAAGCTCGCGGACGGCATCCTCACGGTGAACGTGCCCAAGCAGCAGGAGAAGGAGAACGTCACCAAGGTCTCCATCGACTAGCTACCTGCGGCGAAGCGAGTCAGGACCATCTATGGGAGGGGCGGGACGGCACACGAGGCCGGCCCGCCCCTTTCGTCATCCTGGTCGCGCATATGTCGGAATCGTGCGGCGGCTGCGTCCTCGCTGGGCTATCATGGCCCCCGATTCGCCCGCGGGCATACGGTCTGCGGCATGAAGGGGGATTGCCATGGTTCAGGAACCGGATGATCGACGCATCGATGCTGACGCCACCACACTCGGGGATGATGGGACTCCGAAGGGGAAGGCCGTCGGGCATGACGGGAAGCCGAAGGAGCCGTTCTTCTCGACGCGCGACATCGCATTCTCGGGAGTGAGCATCGCTTTGCTCGCCGTCTCGGCGTGGGTGACGGTGTCGTTCGGCCCGGTTCCCTTCACGCTCCAGACCATGGTGGTCACCTTCGTCGCGCTCGCCCTGTCGCCGCGCCAGGCCATGCTCGCCATCTGTGGGTACGTGGTCCTCGGCGCCATCGGCCTTCCTGTCTTCTCGGGCATGCGGGGAGGGATCGGCGTGCTGGCTGGTCCCACGGGCGGCTTCATCGTGGGCTTCGTCGTGGGCGTGGCGCTTGCCCTCGTCATCGTCAAGGCGGGGAGGACGCCCGTCCGCGAGCTGGCCGCGGCAGGTGCCTGCCTGCTCGCCTCCTATGCCTTCGGGTGGGCCTGGCTCATGTACGTGGGGAACCTCACCCCGATGGCGGCCTTCGCTGCTGCCTGCGCCCCCTTCATCATCCCCGACATCATCAAGGGCCTTGTGGGAATCGCGCTCGCGCGTGCCGTGCGTGCCGCCATCCCGGGACTCGTGCAGGTCGCATAGGGCAGGTCGGACTCTGTTGCGGGGACGTGGCCCCTACCAGTCAAGTCCCTCGCGTTCGGCGAACGAGACGGCTCCGTCGACGATGCCCTCCTGGTCGGCGGCCCACGCGACGAAGTCAGGGGTGTCCACGACGATGGGGTCGGCCTCGTGGAGCGCGAGCTGCGCCTCCTCGAAGCTTCCCTGTCTCACCTCGGGGCGGTCGGGCAGATAGGCCTCGACATAGGTCGGTCTGAGCAACGCGTATGACCCACCCTCGCAGAGCCTTGCGAAGCCCAGGAGCGCGCGGTGCGCTGCGGGCATGCGATCGAGCTTGTAGAGGAGCAGGGCTCGGGCGACATGGGTCCAGGCGTCGCCATGACGGTCGTTGCTCGCATCCAGCCGTCCGAAGGCATCCTCGTCCTCGAGGCGGGCATAGGCCAAGGCGCACGTGTGGCGGCACCCAAGCTCGTCGTGGGGCATCCGCGACATGACGAGGGAGGCCATCTCGGCCGACGCGCGATAGCGGGCGGTCTCGAGCTCCGCCCTCGAGAGTGCGGCGCCCAGGCGAAGGAGCGGGTGGGACAGCACGTCGGACCATGCGTCGGACGTATCTGGCTCCAGGGTAGGGAGTCCTCCCGACTCCCCCTGCCAGAGTGAGAGGAGGCGCTCGAAGAGGGCCTCCGGGTCGTCCTCGGCCATGATGGCCTCGAGGAGTCGCGCGTCGAGGCATCGATCGTCGAGGGCGAGCGCCGAGTCGCAGGCCCTCTTGAGCCGTGCCCGCCTGCGGTCGCGCTCCTGGACGTAGGCCTCGTCATCGAGCAGCTCGTCATCCTTGGTCGGCTGTGCCTTGGGGAGGGCCTCCGCGACCACCTGGAAGGCCCTGGTCTGCGGCGTCTCGACAAAGGAGTCGATGTCTCGCTCCACTGCGAGCTCGAGCTCTGCGAACCCCTCCTTCGAGAGGGGCCCTATCGTCTCGAGGCGGTCGAGCGCACAGCGGCGTACCAGCTCTGAGTGGGCCTTCATTTCCCCTCGCCTCCTCCCGCGGTGGGACCGATCGGCGAGGTGCCCCCGTCAGGGCGAGGGCCTGCATCGCGGTCTGACTGCTCGTCGTTCCGGGCGGCGTCGACGACCTCGGGGAGCTTGGCCATCCAAGAGCCGAGCGTCCCCCTCTCGGAGGGGTCGCGGCCCTCCTGGAGGACGACGGTCGCCTCCGAGACGGCGAGGATGAGCTCGTCCTCGCCGAAGGGGTCGACGTCAAGCCTCGAGAAGACCCCGTCCGGGAGCTCGTCCTGGCGTGAGAGGGTCATCCCTGCGAAGGGATAGGTCTTTATCAGGCCCCTGACATGGGCCTTTGCCCCATCGAGGTCACCTCTCTTGAAGGCGATCGCCATGCGGGACAGGGCAAGCCAGGCGTCTTCCGCCTTGCCGTCAGAGAGGTCTGAGCAACGTCGGGCGAGGGCCTCGAGCCCCTGGTCATCCTCGAGCTTGGCATAGGCGAGCGCACAGGTGAGGCGTACGTCGGGGAGGTCCTCGGGGTCGAGGTCGAGAAGCTGGAGGGAATGCGTGACGCACGCGCGGTAGCGGCCGCAGATGAGCGCCTTCGAGGCGAGCGTGGCCAGCCAGCGCTCCAAGGGCCAGAGCTCCATGGAGGCGGCAAGGTCGGCGGCGTCGCGCGCATCGCCGGACGTGAGGGGTGTGGCAGCAGTGGTCTGCGTCGCGGGGTCGAGGGCCCGCTCGGTGGCGGCATCCCGTCGACCCTCGCAGCCCTGTCGAACCTCCTCGAGGCCCTGGAGCAGTGCGTGATAGCACTCGTCGAATGACGCGTGGGCCCCGATGGTGAGCATCCGACGGGCGTCGTAGCAGTCGGGGTCGAGCTCGAGCGCCTCGTTGAGGAGGTGCTCGGCCTCGCCGGCGATGCCCTCGAGCTTCTCGTCAGGGGCGAAGGGGAGGGTGTAGTCGATGAGGTTCGTCGCCTGTGCCACGAGGTTGAAGGCGCGGTCCGAGTCCGACTGGGGCAGGGAGTCCCGGGTCTCGGAGAACCGCCGACCGAACGAGGCGAAGGCGCGCGCTGCCTTGAGGGCGTTCGTCTGGTCGAGCGAGGAGGCATAGCGCAACACCAGGCGCTGGTAGTCCTCGCGATACGGGTCGAACGCCATAGGTTCCTCTCGATGAAGGCCGTCTCGGTCGGCTCGTACCCTACCATGCTCGATCGAATCAGGAGAAGCGCATCGGGGCGGAGCCCAGGCCAGGTGGCGAGGGCATGTGGGCGCGCCCGGAGGGGTGGCGATGGATGCCACGAGGACCCTATGAGCAGAGGCCTGCTACCCAATATCACCTTGGTCGATACGGACTAAGCCACGAGACGACGTTTCTATACTGTTAACGGTATCCTTCCTGCAGGATTCACAGAGATTGCGTGCATTTTTAGTGAAGTATTCATGTAGTATGCATACCATAGACCACATATGCAGTTTACGCTTACCGAATACAGCATTCTACCTGGAGAAATCATGTTGACAGATAACGATTAGGCGCATATTCTGTCGACAATTTACACGTGTGGCGAGAGAGGCTCGCCTGCGTCCACGCAAGGGAGGTTTGTGGGAATGAACGGAATCACAGTCATCTTGATCAGCGCGGTGATCCTGGTTATTGGCTATCTCGGGTATGGACGCTGGCTAGCCAACAAGTGGGGCGTCGACAAGGAGGCCCTCACTCCTGCGCGCCGCATGGAGGATGGCCAGAACTTCCAGCCTGCCTCTCGCTTCACCGTGTTCGCCCACCAGTTCTCGTCCATCTGTGGCGCGGGCCCTGTGACGGGCACCATCGTGGCCATGGCCTTCGGCTGGGTCCCCGTCATGCTGTGGGTCCTCATCGGCGGCATCTTCTTCGGTGCCGTCCATGACTTCGGCGCCCTCTACGCGTCGGTGAAGAACAACGGCAAGTCGCTCGCGCAGCTCATCGAGAAGTACATCGGGCGCACGGGCAGGCGCCTGTTCCTGCTCTTCTGCTGGCTCTTCTGCATCATCGTCATCGCGGCCTTCACGTCCATGGTGGCAGGCACCTTCAAGACCACCGTGGTCGACGGTGCGGTCGACTTCACCAAGTCCTACGCGGGCGGTGCCGCCGGCACCATCTCGCTGCTCTTCACGTTCTTCGCGATCGGCTTCGGCTTCCTCAACCGCCGCTTCGAGCTCAAGGGTGTCAAACAGTTCGTCGTCGCCATGGTGATGCTCGTCGCGATGTTCGCGATCGGCATGCAGTTCCCGATCTACCTCGATACCAACGGATGGATCGCCGTCGTCATGGTCTACCTGGTCTTCGCGGCTGCCATGCCCATCCAGACGCTCAAGGTGCCGCGTGACTACCTCACGGCCATCATGATGGTCATCATGATCGTCTCTGCCATCTTCGGCATCGCCATCCTCTCGTTCACCGGTCAGGGCGAGATGACCGCCCCCGCGTTCGTGGGCTTCAGCTACACCACCAAGGCCGGCGTCACCAGCTACATGTTCCCGGTGCTCTTCGTCTCCGTGGCCTGCGGCGCCCTCTCGGGCTTCCACAGCCTCGTCTCCTCCGGCACCAGCTCCAAGCAGCTCTCGTCCGAGGCCGACGCCCTGCCCGTCGGCTATGGTGCCATGGTCCTCGAGTCACTCGTCGGCATCATCGCCATCGTCTGCGCCGGCATCATGTTCTCTGACATGAACACGGCAGGCACGGGTGCGCTCAACGCAGGTGCCGCCTCGACGCCGTTCCAGATCTTCGCGGCGGCCATCGCCCGCGGCATGGAGGCCTTCGGCGTGAACGCCACGCTGGCCACCGTCTTCATGACCATGAACGTATCGGCGCTCGCGCTCACCTCGCTCGACGCCGTGGCCCGTATCGCGCGCCTCTCCTTCTCCGAGTTCTTTGCCACGACCAACGACGCCCTCGCCATCGAGAAGGTCGAGTCCCGTGGCCAGAAGATCCTCTGCAACCCCTGGTTCGCGACGGCCATCACCCTCGTCCCCGGCCTTGCGCTCACCTTTGGCGGCTACCTCAACATCTGGCCGCTCTTCGGTGCCTCGAACCAGCTCCTGGGCGGCATGACCATGATCTGCCTCGCCGTCTTCTGCAAGTGCACCGGCCGCAAGGGTGCCATGCTCTACGTGCCTGTGGCATTCCTGCTCGTCTGCACCTTCACCTCCCTCTTCCAGAGCATCATGAGCTGCGCGAGCGCGCTGGCGGCTGGTGGCGTTACCGTCATCGCCACCTCGGGCCTGCAGCTCGTGTTCGCCGTCCTGCTGGTGATCCTTGGCGTCATCGTCTCGTACAACTGCCTCAAGGAGCTCTTCACCAAGAAGGCCGGCTCCATCCCCGACGAGGAGCCCGAGTGGACCGAGATGGGCCGCGAGCATGTGGCGGCGGACGAGTCTGCCGCGAAGGCCTCTGACACGGCGAAGCCTGCCGAGGCATAGGGTCCCATCATACGGAGGGCGGGCCACCCGTCCCTCGCTGAAACGAATGAGGTCCCGGGCCGTCAACTGGCGGCTCGGGACCTTTGCTCTGCAATGTCCATTGGAGCGTAGTCATTCGATTCTGTAAATAGTGCCAGGTAGTCTTTGCCGCAGGCGGTCGGAACAATCGGCGAAGCGATACCCGTGCATGCCGGTTCAGGCCGTGGATACAATACCAATTGGTCCTCGCCGGTTGCATCATGTGGTGCGGCTGGTGAATAGCCTTGGCGTTGAGGGGATGCGTCCCCTTCTTATATGTTGCCGGCGCACAAGCTCGTCGGCCTAGGTTTGGAGGAACGTCATGGGTCGTTTTACCAATCCGCGTGATCTCTACTTCGGTGAGGGTTCCCGCCACGAGGTGAAGAACCTCAAGGGGAGCAAGGCAATCATCGTCTCGGGTGGCCATAGCATGCGTGCTGGCGGCTTCCTGCAGGACGTCGAGGCCGACCTCAAGGCCGCAGGCATGGAGGTCCGTCTCTTCGAGGGTGTCGAGAGCGACCCTTCGGTCGAGACGGTCATGAAGGGCGCGGCCGTCATGCAGGAGTTCGGCCCCGACTGGATCGTCGCCATCGGCGGCGGCTCCCCGATCGACGCAGCCAAGGCCATGTGGATCAAGTACGAGTATCCCGACACGACCTTCGAGGACATGTGCAAGGTCTTCGGTCTGCCTGAGCTCCGCCACAAGGCCCACTTCTGCGCCATCAGCTCCACGTCTGGCACGGCCACCGAGGTCACGGCCTTCTCGATCATCACCGACTACGAGAAGGGCATCAAGTTCCCCATCGCTGATTTCCAGATCACCCCCGACGTCGCCATCGTCGACCCCGAGCTCACCTACTCCATGCCTGCCAAGCTCTGCTCGCACACCGGCATGGACGCCCTCACGCACTGCCTCGAGGCCTATGTCTCCACGGCTGCCAGCATGTTCACCGATGCCAACGCGCTGCACGGCATCCGTGAGATCACCGAGTGGCTGCCCCAGTCCTACACCGGTGACAAGGTCGCACGCCAGCACATGCACGAGGCCCAGTGCATCGCCGGCATCGCCTTCTCGTCAGGCCTTCTCGGCATCGTGCACTCGATGGCCCACAAGACCGGTGCGGCGTTCAGCGGCGGGCACATCATCCACGGCTGCGCCAACGCCATGTACCTCGGCAAGGTCATCCAGTTCAACGCACACGACGACCGTGCCCGCGAGCGCTATGCCTACGTCGCCAAGGAGATCCTGCACCTCTCCGGCAGCACGGACGAGGAGCTCGTGGCCGCGCTCGTGCAGTACATCCGCGGCATGAACGACGAGCTCAACATCCCCCAGGGCATCAAGAACTACGGCCAGGCCGGCGTGAAGTCCGAGACCTCCTGCATCGACTACCAGGAGTTCGAGGACAAGAAGCATGACGTCGCGGCCAACGCGCTGCTCGACGCCTGCACGGGTGCCAACCCCCGTCAGCCCACGCAGGAGGAGATGGAGAAGCTCCTCGAGTGCGTCTACAACGACGTGGACGTCGACTTCTAGGAGCCGGTCCCGCAAGGGTCGAACGAGAGGGGAGGCCGGGACGACGAGTCCCGACCTCCCCTCTTCCCTCGCCCTGACCCCAGCTACTCCTTGGCTGCCAGGAGTGCCCTCATGCACTGGCACCAGCCATCGGTCGAGGGCTTGCTCGACAGGTAGATGTTGGAGCGGGCGGAGAGCTCCTCGTCGGCCATGGGATGGTCGAGCCCGTTCATCATGAAGAGGAAGACCCCCACGTGGTCGGCGATGATGCAGTCGGCCGGGGAGTCGCCTGCGCCCATGACCTCGTCGGGCGAGAGCCCGGCCTGCTCGACGAAGCGGACGATGCCGGTGCCCTTGGTGACGCCCACGGGGGTGACGTGGTAGGTGTGGATTCCCTTGGGATGGTCGAGGTCGCACTCGAGCGTGGTCTCGCCTGAGATCCTCGGCACGAGGCCGTTGTCGGCAAGGTAGAGGGGCAGCCCGCACCCGTCGAGCATGTCCTGCATGACATCGGCCGGGGCATCTCCGCGCAGGGCTACCGTGACCTCGCGGTACTCGAAGCCGACCCCGTTGTCGTGGTAGCACTCGAGGTGCCCGGCGAAGCGGATGAGCATCTTGTCGATGACGCCCGTCTCGCAGATGACGTCGTGCGGGGTCCTGCCGCACTCGGGGTCATAGGGCATGTCGCCTGTGAAGTAGCTCCACTCGGGCTGGCTCGACTCCCTCGTGCAGACGATGCCGCCCATCTCGGCGATCCATCCCGGCATGCCGAGTACGCGGGCGTCCTCCTTGATCATCGAGCGGTTGCGCCCGGTGCAGGGAATCACGCCTATGCCTGCGCGCGTGAGCTCGACGAGCGTCTCGACGAGCTCGGCGGATGGGGAGCCGTCGCTTGCGACCGTCGCCTTGGCGCCGGTGAGCATGGTGCCGTCGGCGTCAGAGATGACGTAGCGGACCTTGCGAAGGCGCTCGGCCATCTCGCCGGCGGGCCTTGCCGTGGGGAAGAGCAGGTGCGACATGTGGGACTCCTTCGGATCTAGAGGCTCTCGGTCGAACGCAGGGCTTTGAGCAGGACCTCTGCGTCCGGCACCATGGGCTCGAACGTCGTGCCGCGCTTGATCCAATCATCGTTGCCCTTGGCAAGCACGCAGACGACGGCCTCCTGCCCGGCGGCACGTCCGGCGCGGGCGATGTCGACCGCGCGCCTGATGGCGTCCGTGCGGTCGAGCACGACCTCGTACGACTGCCCTGCCGGGGTGGCCGCCACGAGCTGGGCGCAGATGTCAGAGGGGGCCTCGCGCGCGGGGTCGTCCTCGGTGTAGACGATGTGGTCGCAGTAGTGCGACGCCACCGCGGGCAGCTGCGTGCGACGCTCCTCGGCCTTGTTCCCAGGCGCGCCGAACACGCCCACCACGGACCTGGCGGGATACTCCTGCTTGATGGATGTGAAGAACTTCTCGAAGGACATCTCGTTGTGCGCGAAGTCGACGACGCCGACGCACTGCCCGTCGCCGGACTCCACGAGCTCCATGCGTCCGGGGACCTTCGCCCTCGAGAGCCCCTCGCGCACCCGCTGCTGGCCGATGCCCAGGACCTCGCAGATCGCGATGGCCGCCAGCGCGTTCTCGACGTTGAACAGGCCTCCCATCCCCAGGATGACCTGCGAGGTCCAGCTGGGGGTATGCGCGGTGAACGAGATGAAGCCGAGCGAGGGATGGACGTCCGTTGCCCAGACGTCGGGGGCGGTCCCGCAGACGGGGCCTGGGGCATCCACGGAGAAGGTCATGACCCGCTCGCAGGCTCCCGCGGCGGCGAGGACCCTGTCCAGGTGGTCGCAGCCGAGGTTGACGATGCCGACCTCGCTCTGCGAGAAGATCCTGAGCTTGCTGGCGAAGTAGTCCTCGAAGGTTGGGTGCTCGACGGGGGAGATGTGGTCACGGCCGATGTTGAGGAAGGCCCCGACCTCGAGCGAGAGGCCACGGACCCGATCGTACTTGAGCCCTTGGCTCGAGATCTCCATGAGCATGAAGGGGAGGTGCGCGTCGCGGGCGTGGGCGATGTGGCGGAAGACCTCGGGTGCCTCGGGCGTGGTGTTCCGGCTCTCGAAGCGCTCCAGGCCGTCGAAGGTCTCGATCGAGCCCGTGATGCCGCAGGTCGAATAGGGGTCGTCGCCGTCGAGGATCCCCCTGAGCAGGTAGGCCACGGTCGACTTGCCCTTCGTGCCGGTGATGCCCACCACACGGACGTCGCGGTCGGGGTGCCGATAGACCTCGGCGGCGGCATCGGCCATGGCAGGGCGCAGCGTGTCGTCGTGCGCGACCAGCGCAGGGACGTCGGGGGCCAGGGCGGCGAGCTCGGCCGCGTGGGACTCGTCCGCGAGGTAACCGACGGCACCAGCCGACAGCGCGGCCTCGAGGAAGGCCGGGCGGAAGGCGACGCCCTTGCAGACGAAGAGGTCTCCCGGGGTCACGTCGCGGGAGTCGAAGGTGACGCCTGACACGGGCGTGGGGTCGCAGGAGCTGTGGGCGAGCAGGCCCTCGTCGTCGAGCAGGTGTGTGAGAGAAGCGAGTGTGATATCCATGGGCACCAGTATACGTGCCTACCCCGAGAAGCGCATGCGTTCTTCGGAGGGCCTGCCCCCGTGGTACACTTACCGCAGCCTGTTCCGGCAACGACGCAGGTATGAGGGGCGATTGGCGCAGTGGCTAGCGCAGGTGCTTTACACGCACAAGGTCGGGGGTTCGAATCCCTCATCGCCCACCAAGGCATTTTCGTGGGGGTGCCTGCCATCCGAGGTAGGCGCCCCCGCTTGCGCTCGCGCCATGGAGGGCCCATGGCATCCCCTCGCGAGCGGTAGGATGGTTCTTATCGTCGACTGAGAGACATCATGTGCGATTGTGACAAGCCCATAGGCATCTTCGACTCCGGCCTTGGCGGGCTGACGGTGGCGCGTGCCGTGGCCCACGCCCTGCCGGCGGAGTCCATCACCTACGTGGGCGACACGAAGCGCTGCCCCTATGGCACCCGTGACCAGGGGGAGGTCCGCCTGTTCGTGCGCCAGGTGGGGGCATGGCTCGAGCAGCGGGACGTGAAGTTCGTGGTCATCGCCTGCAACACCGCGACGGCCGCAGGCCTCGACGTCCTCCAGCGCAGCCTCGACGTGCCCGTCATCGGCGTCATCGAGCCGGGCGCACGTGCCGCCGTCCAGGCCACGCACACCAGGCGCGTGGGCGTCCTGGCGACCTCGGGGACGGTCCGCTCCCATGCCTACGTGCGTGCCATCCACGGCCTCGACGCAGGCGTGCGGGTGACGCAGTGTGCCGCCCCTCGCTTCGTGAGCATCGTCGAGGACGAGCTCGCCGGAGGGCGGCACCTCCATGAGGACTGGATGAGCGACAAGGCCATCTTCGACACCAGCGAGGTCCGCGCCATCGTGGAGGAGGACGTCGCACCGCTCGTCGGCCGTGACGTCGACACGGTGGTGCTCGGCTGCACCCACTACCCGCTCCTCGCCCACCAGATCGAGCGGGCG
Source organism: Atopobiaceae bacterium (assembly GCA_022483015.1). Lineage (NCBI taxonomy): Bacteria > Bacillati > Actinomycetota > Coriobacteriia > Coriobacteriales > Atopobiaceae > Atopobiaceae bacterium. The sequence continues at coordinate 340,862 of JAKVOB010000001.1, read as the reverse complement.
CTGGGGCCAGGCGTCCGCATCGTGAGCTCGGCCGAGGAGACCTGCCGTGAGGTGGCCGACACGCTCGCGCGCCGCGGCGAGCTCGCGGAGCCCGCGCACGTGCCTGACTACCGGTTCGCCACGACCTCGGACGACATCACGTCGTTCGCGGTGGCGGGGGGCTTCATCTTCGGCCACGCCCTGGCCTCCATCGAGCATGTGGACGTGGAGGACCTGGAGGCCCTGGCCGATTCCGGCGACATAGAGGACGAGGAGGACTAGGCGATGAGCGACACGAACGAGACGCGTGCCCGTAGCTATGGGCGCGCCGCAGACGAGATGCGTCCGGTCACGCTCACGCGCGACGTCATGAAGAACGCCAGCGGCAGCTGTCTGGCGGAGTTCGGTGACACGCGCGTGCTCTGCACGGCCACGGTGGAGGAGACGCTTCCTGCCTGGCGCAAGAGCAGCCGCCAGGGGTGGGTCACGGCCGAGTACGCGATGCTCCCCGCCTCGACCAACACCCGCTCGAAGCGCGAGTACGGCAAGCGCAAGGGCCGCTCCATGGAGATCGAGCGCCTGGTGGGCCGGAGCCTGCGCGCCGCCTGCGACCTCCGGGCCCTGGGCGAGCGCACCATCACCATAGACTGCGACGTCATCCAGGCGGACGGCGGTACCCGGACCGCCTCGGTCACGGGTGGCTGGGTGGCGCTCCATGACGCCCTCGCCGCCCTCGTCGAGAAGGGCCAGCTGCCGCGTCTCCCGCTCACACGCCAGGTCGCGGCCATCTCGATGGGCGTCGTGGGCGGCGAGTGCCTGCTCGACCTCGACTATCCCGAGGACTCCCACGCCGAGGTCGACCTCAACCTGGTCGGCGCGCCCGATGGCGGCATGGTGGAGGTGCAGGGCACCGGCGAGCGCTCCACCTTCGACCGGGCGACCCTCGACCACCTGCTCGACCTCGGGCAGTCCGGCATCGCGCGCCTCGTGGCGCTCCAGGACGAGGTCACGGGTTTCTCGGCATAAGGGAATACGTCGCAAGGGAGCCGTCATGAGCGTGTCACGCACCGACAGCACCACGTCCGGCACGCCGACCACCATCGTGGTCGCCACGGGCAACCCCCACAAGGTCACCGAGATAGAGGCCATCCTCGGCCCCCACATGCCCGGGGCGAGGTTCGTGGCCCTGGGGGAGCTCGGGAGCTTTCCCGACCCGGTGGAGGACGGTGACACCTTCCGTGACAACGCCCTCATCAAGGCACGTGCGGCCCTGGCCGAGGTCGACGCCGACCTCGCCGTGGCCGACGACTCGGGCCTCGTGGTCGACGCCCTCGACGGTGCCCCCGGCATCATGAGCGCCCGCTGGGCGGGCGTGCACGGTGACGACGCCGCCAACAACGAGAAGCTCCTCCACGAGCTGACTGGTATCGCCGACAAGGACCGGACGGCCCGGTTCCACTCGTGCGTGGTGCTCGTTCGGCGCGATGGGACCTACCTGGCAGGGGAGGGCGACTGCGAGGGAACGGTGGGCCACGCCCCCAGGGGCGACCACGGCTTCGGCTACGATCCCCTCTTCCTGCCTGCGGATACGCCGGGCAAGACCATGGCCGAGCTCACTGCCGACGAGAAGAACTCAATCTCGCACCGCTTCCATGCGCTCGAGGCACTGGTATTACAACTGGTACTATGATTCTGTGCCAGTTTCCCCAGCTCAAACGGGTATTCTCTAAATCAGAGAGAGAATGACCGTCGGGAGCCGCCGATGCGGCCGGAGCTGGAGGTAACACCATGAAGATCATTCGCTGCAAGGACTATGCCGACATGAGCCGCAAGACGGCCAACATCATCTCGGCGAAGGTCATCCTCGACCCGGACTGCAACCTGGGCCTGGCCACGGGGAGCACCCCCATCGGCGCCTACGAGCAGCTCATCAAGTGGTACGAGAAGGGCGACGTCGACTTCTCGCAGGTCAAGACCTACAACCTCGACGAGTACCGCGGCCTCACGCATAGCGATCCGCAGAGCTACCACTTCTTCATGCACAAGAACTTCTTCGACCACATCAACATCGACCCCGATAACGTCCATGTGCCCGACGGGGCCAACCCCGACGTCGAGGACGCCTGCTCGTCGTATGACGCGCTTGTGGAGGCTGCCGGCTACTGTGACCTGCAGCTCCTGGGCATCGGCCGCAACGGGCACATCGGCTTCAACGAGCCCGACGATGCCTTCTCGAAGGGCACGCACTGCGTGGACCTCACCGAGAGTACCATCGAGGCCAACAGCCGCCTGTTCGACGACCCCAACGACGTTCCCCGCCAGGCCTATACCATGGGCGTGCAGACCATCATGAACGCGCGCATGATCGTGATCGCGGCAAGCGGCGCGGACAAGGCGCAGGCTGTCTACGACATGGCCTTCGGCCCCGTCACCCCCAAGGTCCCGGCGTCGATCCTGCAGCTGCACACCAACTGCGTCGCCGTGGTCGACGAGGAGGCCTACGCGCTCTGCGAGGGCAAGTAGCCGCAGGCGCCCCGAGGCGATGCCACGAAGGGGAGGAGGACATACGTCCTTCTCCCCTTCGTCATCTCTCTGCCTGCATGCGACCTAGGCGAGCACGCGCAGGTCGTGGGGATAGTGGTTGAGCACCTCGCAGCCGTCCTCGGTCACGCAGACGAGGTCCTCGATGCGGACGCCCATCTCGCCCGTGAGGTAGACGCCCGGCTCGATCGAGAAGCACTGACCGGGGCGCACCGCCTCGTCGTGGGCCGCGGAGACGTCGCCCGGCTCGTGGACCGAGAGGCCGACCTGGTGGCCCAGGCGGTGGTTGAAGTCGGGCCCGTAGCCTGCGGCGTCGATGACGTCGCGGGCCGCCGCGTCGATCTGCGCGAAGGTGACCCCGGGGGCGATCATGGCCTCGGCGGTCGCGTTGGCCTTGGCCACCAGGTCGAAGACCGCGCGGTCGCGATCCGACGGCTCGGCGCCGAAGAAGAACGTGCGGGTCATGTCGCTCACGTAGTCGTCGGCCTGGCACCCCACGTCGAAGAGGACCACGTCGCCCTTGGCAAGCGCGGTGTCATCGGGCTCGTGGTGCGGGTCGGAGGCGTTGGCGCCGAAGCTCACGATGGGGGCGAAGGAGTTGCCCTGCGCGCCGAGCTCGCGGTATCTGTCGTCCAGGCGGCTCGCGATGTCGTGCTCGGTCACGCCCTCGTGGAGCTGCTCCACGAGCCAGCCCATGGCCTCGTCGTTGATGGCCGAGGCACGACGCATGAGGTCGACCTCGTGGGCGTCCTTCAGGGTGCGGGCGTCGTCGACGGCCTTGCTTGCGAGGACGAAGCCGCTCGCCGCATGCGCGTCCATGAGGGGGATGAGCCAGCGGGCGGCAAGGTCCTTGTCGACCCCGAGGGGCCTCTCGTGGTCGATTGTGGCGGCGACCAGCGAGATGACGTCATCGGTGTCGAAGAAGGTGACCACGTGGTCGCAGCAGGCGCTCGCGTCAGGGAAGAGGTTGTTGCAGAAGAGCACGGGCTCCGAGCCACGCGCCACATAGAGCCCGAGGAAGCGCTCCATCGGGCGGGTGAAGTATCCGCAGAGGTACTTGATGGAGAGGGGGTCCACGATGAGAGCCTGCTCAAGGCCCATGTCGTCGAGGTTCTTCAGCACGTTCGTGAGTCGTTGTTCGTTCATATGATGGTTCTCCTACCTCTTGGATGCGGGCCTCCGCGTGGCCCGGTCGTGCTTATGTCGTGGTATCTCGAGCGCCTGCCTTGAGGGGCATACGCGCGCGAACTACTATAGACGTTCGACTGAAACAACAGGCTGAAAAGCCTCTTCGCTAAGGAACGTGGCATGGAGAACGAGACCCCAACCGTCAACCGAGTCGACCAGATTCACGATGGCCTCGAGGAGATTCAAGGCCAGCGCCTGCGTGTGAAGGCCAACATGGGACGCTCCCGCATCGTCGAGCGCACCGGCACCCTCGCGCAGGTCCACCCCTCGCTGTTCGTGGTCGAGGTGGAGGAGCGTCGTGGCCGCAAGGCACGTCAGTCCTACCAGTATGTCGACGTGCTCACGGGCACGGTCGAGCTGTTCGACGAGGCCACGGGCGAGCGCTTGTTCGACTTCGGCCCCCACGAGGACCTCGAGGAAGAGTAGTCTCCAGGAGGTCTCATGGCCAGCCGAGCGTCCTATACCTTCGAGGCGCCCGCCAAGGTGAACCTCTATCTTGGCGTCCGCCCTCAGCGGGATGCGCGAGGCTACCACCGCGTGGACTCCGTGATGTGCGCCGTCGACGTGTATGACGACGTCACGGTGACGCAGCTCATGCCCGGTATGTCCACCGAGGTCGTCTGCGACCCCGACGCTGGCTGCCCGGTCCAGGGGAACACCTGCTACAAGGCCGTGCAAGCCCTTGCCGGCTCGACCGGGCACGACCCGTGCGTCCGCGTGGACGTACGGAAGCGCATCCCGGCACGGAGCGGCACGGGTGGTGCCTCGTCCGACGCGGCGGCGGTGCTGCTCGCCCTCGACCGGCTCTGGGACCTTGGCGGTCGCACCGAGCTCCTCGCCGAGGCGGCGCGCACGGTGGGTGCCGACGTGCCCTTCTTCCTCTATGGGCCGGCCGCCTGGCTGTCGGGTGCCGGTGACGTGCTCGAGCGCACCTATCCCGAGGCCTCCGAGGTTCTCGGCAGCCTCCACCTCGCCCTCGTGCGAGCTCCGGGGGAGGGGGTCTCGACCCCAGCCGCCTATGCGGCCTTCGACAAGGACCCTCCGGCAGCGGCTCCGATCGGGCCGATGCTCGCCGCTCTCGTGGCGGGCGACGCCGACGGCGTGGTGGCCGCGATCGCCAACAACCTCGAGCCTGCCGCATGCCTCCTCGACCCCGTCACGCGCGAGGTCCGGGATTGGCTCGCGCGGCAGGTCGGGACACGGGCCGCGCATGTGACCGGGTCCGGCAGCACATGCTTCGCCGTCTGCGAGGGTGCCGACGTGGCTGCCCGGGTGGTCGCGGCCGCGCAGGGCCGGGGCTGGTGGGCGAGGTCCGCATCACCCATCGATCACGGGCCCCGCGAGATGGCGTGACACCGACCCATCCATCTGCTAGGATGTTTGAGCTATCGGGATGTGGCTCAGCTTGGTAGAGCGCTGCGTTCGGGACGCAGAGGCCGCTGGTTCGAATCCAGTCATCCCGACCACGAAAGCACAGGTCGTCGGCGTAAGCCGGCGACCTTTTTTGTTCGCGGCCATATGTCGGTCATACTTTGGTCATATGGATGCAGACGGTGGGTTCGAGGTGCCTGGAATTCGGTAATTCCGCGTGCGGCGGCATCGATGGCCGTCGGCGGCGGGACGTCCTTCTCGGCTGACCGGGCCTCGTGTCGAGGCCAGATGCGCGCCCTCCCCTGGGCCATCCGTTACACAACTCGTCCGATTCGCAGGAATCCTGCCGAACTGGTCGGGTTGTGTAACAGAATCCTGCCGAACACGGGCGCTCGTGTAACAGGTCGGGGGAGGATGCGGGCGCTCGCGAGGTCTTCGGGACGGGATGCGCGGCTGCGGCACCGCATGGGAGACGCAGCCGCAGACGCGCCTGCGGCCCTCAGCGTCCTGCGTAGAACGCGGCGAGGTCTGCCGCCATGGCCTCGAGCGTCGGGACGTCCACGTAGGCCATGTGCCCGCAGCCATAGCGCTTCCAGGTGATGTTGCCCTTGAGCTCGTCCGAGAGGAACAGGTCCGCCATGTCGTGCCGCACGTTCCAGAACGGCGTCGCGGCGTCGTAGCGACCGCCCAGGATGGCGAGCCGGGTGGTGGGGCTGCGCTTGAGGGCGCACGCGATGTCCACGGCCACGTTGGGCGCGGGCACCTTGAATCCCACGCCGGGCTCCTCGTGCTCCCAACGCCAGTTCTTGCCGACGACCTCGTAGTTGTCGTTGAGGTAGCGACGGTGCGGTCGGTAGCCGAGCTCGCGTGAGACGAAGTCGCGGAAGGCCGCCGTCCAGGCCGACTCCACGGCATCGTCTGCGGCGTCCTCGCCCTCGAAGAAGCCGGAGTCGACCTGCACGTGCGACGGGGCGTCCGACGAGAAGCGCATGTCGAGCCGTCCGCACACCCGACCCTCGTCGCGCAGGAGCTCGCGCCTGAAGTCATCGAGCTCGATGCGGAGGTCGCGCTCGAGCACGAAGCCGCGCGAGACCCCACAGAGCTCCGAGACTCGCTGCGCCACGTGCTCCCTCTGGGCCGCATCGCAGCGGTCGCCCAGGATGAGCGCCTGGGCGTAGTCGGTCTCGGCGAAGCCGAGGGCCTCGTCGTACCAGGCGTCGACGTCCTTGCCCTGGCCGGCGCGGCCGAAGTGCTGGGCGGCTGCGGCATAGACCGGCAGCATCCCCTCGTAGTAGAGGTCGTTGCCAGGCAGGGTCTGGGCCCAGTCGAAGATGGCCGAGAGCATGACCACGCCCGCCACGGGGACGCTGCGCTCGCCCAGCAGGCGCATGAGCACGGCGTTGCGCACGGTGCCGTATGACTCGCCGAACAGGTACACGGGGCTGGACCAGCGTCCGTTGCGCTCGATCCAGCATTCGATGGCGCGCGCGAAGGCATCCGCGTCCCCGTCGATGCCGAAGACCTTCCCCGTGTCCACGCCGTCGGCCACCGTCGACCAGCCCGTGCCGAGCGCGTCGAGGAACACGAGGTCGCTGGAGGGGAGCAGCGTATAGGGGTTGTCCTTTACCTGGGCAGGGGACGAGAGGTGGTCAAGGCCCGAGGTCACGACACAGCGTGGCCCGATCCCGCCGAAGTTCACGGGCACGGAGGCACAGCCCGGCCCGCCGTTGTAGCAGAAGGTCACGGGGCGTGTCGGGTCGGGCGCGCCATCGGTCGTGGCCACGTAGGAGAGCGAGAACATCCTGCCGATGGGCGAGCCGTCGTCGGCGGTCACGTCGAGGTGCGAGGCGCAGGCGGTGTAGTCGAGCGGCCGGTCGCCTGCCGTCCATGTGAGCGAGGCGCTTGCGGCCTCGGGCACGTCAGCCCATCGAGAGGAACCACCTGACGAGGGGTTCCTCTCGCCTGTCGCGGTGGTGTCCTTGCCCTCGTCGCTGCTGGTCGGAATCGTGTCCTGCATGGGTCGCTCCTCTGTGATGGCAGATGCCTGCCGCGGATGGTCACAGGGGGCTATGCCCAAACGGGCGCGACGCTGTCACGGGAATCACGGTGGGTCGGCGTGTCCCGCGTCCTGTCGGGGGCTGCCGCGTGCCACATCCTGCTATCGTCATGGCATCAATCATGAACGGGGAGGCACCATGGCCAGACGCCCGCCGCGCCCACATGTCACCGAGACGACCGACGACGTCGGCCGGCCCATCCGCGTGCTTGAGGTCTCGGGTACCTACCAGTCTGCCACCTACCTCTATGATGCCTGGGCAGACCTGGTGTTTCCCTATCACGAGCTCTTCGACCGGCCGCTGGCCTCGTTGCCGGCGGACGCGCACGTGCTCATGCTGGGCGGGGGCGGCTATGCCTGGCCCAAGCACCTGCTGACGACCTATCCCCGGGTCTCCATCGACGTGGTCGAGGTCGACCCGCGTGTGACCGAGCTGGCGCGGCATCATCTCTACCTCGACCGACTCGAGGGGCTCTGCGCGCGCGAGGGCCTGGGGCGGCTGCGCATCGTGGAGGATGACGCCTTGCGCTACCTCGAGTCCTGCGACGCGACCTATGACCTCGTGGTCGATGACGCGTTCTGGGGTGCCCGGCCCGTCTCGGAGCTGCTGGGGCCGGACGGCCTGGGTGCGGCGCGGGCCTGCATGCGGGCGGGCGGCTGCTACGAGGCCAACGTGGTCTCGGCCCTCGAGGGCCGGGAGTCGGCTCCGCTGCACGATGCGACCGTCGCCCTGGGCACGTGCCTCTCGCACGTGTGGGTGCTGCCGTGCGGGGCCGACGAGCCGGAGGTCGCCGACAACAACGTCGTGGTCGCGTCGGACGTCGAGCTCCTGCTGGGCGATGCCGTCCGGCTGTCCTGAGGGAGGGCCCGCGGGGTTACACTCTCGGGTGTCCGCATCGGTCTTCGCACATCGGCAAGGGGAGAGGGACATGCAGGTAGGGGGCCATACCATCTCGCGTCGCTTCCTCCGGTTCGCGGCGTCGTCGATCACCTGCACGGCGGTGGACCAGGGCTTGGCCTGGTTGCTGTTCGCCGTCCTCCAACCGCTCATGCCTGGCATGGACTACCAGCGCATCCTCATCGGGACCTACGTGGCCCGAGCCGCCTCGATCACGATCAACTACAACCTCAACCGTCACCTGGTCTTCGACCGTTCCGGCGGCAGGCGACACGCGGCGGCCCGCTACCTGGCATTGGCCGCCCTCGTGGCGCTGCTCTCGAGCCTGGGGGTCTACCTGTGCAGCACGGGGTTGGGCATGGACGAGCGCGTGGCCAAGCTCCTGGTGGACTTCTGCCTCTTCTTCCTCAACTACAACGTGCAGCGCACCTGGGTGTTCGGCCGTGACGAGAGGGACCAGGCGCCGGAGGGCTGAGCTGCCAGCCGTCTGCCCGCCTCCCATCCGAGGCCTCCTGGTGCCGGCCAAGGCGTACACTCGCTGATATGCAGTTCGTCTCCAGACAGCGGGATGGGGGTGCCATGGCGACATCGGCACGGCAGGCAGGACACGGTACGGATGCGAAGGCCCGGGTGCACGTCTCCCTGTTCCCCTCGCTCCGCGGCTACAAGGTCTCGGACCTTCCCCATGACGCGATCGCCGGCCTCATCGTGGCGGCCCTCTCGATCCCCGTCGCCATGGGGTACGCGCAGATCGCCGGCCTGCCCCCGGTCTATGGGCTCTATGCCTCGGTCTTCCCGGCCATCGTCTATGCGCTCGCCACGGGCACGCCGGGCGTCGTCTTCGGCATGGACTCCGCGGCAAGTGCCACCACGGGCTCGGCCCTCATCGCCATGGGCATCACCCTGGGATCTGCCGATGCCGTCCGCATGGTCCCGCTCATCACGCTCGTGGCCGCCGGCTTCCTCATCCTGTTCGCGCTCCTGCACCTGGGCAAGCTCATGGACTACGTGCCCATCCCCGTCATGGTGGGCTTCATCACGGGCGTGGCCGTGCTCATCATGGTGACGCAGGTCCCGAAGCTCATCGGCACGACCGTGACCACCGGCGACGACTTCATCGCCAACGTGGTCGCCGTGGTGTCGAGCTTTCCCCAGGCAAACCCTGTGACCTGTGGCATCGGCCTCGCGTCGCTCGCGGCGCTCGTCGTCTGCAAGCGGCTCCGCCCGCACTTCCCGCTCTCGCTCGTGCTCGTGGTCGTGGGCATCGTGGCAAGCCAGGCGTTCGACCTCCAGGGACAGGGCGTGGCCGTGCTCGGCAGCATCTCCACGGGCCTGCCCACCTTCGAGCTGCCCCAGTTCGTGACCTCACGGCTTCCCGAGGTGCTGGCGCACGGCATCACGCTGGCCTTCGTGGTGGCGGCCGAGTCGCTGCTCTGCGTCAACACCTTCGCCATGCGCGAGGGCTTCCAGCCCCAGGAGAACCGTGAGCTTGCGGCCTTCGGCGTGGCCGACGTCATCTCGGCCCTCTGCGGCAGCGCGGCCTGCTCGGCGAGCGTCTCGCGTTCGGCCGCCGGCACGTCGGCGGGGTCGCGCACGCAGATGACCTCGCTCATCGCTGCCGTCACCGTGCTGGCGGTGGTCCTGTTCCTGGCCCCGCTGCTCTATGCGATGCCCTCGACGATCCTGGCGGCGATCGTCATCGCGGCGATGGTCGACACCGTCGAGTTCAGGAAGATCCGTCGTCTCGGCCGCCACATCCGCCTGGAGTTCTGGGTGTTCCTCGCCGTGGCGGTGTGCGTCCTCTTCCTGGGGACCATCTGGGCCGTCGTGCTCGGCGTGGTCCTGTCGTTCGCCTGCCTGGTCTACCGCAGGCACAACCCGCAGCATGGCCTCATGGGCGTGGTGGCCTCGTCGGGCGCCGACGCGGGCGCGGGGGCCGGTACGGGCGACTTCGCGAGGCTCGACGCCCACGACGGCACGGTGGCCCCGGTCGACGGCGTCGTCATCTACCGGTTCGACCAGTCGCTCTCGTTCGCCAACGTGGGGGCCCTCGTGGGCGAGCTCATGCGCCAGGTCGGGCCCGACACGCGCCTCGTCATCGCGGACGTCACGGGCGTGAGGCACATCGACGTGAGCGCCACCGACCGCATCCGCGAGCTCATCTCGACCCTCGAGCGCCAGCATGTCGAGATCAGGATCGTGCGGTCCGTCGCCCCCACCGACAGCCTCGCCACCCAGTACGAGCTGCAGCGCATCATGGAGAAGGACAAGGACGACGTCTACGCCAGCATCGCGCAGGCGCTGACGGCCACGTCGTGCGACGGCGAGGTCCTGCTCAGGAGTGACGGCAGCAAGGCCCCTTGGAACGAGTGAGCGGCGCCCCGCGCGCCCCGCGCGAGCCGCGAGGCAAGCGGTACCATCTATCCGGACACGCACGGACACGCATCGACGAGAGGAACACCATGGCAGACGAGTTGGACGGGCTTCCCCAGGCAGAGATCGGCATCTTCGGCGGCTCCGGGTTCTACGAGCTGTTCGAGGGCGACGCCGAGGAGGTCAGCCTCGACACCAAGTGGGGGCGTCCCTCGGACGTCTACACCATCGGCACCATCGGCGGCCGTCGCGTCGCCTTCCTGCCGCGCCATGGCCACAAGCACACCTACGCACCCTCGGAGGTCAACTACCGCGCCAACATGTGGGGCATGCACGAGCTGGGCGTGACGCAGGTCATCGGCCCGTGCTCGGTGGGCTCGCTCTCGCTCGACATCCATCCCGGCGACTTCGTGGTGCCCGACCAGTTCGTGGACCGCACCAAGGACCGCGCCGACACCTTCTTCACGCACGAGGCCGGCCTCGGCGTGCAGCACCTCTCCGCGGCCGAGCCCTACTGCCCCGCGATGCGCGCCGCCGCCGTCGAGGGCTGCCGCAAGCTCGGCATCACCGTGCACGACGGGGGCACCGTGGTGACCATCCAGGGGCCGCGCTTCTCCACCGCGGCCGAGAGCGCCTGGTTCACCAAGATGGGCTGGAGCTGCGTCAACATGACCCAGTACCCCGAGGCGTGGCTCGCCCGTGAGCTGGGCATCTGCTACTGCGGCGTCTGCCTCGTGACCGACTACGACGCAGGCCTCGGCAAGTATGAGGCCGTCAAGGCCGATGACGTCACGCGCGTCTTCGGCGAGAACCTCGGGCGGGTCCGCCAGCTTCTCGAGGTCATGGTCCCCGCGCTGCCGACCGAGCGCACCTGCTCCTGCGACGAGGCTGCCGGCCTGGTGCACTAGGCCGCCGAGAGGGACGACGACTCGGGGACGGCGCTGCCTCTCGGGCGGCGCCGTCATTCTCGTCAGGCCTGGTCCTGCCATTCGGCCAGGTCGATGGCTCCCGTCCAGGCACCGTTGCAAGGCAGCTCGACGTCGCAGGCCACCAACGCGTTGTTGTTGATCTTGTCGGGCTCGTCGGCACGCTCGGGGAAGACATAGACATGGGCGAACTCGCGGGCGAAGGCGTCGGCGGTGTCCACGAGCACGTGCGAGGCGCGACCTTCCAGCTTGGAGCGTACGTTCGCCAGGTAGATGCCTTCTGGCGAGAGGTGCCCGTGGATGAGGCGGGCGCCCTCGTCGCAGGCGAGCGCCCCGAGCGGGTGGCCTCCCGAGAAGGCGTCGTTCACGATGAGGTCGAGCGGCTCGTCATGGGCGCGCAGCCATCCCCAGGCGTCGTCGCACACGAGGTCGAGGCGTCCTGCCACGCCGGGCAGGGCCTCGAGGCGGTCGAGGAGGAAGTAGCGCCGTGCCAGGTCGGTCACGGCGGGGTCGATCTCGACCACGGACACCTGCACCGAGGGATCGTGCGTGAGTAGGTACTTGGGGAACGAGTAGCCGCCCCCGCCGAGCACCGCCGCCGTGTGCACGGCGGGCGCCATCTCGAGCACCTGGGCGAACGTGCGGTGATAGGCGCACACGAGCTCGCACCACAGTTCGTCGCTCACGTACGAGACCGACTGGAAGGTCCCGCCCACGTTGAGCAGGCGGATGGGCGTGCCGTCCGCGTCGGTCGAGTCGAAGACGAGCGCCATGCCGAACCTGGTGTGGCGGGTGAGGTGCACGCCGCGCCATTCGAGCAGGCGCGGCAGCGCGAACCTGCCGAAGAGGAGGAGCGCCAGGCCGATGGCGCTCGCGATGATGAGAACCTGAGCCAAGGATGACCTCGTCATGTGCAAAGGTGGGTAGACGGAGTTTAGATTGTGGCACAAGACGTCACTCGGCTATACTATCGTCTGTTCTAGAAGCTCACACGTCGGGGCGTCCAGCCCGGACCTTAGAAATGACCCCTACTGGAGGGAACACAATGATTCTTGGATTGGGTATTCCCGAACTCGTCATCATCCTCGTCATCATCCTCGTGATCTTCGGGCCCAAGAACCTGCCGAAGCTCGGTGCCTCCGTGGGCAAGACCGTCAAGAACATCCGCGAGGGCATGGGCGATGACGGCAAGGACGGCAAGAAGTCCGACAAGGACGACGCCGTCGAGGTCGTCGCCGAGGAGGACGCGGATGCCCCGGCCGAGGACTCCGACGCCTCCGCTGCCGAGGACAAGCCTGCCGACGGCGAGGCCGCCTCTGACGAGGAGTCCTGCTTCTGCCCCAAGTGCGGGACCAAGAACGCCGCCTCCGCCGACTTCTGCACCAAGTGCGGCGCCCCCCTGCACCCCGAGGCCTAGCTCCGCTGGGCTGCACATCTCCTGACCGAGCACGACGAACAGAGAGTTGAACATGGCGAACAGCGAAATCATCCTTACCCCCGAGGGCCGCGACAAGCTCGTCGACGAGCTCGCCTACCGCGAGGGCGAGAAGGACGCAGAGATCATCGAGCGCATCAAGGTCGCCCGCGACTTCGGCGACCTCTCCGAGAACTCCGAGTACGACGATGCCAAGGAGGAGCAGTCCAAGAACGCCTCCCGCATCGCCGAGATCCGCAAGATCCTTGCCACGGCGACGGTCTCGGCCGACGCCGGCGGCACCAAGCGCAGCATGGTGGCCTCCATCGGCTGCACCATCACCCTCGAGGACGCCAAGGGCAAGAAGATCGAGTTCACCCTCGTGGGCACCACCGAGACCAACTCCCTCGAGCACCGCATCTCGAACGAGAGCCCCGTGGGCGCGGCCGTCATCGGTCACAAGAAGGGCGAGACCTTCGACGTCGTCACCCCCTCCGGCAAGACGAACAGCTACAAGGTCATCAAGATCACGCGCTAGGGCGCACCCCCAGACACGGACGGCGCGTCTCCCTCGCAGCATGCGGGTGAGGCGCGCTTTTACTTCTCACGCGTGGACGCGGCGCGAGGCATGGCATGAGACGGCTGCCGCATCCGCGGCAAGGCACAAGGAGAGGCACATGGCAGAGGCATCGGACAACCAGGGGACGCAGGCCACGGAGTCGGTCGCAGACGAGCGCGAGGTCCGCCTGGGCCGTCGTGCCGCCCTCATCGAGGAGGGCATCGACCCCTATCCGCGCAACTTCGACGTCACGGCCCACGCGGGCGAGCTGACCGAGCGCTACGCCGCGCTGGCCGACGGCGAGGACACCACGGACTCGTTCCGCGTGGCCGGCCGCATCAGGGCCCTCCGGAACCAGGGCAAGATCGCCTTCCTCGTGCTCCAGGACTCCACGGGCACCATCCAGCTGTTCTGCCGCAAGAACGTCCTGGGCGACGCCGCCTGGGACCTCCTGGGGCAGCTCGACCTCGGTGACATCATCGGCGTGGAGGGCTGCGTGCTGCGCACCCGCCGCGGCGAGCTCTCGGTGAGCCCGACGGCCCTCACGCTCCTCTCGAAGTCGTGCCGTCCCCTGCCCGACAAGTTCCATGGCCTCACCGACAAGGAGACCCGCTACCGCCAGCGCTACGTCGACCTCATCGTGAACGACGACGTGCGCGAGACGTTCGTGCGGCGCTTCCACATCGTGTCCGGCATCAGGCACTACATGGACGCCCAGGGCTACTACGAGGTCGAGACGCCCATCCTGCAGGACATCATGGGCGGGGCCAACGCCAAGCCCTTCGTGACCCACTACAACGCGCTCGACACCGAGTGCTACCTGCGCATCGCCACGGAGCTCCCCCTGAAGCGGCTGCTCGTGGGCGGCTTCGACCGTGTCTGCGAGATCGGCCGCTGCTTCCGCAACGAGGGCATGGACCTCACCCACAACCCCGAGTTCACCTCGATGGAGGCCTATTGCGCCTACACCGACCTCTCGGGCATGAAGGAGCTCGCCGAGGGCGTCTTCCGCGCGGCCGCCGAGGCGGCGGGCTGCGGCGAGCACATCACCTACCAGGGGACCGACATCGACCTGTCGGGCACCTGGCAGAGCCGCCCCATGTGCGAGCTCGTGAGCGAGGTCGTGGGCGAGGAGGTCACGCTCGACACGCCGGTCGCGCACCTGCGCGAGCTGGCCGAGGCCCACGACATCCCCTGCAAGGACGACTGGGGCGCCGGCAAGCTCGTGTTCGAGCTCTATGACGAGCTGGTCGAGTGCACCATCGTCGACCCGACCTTCGTGTGCGACTACCCCGTGGAGGTGTCGCCCCTGGCCAAGCGCAAGCCCGAGGACGACCGCCTGACCGACCGCTTCGAGCTCGTCATCGCGGGCCATGAGTACGCCAACGCCTTCACCGAGCTCAACGACCCGGTCGACCAGGAGGCGCGCTTCGCGGCCCAGATGGAGGCCAAGGCCCACGGTGACGACGAGGCCATGGGCTACGACACGGACTTCATCCGCGCGCTCGAGTACGGCATGCCCCCCGCGGGCGGCATCGGCTTCGGCATCGACCGCATGGTGATGCTCCTCACCGACCAGGCCTCGATCAGGGACGTGCTCCTCTTCCCGCACATGCGTCCCGAGGCGTAAGGCCAAGAGGAGCCGCCGGTCGAAAGCGTCGTGCAACGCGGCCACCGGCCCACGTCGCCGTATCGCGTTCTGCGAACTTCTGCTTGCGCATGTAAGCCACATGGGTCCGAAGGGTAGAGTGGTACCGAAGCCACCCAGACAATCGGCGTGGGCGGTGCGGCGCGACCAGGTCCTCCTGTCCTCCTTCGCGCAAGCGCCCCCAGGCGGAATAGAGGAACCCCATGTTCGAGAAGTTCACCGACCGGGCGCGCAAGGTCATGTCGCTCGCCCAGGACGAGGCTCGTCAGCTCGGTCAGATGTACGTGGGCACCGAGCACCTGCTGCTCGCCCTCATCAAGGAGGGTGACGGCATCGCCGCCCAGGCCCTGGCCAAGCTCGACGTCACCTACGACGAGACGGCCGCCACCGTCCGTGAGATCACGGAGCGCGAGGCCGAGCCCGTGCCTGGCGGCCACATCCCGTTCACGCCGCGTGCCAAGCGCGTGCTCGAGGGTGCCTACCGCGAGACCATGACCCACGGCCAGACCTACATCTCGACCGAGCACCTGCTCCTGGGCATCGTGCGCGAGGGCAACGGCGTGGCCATGGAGGCGCTCTCCCGAATGGGCGTCTCGGGCGACGCGGTGCGCAGCGCCGTGAACGAGCTCATGGACCAGAACCCCGAGACCTCCCAGCCCAAGCCCACCGTGGCCGAGGTCAGGATCGGCCCCGAGGGCATGGGCGGCGGTGACGACGAGAAGTCCATGCTCGAGGAGTACGGACGCAACCTCACCAAGCTCGCCGC